>JAWKNX010000001.1:0-4846 GCA_041391465.1 Bdellovibrionales bacterium
CGCTCGTACCAGAATTAATCAACAGACCAAGACAGCGGACGTTCTATTTGTCTTGGAACACGCTGAACTAGCAGTAACAAACAATAACGACTATTTTTCAGATACAGACGTCCACAATGTGTTGATTCGTTCAGGTTTCGAGCGAAAATCTGAAACTAATAATGCTCGTTCAGAATGGTTTGAGATAGATTTGGAAATTGTCAAACACGCCATTCAAGCTGTTAAAGAAGGTAGAGCAGCTCTAACTACACAAGAGAGAAAAATATCAGCTGAAAGACCCTTTGTTTTCCGCCCAAACCAGTTAGATGCGATCCAACAGACTACCAAGGCGATTAGGAAGAATCGCAAGCACTTCCTCTGGAATGCAAAAATGCGTTTTGGTAAAACTTCCGCAGCAATGCAGGTTGCAAAAGACAATAACATGAAAAAAGTCTTAATCGTAACTCATCGCCCAAGCGTACGATCAGACTGGTTTGATGATTTTAACAAGGTACTGGCCGGCGAAAATTACGAGTATTCTTCTAAGGAGCAAGGTGAAAAAATAAGTAGACTTACCAAAATAAATAAACCATTTGTTTATTTTGCCTCACTACAAGACCTGCGACTTTCTAAACTAATAGTCGTGGATAAGATGTCAGGAACTGATGCAAAGGGGTTTGATAAGAATGAAGAAGTATTTGATACAACTTGGGATATGCTAATTGTTGACGAAGCTCACGAAGGCACTCAAAGCCAATTGGGTGACACTACCCTGTCAAAAATACACACCAAATTTACTCTCCAGCTTTCTGGGACACCTTTCAATATTCTCCATAAACACGAGGAGGAGGACATCTACACTTGGGACTATGTAATGGAACAGGAGGCAAAAGTAAACTGGGATAAGCTAAATCCTGGCACCCCAAATCCATACGCGGATCTTCCCTCTCTAAGTATTCTTACATATGACATCGACACTTTTTCTAATCATATTGGCAGCCTAGGAGATAGTTTTCATGATTCGTTAGATGGAGCGTTTAAATTCCACGAGTTCTTCCGAGTTCGTAAGGATAATGAAGGGAATGATGTTTCAGAATTTGTTCACGAACCAATGGTAAAAAAGTTTTTGGATCTTCTCGCAAACAGCTCTCTGAAAACTAAATTCCCTTACTCCATAGAAAAGTACCGGGATTACAATAAACATTCACTTTGGCTGCTACCAAATAGGGTTATGGTAATAGAAGCTATGGAGAAGTTGCTTAAAGACCACGCCGTTTTTGGTAAATTCGGGGTAGTCAATATTTCTGGAAACAATCACGACGATGAACAAGATACGGATGCAAAAAGCCGCGTTTTAAGAGCTATCAGTGATCACGACTATACTATCACCTTAACGGGTCAGCGTCTTACCACTGGTGCCTCTATTCCACAGTGGACAGCTGTATTTATGATGTCGGACACAGCATCAGCAACAACGTATCTCCAGACCGCATTTCGCTGCCAAACACCAGCTAGAATAAGCGGTAAACTAAAAACTAAAGGTTATGTATTTGATTTTGCACCGGATCGCACCCTCCGGCTCATAGCAGAAGCGGTTGAACTCAACCACAAATCAGGCAAAACAAATTCTCCAGCTCAAAAAGATGCAATGGACCAGTTTCTTAATTTCTGTCCAATTCTTGCAGCAGAAGAGGGAAGGATGAAGCAATATGACGTTGAAAGCATGCTTGGGCAACTCAAGAAAGCAATTATCGAACGGGTTAGTCGTAATGGGTTTGATGATCCGAAACTATACAACGACGAACTATTAAAACTTGAAGAAGTTGACATTATTAAGTTCAATGACCTCAAGTCTGTCATAGGTTCTGCAACTTCTGAGCGAATAAATGAAATTAAAGTAAACGAAATAGGCCTAGACAGCCCTCTTGAAAAAGTCGCCGAAGCAGCAGAGAAAAAATTAAAACAGAACAAGGATCTGTCGACCGAGGAGGTAGAAGCAATAAAAAAGCTTAAGGAAGCTCGCAAGCAGAAACAAGATGCTATTAGTATCTTGCGAGCAGTAAGCATTCGTATGCCAATGCTCGTTTATGGCGCAAATGTATCGATTCGTGAAGATATTACACTGCAAAAGTTTATCAAACTTATTGATAACGAGTCTTGGAATGAGTTTATGCCGAAAGGCCTCACCAAAGATAAATTTAGAGATTTTATTAAATACTATGACGAGGACGTCTTTAAAGGAGTTGCACACAGTATTCGCGCAAAAGCATTTGATTGTGATAACTTGTTGCCGACGGAAAGAATAAATGCAATCGCAGAAATATTCAACACCTTTAAAAACCCAGATAAAGAAACGGTTCTTACTCCGTGGAATGTAGTTAACTTGCATTTAACTAAAGCATTTGGAGGCCATAACTTTAGCAGTGGAGAAGTAGACGGTAAATCCGGCAAACCTGTATGGATAAGTAAAGACTTAGATACAAGTATATGGGAGAAAGAAGACACGAAGATATTAGAAATTAATGCTAAATCAGGACTTTACCCTCTCTTGGTGGCTTATAATATATACTCACGGAAGTTAAAACGAAATCGTAAAGAGTCTGAATTCAAGATTCACAAAAAACTATGGAATGAGGTATTGGAAGAGAATGTATATGTGCTTTGCAAAAGCCCCATGGCACAGAGTATCACTAAACGTACCCTTGCGGGTTACAATCAGAATGCAAAGACAAATATAATTTATATCGAGGATCTAACCACTAAACTTCAACACAAGGGAAAACACAAAGAATATGACATCCAGAAAGATTTAAGTAGTAAATTCAATAAGGATAAAACCATGAGATTCACAGCAATTGTTGGAAACCCACCATACCAGGAGAAAACGGGCAATAGCAGAGACAACCCTATTTATCCTTATTTCATGGAAGAATCGTTTAAAATCTCGGATGTGGTTTGTCTTATTACTCCTGCTAGATTTTTATTTGATGCTGGTCAAACCCCTAAAGATTGGAACAAAAAAATGCTGAATGATGAACACCTAGGAATAATATTGTTTGAGCAAGATTCAAGCAAAATATTCCCAAACATTAACATACCCGGAGGAGTTGCTATAACCATTAGAGACGCAAATAAATTACTTGGGCCGATTGGATTTTTCGCCATTTCAAGAATCGAGCTCTATACTCAACAAAGTCCTCTCAAACAAATTCAAACCGATAACCAGCATCGTATTTGGTAACAGTAGTTATAAGCTTACAGAACAACTCTACATCGAAATTCCAGAACTTAAAGAAAGAGTTACGCCTGGGGAAGAAAAGGCCATTGGCACTAAAATATTTGAGTTGATGCCAGAAATATTCTTCAACGTACAACCTAAGATTGGCGAATATATCCGTGTGCTTGGGAGAACAAACAAAAGAGAGCTGAAATGGATTAAACGAAAATATATAGCAGATCATCCCAATCTTGAGAAATGGAAGGTTTTTTTGCCAAAATCAAGAGGAGCGGGAGCTATAGGTGAAAACGGGGCTACTTCTGTTATTGCGGACCCTAGTTTAGGCGAACCATTTGTAGCACATACCCAAACCTTCATGAGTTTCGGAGCGTTCACAAGTGAGAAAGATGCAAAGTCGTTGCTCAAATATATGAAAACAAAATTTTGTCGCACCTTATTGGGTACACTAAAAGTTACTCAACATAACTCCATCGGTACATGGAAAAACGTACCCATACAAGACTTTACGAAGAATTCAGACGTCGACTGGTCAAAATCCATAGACGATATTGACCAGCAACTTTACAACAAATATGGGCTCAATAAAAAGGAAATCGACTTTATAGAAAGTAACGTTAAATCTATGAGTTAATTGATGAAAAAAACCAAATCCGAAATAGATATTCAAGAAGGAATTTTAAGGTGTAGGGGGAATTTACTCGACATCTTGCTTTCAGATAAAACAACAAATCAAAATATCATTTGGGGTACAGATACATATAGAGAATATGGAGACGAGTTTGAGCCCCAAAAAAATATCCATACAAAACTCGTGACCGGAAAATATAATTTACTCATACAGCCACGAGCAGCAAAAAGCCAGAAAGAGCAACGTCATCGCACAAAGGACAAAGGGGAAGTTTTTACTCCGCTTAACATAATCGCAAAAATTAATAGGTTACTTAGTCGGAGCAAAATTGACGATAAGAACTGGCAAAACTATGTGCGTGAACTCAAGCTAGAAATAGCGTGTGGAGAAGCACCCTTCATAGTGACGCGGTACAACCCAATCTCAGAGGGCAAGTTGATTAAAATTAAAGATCGTGTTGGTTTTTTGGACCAAAAACTCAAAATCGTGTCACAATTCTGCCATTCAAAAAAAATATGGATACATTGGGCAAAGGAAGCCTATAAAGCAAGCTATGGATATGAATGGCAAGGCGACAACCTTTTGTTGGCAAGAGAGAACCTTCTTTATAGCTTTGTAGATTATTATCAAGAAAAGTTTGGCAAAAAACCAGAAATTGGAACGCAGGAAGAAGTTGCTGAGATTATAAGCTGGAATATTTTTCAAATGGATGGTCTTAGATATGTTGTGCCGATGAGCTGTCGAAAACATGCTAGAGTTATTTTTAGTAAAGCCACGTTGTTTGGGAATGAACAGAGCCATATTGAGGAGATCGAATGCGAAGGGTGTAAAAAAGGAATATTATATTTGCACAACGGAATCTATGTAAAAATCATGAATTGGGATCTTAATAAACCGATACTATTTACAGATCTATTGTTTAAGCCGTTACAGTTTGTAGGCAGCACAATAATTAGGACGCAAAATAGCATTTATAACGAGACTATACAAAAATAAAATTA
>JAWKNX010000002.1:0-322371 GCA_041391465.1 Bdellovibrionales bacterium
TGGTTTAACTCCCATCTCACGACAAGCAAAATAATGCTGAATGGAACCAAACATATTGCCATAGTCAGTCAGTGCTAAGGCTGGCATTCCCCATTCGGAGGCCTGTCTTGCCATGTCTTTTATTCGACATGAAGACATCAACAGCGAATATTCGGAATGGGTATGCAAATGAACGAAACTCAACCTAGGCCCCTCTTAAAACAACTATTATGTTACGCTAACATTATCCCTGTATAATAATTGAAGATGCTTAATTTGTCTTTTTAGCATCCGGTAACTCTTAATTTTATACCGCGCATTACGCTAATCTTTAACTATGGGATTGCTCAGTACAATGTCTCCGCAGATAAACTCTACGAGACGCCCGTTATCTTTCTGAAAAACCGCTTTAATACGAGTGGTTAAAAGTGGACTTGTTTGAAAAAAGTATTCCAATCGATCTTCACCCAATTTGTGACTTTCAATCGGCGCACCTAGAAGTTGCCCCAACATGAGGGGCGAGCTATCTAAGGTCACTTGCCTGCATTTTTCCTCTTGTTGCAACGCCTTACTACGATAGTAAATCATTGTTGTGAGTACAGAGACTGATATCAAAAAAAAATAAATCGTCTTCAGTGGCTCAACAATGTCGCCCACTTTGAACGGCTGTTGAAAAGATATCAGAATTCCTGAAACGAAATTGGACATGATCTCCTGAAAGGCAAAACCAAGCGCCAAACCGATGACCCCGGCACCTGCTAGTAACGAAGTAACTGCCTTGTCGAGCTTAAGAATACTTAGAGCTATGAAGAGCCCCACACCCAATACGAATACAAACAACGCTTTTGCGAGAACACTTGCTACTGCTTTATTGGAAGCAAAACGATCGACTAACTTTTGAAATGGTTTGGACGTCCCCTTAGCTATTTTAATTGAAATATATAAAGCTAATGCCGCCAAAATTAAGTTTGGAAACATGACCACAAGGGTGTCTGACCATTCATGTAGTTTACTTGTAATGAGTTGCAATGAATCCTGAAACACGTACCCCCCTAAAACTCAAAGAGCGACAAATTTAACACGGTTTAAAGCTCATATTAATGTAGAAACGCACTTGGCCAAAAAAATATCTAGTGGCTTTCTTCCTATTCTTTCAGTGCTAACACCCCTTTTTTGTATTCAACTACGCTTTAATTCACCTCTGTGATCTGGCTCTTTCAAAATCCTACACTTTCCACCCCAATCCTTATTAACTTTAACTCAACTCATCGACTAAATTAGAATTGTTGACTCAATGGTCTTACAGGCATAAAGCTCCCCTATTATGGGTTCAAAAAAGAAAATTAGCATTCACGCATTTTTCTTTGGCCTTGTCCTCTTGGCTGGCAATGCTTTGACATCCGACTCTTCTGTTTATAGCACCATCGGAAATTTTAAAAACAGTCCACCAATCAATAGTCGTAGTTTAAGTAATGAAAAGTCGCGACAGACTCTTCTAAATTTGTTTCATGAAAAATTCTCCTCGGTAAATTTGGAGGATTCCTCAGAAAACCTAAGTGATTTAGTCAAAAAAACTGAGTTTTCCCTTCATGTTACTACGATTATTTTTTCGGAATTTACCAAAATTATACTGACATCAACTTTAAGTCACTTTTGCGCAAAACTATACTTGAGAGGCCCACCTCTTAGGGTCATTAGCTAATACAACATATTAAGTTTATTTATTTTTAAATGGGAGTCTTCGCATGAAATGGATTATTACATCCATAGCAGTGGTACTATCCTTACTGGTCTCAACACCATTGATTTGGATCACATTATTAGCCTTACCAATTTTAATGTTATTCTCAATTCCAATTTTAGTCATTTTTTACAGGCTTAACTTGCGTGTTAAAAAATGGTCTATTTGGAACTATTCATTGCAAAACGCAAACAATGTAAAACTTTACTTCGTTGACATTTTGGTTTCAAAAGAATTGGCTCATCATCTTGTAACTCTATTGGTCGTTTCTTATGGACCAGGAGAGCTGTTCGAAGACCGTCATGCAATAGTTACTAAGAAAGAGGGGAACTATCACTTGGTTGTTCGAGTCGTGCAAAACCACAAAAGTCAGTTTGTACATTTAAGAGGACAATAAATATTAGATATAGTTAATCAATTAGAAAGTGAAAAAAATGGGTAAAATCTACCAAAATTATTTTCATTTTTATTTTTTAGGCCGTCCCGCAAGGGAAGGCCTCTTGATTGGGCTTTTCATCTCACCAAATCTCTTCTATATTAGTCAAAATTATTGATTAAAAAACCCGAGACTTATTTCACATAAAAACTCGAACTCGATCCAATTATTTTTATAGGTTAATCATGAAGTCATTAAACTTGTTAGCACTACCTCTACTTTTTACTGTTTTGTCCTGCAGTCATTCCGATTGGCGTACCGCTGATCGAAGTAGTGCGAATATTGCCCCCAAACCTGGCGAAGTCGAAGAAGCGATTGTCCAAGTTTATGTGGCACGAACATTTAATTGGCATAGATTCGTAGCAGTGCACTCATGGGTTGCCTTTAAAGAAAAAGGGGCACCTACTTATGAAGTCTACCATGTCATTGGATGGCGAGCGCGCAATGGTGGCGAGGCCATCAGTAGAAGCGATGACGAACCTGATAGAAAATGGTATGGCAGTATGCCAGATCTCATTACCGATATTCGTGGAAAAGACGCCGAAAATGCAATACCGCAGATTCGAAAGGCAATAGCCTCGTATAAGTATAAAAACTATTACCGCATGTACCCTGGGCCCAACAGCAATTCGTTCGTTTCTCATATCATTAGAAACGTCGACGAGCTACAAGTAGAACTACCTCCGAATGCCATTGGAAAAGACTGGATCGATGACGGAGATCTTTTTGCCCTTTCAGAATCTGGGACCGGTATCCAAATGTCCATCTATGGACTCCTTGGCTTTACTCTCGGCTTGGGTGAGGGGATTGAATTTAATATCTTGGGGTTGTCGTTTGGATTTGATATTCTACGGCCAGCGATAAAGTTGCCGGCTGTTGGGCGACTTGGTTTTAGAGATGCTCCAGTATTTACTGGGGATTAATTTTTGAAAGATTGGTTTTATGGATGACGAAAATTTCGAGGGAACTCTTGTTTTAGAAAGCTTGGCAGAAATTGATAAGGTGGAAGAATTTCTTGATGCCGTTGACTCAGATGATTTTGTTAGAGCCAAAGCCCTCATGGTCTTAGCTGAAATTGATCAGGATACCATCTCTACGGTTTTAAAAAAAATGCGCGAAGCGGATGGTAGTCACTAAATCGCCGTCTGCAAGACCCATTTCCCTGACTGCCTCAATGTTTTAGTGCTCCAGAAATGGGAAAGACAAATTGAATTTCACTCTTCACCCACTCCAATGACCGGCAGTGATATTGAACACTTCAGCAATATTCAATTATTTTACTTTAAAAACAAATTACAAGCATATAAAATGGGCCAAATTAATTTATCAAAAAGGGGATCAACTGTGGAAAAGAACGAAGGCACTATAGATAGAACCATAAGAGTATTGGCTGGAGTTGGAATTTTATCTATGGCATTTATCGGCCCTGAAACGGCTTGGGGTTATATTGGAATCGTCCCCATTGTAACTGGGCTTGTTGGATTTTGTCCCCTGTATAAGGTACTGGGCATCAGTACTTGTTCAATAAACAATAAATAGTACATTTGACCAATAGCTCCTTTCGAGTTTGCCGTGGAAACAGCCTATTTTGAATGAGGATGGTAATTTGATTACCCTGATTGTAGGTTCCACTGGAGCCGGTAAAACAACTTACGCAAAATCTCAGGCAAAAAAACTATGTGCCGGGATTTATTCGATTGACGATTGGATGAGGCATCTTTACTGGCAGGACATGCCCGAACAGCCTGATATGCAGTGGTTCGTGGACAACCAAGAGTGGTATACCGCCAGAATATCTCGCAGCGAAAATCTCATTAAAAAATTGGCTCTAGAAAGAGCTGCAGTTCAACAAAGAAGCCTTTTAGATCTAGGGTTTAGCACTAGAAATCACAGAAAAAACTTTATTGATTATTTTAAATCTAACGGATTTGAAGTCGAAACCCATTTCTTGAATGTAGATACAGCATTGCGCTGGAGCCGTGTTCAGGAAAGGAACAAAAAAAAGGGCGAGACCTTTGTCATGACTGTAGATAGAGCTATGTTTGAATACATGGAGGACCTATTTGAAGCCCCTACCCGTGATGAAGGGGCTTCTTTAAAAGTTGTTACTCTATAAACGCTAAAACTCCCTCGTGTTTCCACTCATTCGAGTGAAAAACCAACGCTTTTAGTCAATTACTGTGCGCTGATTGAACTGATTCCAGCCGCATTTAAATCATAGTTAATAATTGTATTTACTTCTGTACTGAAATTTGAATCGCTTACGTTGCTATTGTCAGTAACAGTGATTGTACCAAATCCAGTAGGTGCCGTGTTAATTGATGAACAATCTGATCCATTTGTAGAAATATCTGCGGCATTTTTGCAGCCACTGTTGGAAATCGTAGTCGCGGCACAGCTTGATGATGAATTATCCTGTGCTGCAAAAAAAGCACTTGTTCCGTCCGTTCTACCAAAAAATGAGCATAAACCTTCCATATTATTGGGTTGGTCTGTGGAGTAAAAATGCGTAATAGCCCCTGTGGTACGATTTGCAAAAGTACGAGCTAATACATCACCATTTGTTCCCCGTCCCAAAACCCAAATTTCTGCTACGTCACCGGCGCTACTTGCTTTGGCTAAGAAAACCATTCCAGAACTACTGTCGAACTTCGTTTTAATTAATAAATAAAAATCTGACCCACTTAAACCCACTGCCATGTGTTGAAACTCAACTCCACTAGGAACTGTGTGGGACTCCCAGCAGCTCAAGTACATAGTGATGGTATTTGATCCTACTGTAAAATCCACCTGTGTCGGAGTTTCATCGAAACAAGTTGGTTGCGTAGAGAATCTCGATTCCAATGACTCAATTCTAGAATCAAGTTCCGTCGTCCATTTACGATAATAAGTCATGTCTGTACACATTGAGATTGTGCCATTTCCACAATTTGTAAAAATACGCTCTTTGATAAAAGTACGAAGGCTTGCCTCATCTGTTATTGACCTCATAGAGATTGGGGTGCTCGACATTCTAGTTAATGTAACCAAACCAGAAGGTGTCGCCGTCTCTAATGTTTCATCAACTGAAGGCACACCAGAATCAAAACTTGAACCCTCCCCACTACTATCAGACTCCGAACATCCCGCAAGAAAAACAATTGCGATAAATGCTAAAATATATTTCATGTACTTCTCCATTTGTTAAATTGAACATTTCAATTTTATTGCACTTGAAAATCCGATCAAGATTTTAAATGCACACTGGAATTATCAATACCTACCTAAGTATCTCCAAGTAATTGCCCTATCCTTTGGTTCGGACTAGCAAAGATGCCTTTTAGAGATTTAGCTGTATAAATGAAAATGTTGCTGTTATAATACTTTCGGCTAAATACTAAACAAATGGAGGCATTTAATGAATTTAAATACTGGAATAGAGGAAAACAAAAGAGTTGAGATAGCCAACGGAATGTCTCGACTGCTTGCAGACTCATATACACTTTATTTGAAAACACATAAATACCACTGGAACGTCACTGGACCAATGTTTCAAACTTTGCATTTGATGTTTGAACAGCAATATACGGATTTGGCATTGGCCGTAGATGTAATAGCGGAACGTATTCGCGTGTTAGGAGTAAAGGCTCCCGGCTCTTACTCTGAGTTTGCTGAATTAAGTCGAGTAAAAGATGATACCAGCTCTGACACTCAGGATAAGGAAATGATTAAAAACCTTTTATTTGATCACGAGCAAGTCACTAGAACTGCTAAAGAAATACTCCCGTTGCTCGAAGGCGCCAATGACGAAGGAACAAACAGTCTATTAGGGGCGAGAATTGAATACCATGAAAAAACCGCATGGATGCTTAAAAGTTTAATCGGCTAATTCACTGGCTTGATGGCAAAAGGCCGTAAGAAGTTTTTTGTCATCAAACCGTTACAGCGACTTCAAGGCCACGCCTTTGAGCCGCCAATTTAAGGCGTTCTTTTATAAGCTTAGGGTCAACAGGTTTAGTGATATAACTGTCGACTCCCAATTCGATTGCTTGTAGCATGAACTTTTTTTCATTGAGCGCAGTAACTAAAATAACTATTAACCCTTTAAGGCTTTCGTCCTCTCTGATAGTTTTAAGCAGCTCAATCCCAGACATTTCAGGCATCTGCCAATCACTAAATATTATTTGAAAGGGATCGCCGCTGGATTGTTCTTGTTTGATTTTGCTATAGGCATCTTTTCCATCGAAGGATTCAAAAATATTTTCAAATTCCATCTCTTCTAAAATATTAATGACCGTCAAACGCGCTGACGGGTCATCATCTACGACGAGAATTTTTATGTTTTTATCTAAAATAGGCATATTTATAACTATCCGCTGCTGGGGGAATGAGTGCAAGTTAACGCTAAAGCTTGGTCACAATTCCCGTAAATTTTTTCACTATCTGTTCAGCTAGGTAGGGCTTAACCACGTAATCATCTACCCCCGCCATCAAAGCCTTCATGACTTTTTCAGATTCACTTTCTGTTGTTTGCATTACAATTTTTGTATCTCCCATTAAGTCCTGATTTTGAATTTCCATTAAAAACTCATATCCGGTCATTTCAGGCATGTTCCAGTCTAAAAAAATGACATGCATCTCTTCGCCGTTACTTCGAATCTCCTTCATTCTCTCTAAAGCGGCTTTCCCATCTTCGACTTCTTCGACATCCTTAACTCCGATTTCACCCAAAATTTCTATTAACATAGACCGAATCATGACTTGATCATCTACAATTAATACTCGTGCGTCTTTGACTTCCAAGAAAGGCCTCGTTTGGTTTTCATGCAACTGTTTGAAATCAGTTTACTTTGTCATTGAATTTGGTACTAAAACATTAAATCATTAATATTATGATTATTCAAAAATTAATAAACCGCAATAAATTCAGTTTAGCCTATTTGACAGTTATTCTACTTTCATTGGCCGCATTAATTATCCCTGAATTCGATCTTACTTGGACTTTGGTAGTATCCGCTTTATTGATATTGAATATTCTATTTTATCAACTGCTTTCGAAGGACCTCAAAACGCTTAAAAAGGCGATATCTCTATCAAGCCGAATGCAGGACCCATCGGAATTAGAATTCAAATTCGCCTCTCGATTTAAGCCAATGCTGAGCGAGCTTAGCAAGCTGGTTAAAAAAAACATCAATTTAGTTAAGTTATCTGCGGAGAAAGTTCGAATGGAGAGAGAGCTTTTCGATGCTAGAGATTTGCAGCTTACCAATTCTTCACTCGAAAAATCCTATAATCGAGTAAAAATTCATGGCCTTCATTTATCTGCCTCCGAGGTTTCCGGTGACTGGTGGTTTCATGAGAAAATTGACGACAAGGTTATCGTAGCCGTAGGAGATGCTACTGGTCATGGCGTGGCACCGGCTCTTGTTACGGTTGCTGTAAAAACAGCTATGTCTTTATTGAAAAATCAAAACCTCAACCCAAGTCAGATTTTGAGTGAGATAAATAAAGTATTGTACAACCTGACAAATGGTCGGCTAGGAATGTCAATGTCACTTTGCATTTTTAACGAATCTTCACTCGAATTACAGGTTTCATCTGCAAGCCATCCAATACCCTATTTCCTTCAGCCCGATGGGGATATAGACTTTATAAATGCACCACAAGGTCCAATTCTAGGCTTTGGTGTTGATGACAAATACGAAGATCAAGTCCTCCAGCTCTCACCTGGTCATTCGATAATGATGTACACTGATGGCTTAGTGGAACTTAATGGTAAAAACAACGAAATGTATGGTGAAAAAAAGCTCTATCGTAAACTTAAATCACTTCATAAAGATGCAAATAAAATTGAAAATATAGTTCAAATATTGAATCAGGAAGTTCAAGATTACGCCGGCGACCTCAGCTCCTTGGGTGATGACATCACGTTATTAATTGTCGAAGTCAAATAACTAGATAAAGGGCCGAGTTTATTTTATCGATAGTTCAACATCCTCTTATTTTTCGCTGATTGATTGTTTAACGCCCTATGAACTCACCCATCCGTATTGGTGGTTTTCGCCGTTTAATTAGACCCGGTCTTGACTGGATTTTTTGGAGTAAGATACTTAAAGAATGAAAAACATATTAAAATCCATAGTAAACTTTTTTATCCATGACTCCCTGAAAAAAGATTTAACGACTTTTGAAGGGCAAGAAAAACATCGTAAAGCAAGACTGCTTGTAACCATGTATTTAGCATGGACACTCATCCTACCTTTGATGTACGTCATTCGCGTTTCAATAACTGACGAGCCAGGTAGTACAGTATATTTTCTAAATATTGTAGCTGTCTTTCTTTTGGGTGTTTTATGGGTCACAAAAGTTACTGGAAACCTTACCATACCTACGGTTCTGTTTTTTGTACTCTTTATGACGGTCAGTCCAATTAGGTCACTAAATACTGGTGGAGTCACTTCAGCCGTTACAAATTTTATGATCATCATACCCATACTTGGCGCCCTACTTGTGGAAAAAAAATGGGTAATTTATACTACGGCCATCGCCGCCTTAGAAATTTTAATAATAGCTCATCACGAAAAAGTTGGCTTAAAGATTAACGAGGTCGACACACCTGCTGCAATCGTTGGATATACCATTGTTCTCTCTTTGGGTGTGGTCGCCTGGACACTCATATATTTGGAAGGTCAAGAAAACAATACACAAAAAGAGGTTATTAGCAAAAACCTTGAGCTTGCACGCCAAAAAGAAGAGCTTGCATCGCAAAAACAAATGATTGAAGACCTCAACAGCTGGATGAAAACCATGCTAGATAGCGTCGATCAGGGGTTTTTGCTTTTTGATAGCAAAGGCAAGTGTCTTCCTATTTACTCCCGGGCGACGGAGGACTTTCTTGAAACAAAACCTATCGGCAAAGATATTTGGGACGTCCTTAGTGTTCCAGAGAAAGAACTTGTTACATTCAAAAACTGGTTAAAACTCACCTTTTCTGAAAAACTAGGTTTCTCGGAAATGACGGGCCTTGGAATGGAGTGGTACACCCATTCTGATGAGCAACGAAAAATTAAACTCTCATACTACCCTGTGCGCGCCGACAATGATAGCGAAGCCACTGGTGAAGAAAACCCACTGCAACAAATTGTGTTGGTTTCGACTGATGTTACTGCCGAGTATAAGGCTCGAAACCAAGCACGAGTTGAAGCAGAACGTGCTCGCATGATTTTGAAAATGGTAAATAACAGTAAGCAGTTTGCGTTATTCAACAAAGAATTTGAAAAAATCTGCAAAGGATTTAGTGAAGAGATTCAAAAGAATAGTGACTGGGATTTTAATTTATTAAAAATGCAAATGCATACTATTAAAGGGAACGCCGCTTCTTTGTCCATTGAAAGCATTCGCGACCTTGCCCATCAAATTGAAGATACACTCGGCCAACTTCAATTTGCAAACGACGAGGACAAAAATATTTACCTGGAATCTACTCGAGATCTATTTAGCCAACTCGTTAGCGCCTACCATGAAAATATGGGAAAATACGAAGAACTCCTGGGAGATCGACTACTCAGCGAATCACGCCAACTCAATATTCCGCTCGATGACGTTACTACATTTTTTAAGAACTTCAGCAATAAATCGAATCTAACTATTGCAGAGCTTGAAGAGAATTTTGTTGAAAACTTTATGTTAGATCCCATAAGTGACGTTTTTCAATCACACAAGGACTCACTAATTGAAATCGCTCGAAGTCGAGGAAAAAAGGTGCAGGATGTAAATTTCAACGGTGATTTTAAGGTTTTACCTGAGCCTTATTCTTCGCTAGTGAACTCGTTAACACACGCCGTTCGAAATATAGTTGATCATGGTATCGAGCGCCCAGGTGAGAGAAAAAATAAGGGGAAACCTCCAGGTGCACACATTAATTTTAACTTTGAAAAGTTCAAATCTGACGATAAAGACTGGATTAAAATCGCGATAAAGAATGACGGAGCTGGTGTGAATCCTGTTAAAGTTCGTCAAAAATTGAAAGAAAAGGGAGATAAAAGAGCCGATCAGCTCACCGACGAAGAGATTATTCAGATGATCTTTGAGCCTGATTTTTCAACGGCCGATGAAGTTACGGATCTTTCTGGCCGCGGGGTTGGCATGTCCGCCATTAAAATGGAAGCGGAAAAACTTGGTGGCCGCATTTGGGTTCAATCAAAATTGAACATCGGCACTGAACTTTTAATAGAAGTCCCTTATATTAGAACAATTTAACTCACTTACCTATGTTAGGTTGTTCTAGATAATTTTATATAAAACGGGGTTTAAATGCCTAACAATGTAGTTTGCTCTCCCAATGATATTTTAAATTTTTGGTATAACGAAATTCAGCCGGAAGATTGGTTTAAAAAAAGCGACACTCTAGACAATAAAATTGCTGATAAATTCTTATTCACCTATCAGAGAGCCATTTTAGGCGAACTTTTTGGCTGGAGATCTTCTATAGACGGTAGACTGGCTGAAATTATTCTTCTTGATCAATTTGCCAGGTCTATGTTTCGTGGAAAAGCGGAAGCATTTGCCTACGACATACTGGCTCTTACCCTGGCCCAAGAAGCTTGCCGTCTGCAAGAAGCTAAAGACCTAGCACCCAATAAAAAATCCTTCCTCTATATGCCTTTTATGCACAGCGAATCTATTTTAGTACACGAAGTGGCCGTAGAGCTCTTTTCCGAACCTGGTTTGGAGCAAAACTACAAATTTGAACTAGCGCACAAGAGAATCATTGAACGATTTGGGAGATATCCGCACCGCAATGAAGTCTTGGGTCGTACCTCTACTCCAGAAGAAATTGAATTTTTAAAAACACCAGGGTCTTCTTTTTAAAAGGTTAATGACTAAAGGCTAGTCCAGCCAGATTGTTGGACTGATTTCATAATATTTGAATTCTAAAATTCCGATGTATTTGAATATGGAAGCACTGGAACCTAGTCTCTCTCAATTGAGCGAAGACGAACAATTTGACAGAACTTACTGTTGAGGAAATGCACGCCTCTTTTTAAAGATGTCGATGAGAAGTCTCTCCACTTTATATCGACCCAACTAGAGTCTATAAGTTTCAAAAAAGGCGAGCCCATTTTTTTAGAAAATGAAGTCCTCGATACAGTCTTTTTGTAAGAAAGGTGCTGTTGAAATCGTCCATTATGTACCAGAGTTAAAGCGTGTCAACAGAGTTGCCATTCTTCCTCCCGGCTCTCATTTTGCTGAGTTTTCAGTGTTAAACAACTCAGCAAAGTCCGCCTCAGCTTTTGCTTTTGAAGATTGTGAGCTCATGGCAATATCTGGAAGTAAGTTTTATGGAATATTGAAAAAGCTGCCGGTGATCCCAAAACAGCTGGCACAAACTTTAGGCAAAATTAATTTTAAAATTTCTGAATCCCACTCGTCTATTGAGGACTATAGACAGTTTGAACCTGAATATTCACGAGAAATTCTTTCTTTACTTCCGGTGACCACTTGGGAGCGAATGAAAATTCTTCCGCTGAAATACGCCGGCGGCATGTTGTCCGTCGCGATGACTCAACCTCAAGATTTGACAACCTATGAACGCATAAAAACGATGCTGCCAAGTACAGAGCTACTTGTTAGTGTTATTGCCGAATCTGACTTTTCAGAAGCTTACATAAAAATCCGTAACCTCTATGAATCTCAAAGGATCATTAGTAATCAAGTTCGTCAAAGCCGTACGAAAAAGGGTGCACCTCAATTCGACATGAAAACATTTTTGCAGGGGACGCACTTATTTCGCTCCGTCCATGAGCAGATTCTTGATCAAATAATTCCATACATCAAAGTGATTGAGTATAGCGATGCTGAGTATGTCTTTAAATCTGGGGATGTCTGCGAGAACTTGAATATCGTTTTAGATGGAAGTGTTCTGATTTCAAAATCAATAACTAATTTACCTGCTCATGTTCATGTCGTCGATTGCGGTCCTGGCGAAGCTTTCAGCACAATTCCTGTATTGTTGAACGAAAACCATATTCATTCAGCTAAATCAATTGAAAGCACTCGAGTCGCTAAAATACCAAAACTTGTGGTCCACGAACTATTAAAGGTCCCTGAGTTTTCAATTGCTCTAGCAAGTGATTTGGCAAATCGTCTGCAAGTCATGAATAATAAACATGGTCTATCTATATACGAAGGGTCGGAAAGTTTAGATTTGTCACCCTTAGCGAACCTATTGCCAATATCAATTATAGAAAGCTATCAAGTACTGCCATTAATTTTAAATGACGACGAGTTAACTGTGGGGATCGTTAGTTCAGAAAATGAAACTATCTATTCGGTTATCGCTAGGTATTTGCTGGATTATCGAATTAAAATTGTTCTTATCACTCAGCAACAGTTCAAAAGGTGGGCGTCTCAAGCCAAAAGCAGCCTTTCATCAACACAAAATAATTCTCGCACAGTCTCGACGAATATGGGTGCGACCAGTCCCAAGTTAAATATTGTTGCCACGTCAGAAAACTCGCAAGAGGTATATCAAGAGATCCTTTCGGAGGGCTTTTTAAAAAATGCGAGTGATGTTCATATTGAGCCTTCGGAGTCAGTCTATACAATTCGATATAGAATCGATGGAATACTAGTAGAGCGCCCAAAAAAAATCTCTAAGCAAATTGGTCTGGAAATTATTAATAAAATTAAAGTTAACAGCAAAATTGATATCACAGAGCGTGCTTTACCTCAGGATGGGCAGCTGAGTGAGACTGTGGGCGGACAGCCTATGAAGGCACGCGTTTCAACTATGCCAACAAAACATGGTGAAAACGCAGTGCTCAGACTCATTCGACAAAAAAATGCGATCATACCTTTAAATATGTTAGCTCCAGACCGGAGAACAATAAACATTTTCAAGCAAATTACACAATTTAAACAGGGCCTATTTCTTATTACAGGCCCTACAGGATCAGGCAAAACAACTTCGCTGTATTCGATGCTCAACGAGCTCAATCGGGTCGACATAAATGTTATCACTTTAGAAAACCCCGTTGAAATGCAAATTGACGGCATCACTCAAATCGAAATGGATGAGAAAAGAGGACTTACCTTTGGAAAAGCTCTCCGAGGAGTATTAAGGCAAGATCCGGACGTAGTTATGGTCGGAGAAATTAGGGATGAGGAATCTGCACAAATTGTTTTTCATGCGGCAATGACTGGTCATTTGGTTTTCTCAACACTGCACACAAATAATTCTATGGAAGTTTTTCATCGACTCCAAGAGCTAGGAATATCCCCATCAACTATTTCAGCAGGTCTTATTGGCTCCGTTGCACAGAGGCTTCTTCGCGCAACCTGCAGACACTGTAAAAGATCGATCCCAATTAGCCCTTCTGAAAAAGCCACCATTGAGCGAGAATTGGGGGTATCAGCACCTGCAGAACTAAAAGTTGGAGTCGGGTGTACTCATTGCAGTGGATCCGGTTACTCTGGCCGAATTCCGGTTTACGAGATATGGAGAAAAACCAACGATATGCGTACAGCCCTTGAAAACAACTGTACGACACCGGAATTAATTTCGGCAGCTCGTGCAGATGACTTTTTAACTTTACGTGAATTTGGATTAAAAATGGTCATTTATGGATTGACCACAATTGATGAAGTCAATCGTTGCCTCAATGAAATTTAACACGCTTTCAATTAAGATTTAATTCGCTAGCACGCATGATAGTAGTGTTTTGAGTCAGTGAAGAGTAAACAATTTTCGCCACTCCTTTTTCGATTTGTGACATAACGGCCGTCTTCTTGTCTTCAATTGACTTTTCACTATGGCCGTAATCGGTCCCCTCCCGCAATATAAATTCTTCGACGATAGAATCTAGAATGTCCGCCGACAATTTGTCGACGGGAATTTCTAAAAACTCTTCTTTTTCAAATAAATCTGTCATTTTATTGGCCCTACTCGGTTTCACTACCACTGGAGACAGCGCATTCAAAGTCCACAACTCCGCCCATATGATCACCGGATTGAAATATATAGTGGGCGTGTAGCGAGCTTCCCACTCCATCTGGCTTTTGAACGACGAATTCACCCCACATTCCATGGCTCGAAGTTGTTGCATTGAATTCGGGAAATTGGGAATGGTTGACATAAACTCGTGGGTTGTAGTTTGAATTCTCCACTATTCGCGTAATTTCAAATTCTCCAACATACTCTCCATCAGATTCAGTTAATTGCAGGTCCTCCCACGAAGTACGAATTTTACCGGACACATCAGTTAAAACTCGTTTGCCATTGACCACTTGGTCCGTGAATTTTAATGATCCCTTACTAAAAACTTGGCGACGTGATATTTCGGGAGTTTCACATCTATACTCAGTAGCCGCCGAAGCCGTAGTCGCTATAAACGTCAATAAAAAAATAAGTGCCTTCATTAATCCTCCTCTGTGAATTTTAAAAATAATATGATTTAACTATTGTTGGGTTTCTAAACTGGTCTTTTGCTCTCTGGATTTATCTAAACTAAAATATTCTTTGGGCAAATTGAGTTCCATTTGTGGGAACGGTATTCCTATCCCCGCATCATCGAGTTGATTTTTAATTCGAGCAGTAAGGTCGTCTTTAGCTTGCCAAAAATTATCTGATTGAACCCAAACTCTGACGGCCCAGTTTACGCTTGAGTCGGCCAGCTCTAAAAGGAGTACCACAGGTTCAGGTTGGGCCAATCCAAAGCGGCAATCTTTGACAGCGGCATTTAATATAGAACGGGTACGATCGATATCTGAAGAATAATCGGTTCCAACGACAACTTCTACTCTCCGAGTAGGATGGTGACTAATATTTTCAATAAGAGAACCAAAAACAGAACCGTTAGGAATAATGATTCTGCGATTATCTGGAGTGTCTAGCATAGTTGAGAATATATCAATCTCCGCGACTGTACCGGAAGCCCCTCCGACAGTGATGTTCTGTCCCACTTTGAATGGTTTAAATAATAAAATCATAACTCCAGAAGCAAAATGTCCCAAAGTGCCTTGCAGTGCCATACCAATGGCAAAACCCGCCGATGCAATTACGGCGGCAAAGCTGGCTGTTTGAACTCCGAAGACACCCAGCGCCGTTACGACTCCTAAGGCTATAACTGCGTATTTGGCCAATTTTGCAAAGAATTTTGATAGTGACTCATCAAGTTTGGTTTTTTTAGACGAACGAACAATTAAACTATTCACCCAACCCGCAATGATAAACGTGGCAACAATAATAATTATGAATCCGACAACTTTGCCTCCATATACCTGAGCCATTTCGATGAGTTTGTCTTGATTTAAGTTATTCAACCCTTCCATATTAACCCCTTTAGGTTTAGCTAAATCTAAATACCAAAAAAACTTGGCGCCAAAGCTTGCTTCACATGAAAGGATTTCCTTAGCACGAGAATGATGGACTTGGTATCAAAGAAATATTGACCAAAATCGACAGCTATTTGAATATGGCGTCCGGCAATTGAATTGATTTCGACGAACCAGGAGTAAAAAATGAAAAACTTTCCCGCTCAATATAAAGAACTAAATACATGGATGGAGAAACTTGGAGCCGCAATACCAGGTCCCATGACAGGATTTGGCCAATTGCATGAGAAGAGTATTGCGACAGGTGCTCTCGATAGCAAAACCAAAGAGCTCATTGCATTAGGAATCGCAATTACAGTTCGCTGTGATGGGTGCATCGCCTATCACGTGCACGATGCGCTGGCCGCCGGGGCAACGCCCGAGGAAATTGCCGAGACTATAGCAGTTTCTATACTGATGGGAGGCGGACCTTCTGTAGTATATGGAATTGAAGCTATGCAAGCTGTTGAACAATACAAAAATGAAGGTCTTTGAAGATCTTCGTTTTTGTTAGGTGCGAATTAAGTTTATTTCGCCCTTCCAAGTCCATCGATTTCAGTTCTCACTTTGATACAAATTAAGACTGAATAGATCTTATTCAGCTGACCAACTTCTTGTTCTTGAAATCGACCTGAGCGCTTCTCGGGTGGCCTTTTATTTGCAATGTTTTGAGGTGCGAGGGGTGGACAAATGTTTAGTAAAATTAAGATTCAATTTTTAATTACTTTATTATTTCTTTTAAACGCAGCATGTGGGGCTAAGCCTCTTGCTGAGAAACAGTCCAGCGAATTGCCTGATTCCACCATCGAAGAGGTAAATATCGACCTCAATGGTCCACTCGATGATGGCGACGGCACTCCAATTCCTGACACCAATAATGAAAGCGGTCAGGCTATTCTCCCTATTTTATCTCCAAATGAGCCCTCTACTCCTATTATAGAAAAACCTAAACAGACTTATTTGACAAATATGTGTGACAATCTCTTCTGTGAAGAAAGAGAAATTGGCGCACCTTCGGCTCAGATATTTACCCTAGAGATCTCGCCCCCGATTCGGTTAATTTAAGCGGCTTTGACCAAGGGTCCGTAAAAGTAATGGATGTCATGGAAGATATAAGTCAGGCTGGAAGTTTGTATTTCAATTCCTACCCAGTGAACACAGTCGATAATTTAGCATTTCAAAGCTTTCCTGCTGGACAAGATTTGGAAATCAACTTTAACTTCAACGACACTATCATTCAAAATATTGAGTGGGTCGAGTGGCAGTTTTATGGAATTCAGTGTAGCAATACAAGCTCCTACACGATCAATGGGACTGGAAATCAGGGCATTGGCAACCGTACCGCCAATATGCACCCAGGCAATGGCGAATGTGTTAATATCACCCATATTTCAACAACAATGAATGACCGCTTTGGCTTAATTATTTCTTCCCCCCCTCCTGGGTTTCAAGGGATATTGCATTATAGAATAAAGCTTCTAAACAATGCCTCACCCATAAATTCTCTTCAGCAAGAAAGAGTTTATTTTTATATTTACGACAACTAACAACTAAATTTTTAGAATTGAGTTTAGACTGACGAGTCTCTCCATAGTTTTCGATCAATCCCTTGGGCTATATTTTCCATTTGCTTTCAAATAGAACTAGATGAATAGGCACCTCATGCTAGAATTGAACTGTGAAAAATCTAGCTTTTTTTTGCCTTATTATTACCTTCACATCGATATCATATGCTGGAATAAGAGTTGGGCTACATCACGCTCCCATGGGCGAATTGAAAATAAATAATTCGGATTTTAGTTATTCTCAATCTGGAACTGGAGTCGATATTGATTACTTTCCAGGAGCTGAAACTGGCGCTACTGAAACTTCTAGTCCTGATACCTGGATAAACTTCAATTTTAAAAGTGTGTATGGCTTTAGCTACTCAAGCAGGTCTACGAATTTTTTAAACGCCGATCCATTAGCCGGAGTTCCCCCATCAGAATTTAAATTTGATATGTATTCAGTGAAATATGCATTTGTTTTTAATTATAACCACATTGATTTGGAGATCCCTTTAATAGCGGCCGCATTAAAAGAAACTGATGGCTCAAATGTCGGAGATGAAAAGTATGGTCTTGGTCTCGGCTTGCATTTTCTTTATAAAGTTCTTGGTAATCATTATTTGGGACTTGAACTCGATTATTTTAACTTTTCACATGGCAAAAACGAATCCACGGGAAACTCTGGCAGCCTTTCCTCTCCCACTACAAGCTTAAATTATGTTTTAAGTTATAAATATCGTTTCAATTCGTCCCAACCCTAAAGGATAACAATGAAGTTTTTAATTTTTTTAACTCTATTACTGGTTCAAACATTATTGATTGGATGCGATGAAGAAAATATTGATGTGGAAGGCTCCGAAGCACCCAACTTGAGAACTTGGCTTTCAAACAACAGTGCCGTCGCCAATAGCATTAATTTGGAAGACGCGCAAACTCCAAGTTTTTTTGGCGGCGCTACTTTATCTGAGACGAATTATGTGAGTTGGTCAGAGTCTGATAAAGAACTTCTTGATGCTGCATTTGCTCGAGCATGGCAAAGACTGTACAATAGTGCATACACTGGCCAAGATGAATTTGAAATGCCTATGCCTTGTAGCTCTTGCATTACTAATTTAATGACATCTCCAACGAATACTCCACTTACAGAAATATCTGAAAATTTTGGCAAGTTTATATACATGACTTATGTTGCCCACTCATTGGCCGTTGAAATTGGCGGAGCCGTTAATTGGTCTGTTGCAGCCAGCTCAAGTAGCGAACTCCATCATTTTTTTAACTCCCGATCTATGATGCATAGAAAATATTATGATGCCGGCTTTTTCGTGGGAAAACCCGCCGCCGGCGCCGGTGATATGCGTATAAAATATTTAGGAAGGGCGACGCCAGCAACTGCCAATTTTTCCTATCGATGGTTGGTCGATAACAACCTTTTAAAAACCACACAAGCCGAAACTATCAATGCTGTTTTACAGTGGTTTCGAGACAACGCTATACATTTTTATGGGTCAGCTACTTATGAAAATATGGTTTCACACTGGGGGTACCCTTCACAACCTTCTGTTTATAATGTCGCTAGGGGAACTATCAGAGAAACCGAATCCGAAGTTCAGCACTGGACGGCCGGATGTCACGGGACTGCGGGGTTTATTAAGTCTGTATTGAAAACCGCAAATATCCCTGTTGAAGTTATTTACACTTGCGGGCATGCCCAACTCTACTTTCCCACTATTGATATGTACATGGATCATGGCGACAATCCCTACAGTTCGATTGTTAAGAATCAGCCGGAAAAGAGCATCACTGGAATCTTGATAGATGCATCAACATATACCGCTCGCTTTACAGCTAGTCCTGACTATATTGCTCCTGGCGACTCAAAGTGTAATTATATTGGACAAGCTGCTACCGATTTTTAAATATTTCTACTAGCCTGTTTAGATGAGTAATTGAACTAAAGTGAATGGCTTATTTGAAATGCAATTATGAAATTGAAAGTTACCGTTAAACCCAACTCCAAAAATGAATCTGTAGAATTTAGTGAAGAT
Organism: Bdellovibrionales bacterium; assembly: GCA_041391465.1. Classification (GTDB taxonomy): domain Bacteria; phylum Bdellovibrionota; class Bdellovibrionia; order Bdellovibrionales; family UBA1609; genus UBA1609. The sequence goes on from JAWKNX010000002.1 coordinate 19,102, forward strand.
GTTTGCACAGTTCGAGTTAACTCACCTCCTGTCGACGGAAAAGCAAATAAAAGGGTGACTGAGCTACTTGCTAAGCATTATGGTGTTGCAAAATCAAAAATTTCGTTAATTTCTGGGCATAAAAGCAAAATCAAAATATTTTCAATAGACATTTAACTTAAACCATAAATTTGAGCGACATTAATCTAATTGATAAAGTACGATTTAGCGATTTATACTTTTTTTAAACGGCTGATATTAAAAATGGAGATCATCTATGGAATTCGTTAAAAACTTTATTGTGTCGATGGGGTTGTTTCTGGCTCTTGATTGGGTTTGGTTTAACGTCTTTATGAAGAGTTTTGCAGAAAATGAATTGAGACCGTTGCTGCGAATGAACGAAGACGGAAGTCTAGACGTCAATTTGTTTTTTGCCATTTCTGCATACATTGTAATGTGTGTCTTTTTAATAGTTTTTTCTTTTACCTAAAATAAAAGATTTAGATTTACTTTCCACTGTCCTCTACTCAGCATTGATGGGATTTTTAGTTTTTGGAATATTCGATTTTACCAATGCAGCATTATTTAAAAGCTATTCTTTGAGGTTTGTAGTTGCTGATATTGCGTGGGGAACTTTTTTATACGCCGTAGCTGGCTCGATTTTTTGGTATAAAAATCAAGTCAATCTGTGGTGATATTGATTCAATTTGAGATACCTGATGCGTTTCCTTTTATGGTTGGTATAAATCTAAAAATGAAGCGTATCAAATAAGTCATATTTTGACTTTTGTTGAGACGTTTTTATTTTTTGTCTCCCGCCTCTGACCTGTCTGATAAACTAATGTCGTGAACAGAGTATTTAGTTCTTTGTTACATTTATGATGTAACAAACTAATTATGAATGCGGGACGTATGTTGAAGACAATTTTTACTGACCTTTTTGAAAACATATTTCATCACGAAGACGCCTTTCGGAAGCGAGAGAACACGGTTCGGTCTTTTTTCTTAATTGGCCTTACTTTATTTATCTCGTCAACATTAGGCTGCGTGAAAGGGGATGCCTTATCAGGGCATTTAACTTCAGAAGAAGATGAGGGACTTAGTATCACTGTGGGTTCGCCCACCGTTCCGGCATCGAACTCTTCGGGCTCGATTTCTTTCATAGTTACGTATATTGGAGCTGATTCCGTTAACCTGACCGCAGGTGATATTACCTTAGTAGGAGATACTGCTGGTTGTTCTGTGAGCGTTACCAATGGGACTACGACAACGCCTCAAGTAACTATAAGTGGGTGTACAGGAAATGGTTCGGTTTCAATTGTAATTGCTCCTGGAACCGCAACCGACAGCTCTGGTAATACGGCAGACGCTGCAGATGCCACTGATGAACCCGTTGTGATTGATAACACTCCTCCGGCAGACCCTACGGGTTGGGCGTTAAGCTCTCCTTCAAACGGTAGTACATCGAACAATACCTCTCCACAATTCACTTCTACGGGCATAAATGATGCCGCAGGCGGTGTTGCTAAGGTCTATAAGGACGCCTCATGTACCAGTGAAGTTGGGAGCGGCGCAAGTTTGACAGCTCTGGAAATTTCACTGTCACTGCAACACTTCAATCCGACGGTAGTGATGATGGTTCTATAGGGTTTTACGGAAAACTTTATGACCAGGCTGGCAATGAAAATGCCAGTGGGTGTACTGATATTACACTTGGATACACTCTTGATACGATAGGCCCTTCAATTGCAATTGGCTCGCCCAGTGTGAGCCCTATTTCGGCCACAAGCTCTTCTGACTTTACTATTACCTACACCGGAGCTGCCGCTATTACGTTGGCTTCGGGCGATATCAACCTCTCTGGAAACACTACGGGCTGTACGCCCTCAGTTTCTGGATCCGGCACGGCAACAAGAACCGTAAGCATAACGGGTTGCTCTGTTGCCAGCGGTTCAGTGACATTTACCATTTCCGCCAACTCGGCTACAGACTCACTGGGCAACCAAGCTGCCGCATCGGGGACGAGTTCAAGTCTTTCGATTGTAAATACTTTTGGGCAAATCGGTAACAGTTTTAGTAAAGGTGCTCGATACTACGAAGATAATATTACTGCCTTAGACAGTTCTACTATTGCATTGGTTGATGTAGACAACACCGAACTACGAACCTACTCTTGGGACGGAACTGATTGGACGCAAGTAGGTAATGCATTAGATCTGTCGACAGGCGGATCTGCTGTCTATTCAGCAGGAATAACAACCCTCAATAGTACAACCATTGCTTACGTTGAAGAGCATCACGATCAAATTAGAACCTATACGTGGGACGGAACCAACTGGTCACAAGTTGGGAACAGTTTCACAATGCCAAGTCCACCAGTTTCTCCCACTATCACCGCACTTGATAGTAATACAATCGCACTAATCGATGGTAGTTATCGGCAACTAAGAACTTATTCATTTGATGGAACTGATTGGGCACAAGTGGGAAATCACTTGGCCATTGGCTTAGCTGTTGAACCTTCTATTGCAGCAATTAATAGCACGACTATCGCATATGCGGATATTAGTAATGAGCACTTAAGAGCCTATGGTTGGGATGGGACTGACTGGTCGCAAATCAGTGGGAACGCTGGCTTAGGAACATTGGACAATGTTGCAATTACTAAAATTAGCTCTACGCAAATTGCGGTCGCTAGAGAATATACAGGAGACAACAGCCAAGATGATATCCGAGCTTATACTTGGAATGGATCAAATTGGAGTCTCACCGGAACCACTTTAAAAATTCCAGGCCTCAGAATGCCAAGAATGACATCGCTTGATAGTTCCACTATTGTTTTTACGGATGGTGCTAGCGGAGGCGGTGGAGGTCTTCAAGAGATTCGGACTTATAACTTTTCACCATAGTTCTTTAATACTGATCTTTTAGTAATTATTTTTGATCACTCAAATTACTGTTTAAATAGCTATATACATCTTCTCCGCGCGCTGATAGCAGCTCTAGCCAGCTTTGATGAAGAGCAAACCATGACTGCCACTCAGCCCTCAATGCATCAATCAAACGACTTTGATCAATGGCCACCTCATTACTACTAATAGAGCCATATCGAAATCGACGTAAACCTGTTTTTAATATTTCCTCGGCATACTGACTGTTTTCTACATTAGTTTTATAAGTTGTGATTTGTTCGAGCAACTGCGACCTAGCTGTTTCATTTTTTTCCGTCCACAACATCTTAAACTCATTAAGTTGATTTTGTGTTTTCAAAAAATTTATTCTCGACTTTTTGTACTCAGTCCAACCGGCACCGTTTAATAATTCCCAACTGGCTGTCAGCATTAATATTTTCTCTTCTGTCTGAAAAGAGGCCGCTGGCTCCAGGCTATAACTCAGTGACAAATCCGGAAGGAGAGCACTGCCCTCATTCCAAATGCTCCACCGAGTGCTCTCATTTTCATTTTTAAGGACCTGCCAATCAGGGTGACTTTCCAAAGAGTAGTTTTTCCCGAGCTGCGCCTCGAATTTAGAAATCAAACCAGGATCGTCAATTGACGAAACCTCCTCTGAGCCCACCCAGTAGGCCAAACTGTTTTTACAGGCTCGAAGTTGATGCTCCCTTTGCCTTAGATTATTTTCTTCTATATTGCGATCGATCTTGAGCTTTATATATTCATTCCGAGCCAAAGACCCGCGTTGATATCGATTGTAGGCTATATCTTCTAAGTCTTTTCTAATTTTGACTGCTCTATTCGCTTTTTCCAAGAGATTCTGTGCGCTAACGCATTGAAAGAATAGCTCCGCTACTGTGAATTGAACGGATCTCCACTGTTGTTGTCCACGAGCTTCCTCGGCTTTTTTTTGATAGTATTGAGATCGACTGTACCCGTAATCTCCCATGCCATTAAAGAGGTTTAACCGTGCATTAATAGAAAAAGCATCGTTCGGAACACTTAAAGAACTGGAGCTTCCTGACTCTTGAAGCCAATTGCGTTCAATAGATAAACTTGGCGCCCAATTTAGTAGTGACCCTAAATAGTCTTGCCGACCCAATTCAACATCCAACTCAATGTTTCTAACAATCGCATGCTGTTTTGCTTTTTCCAGGGCTTGACCTAATGTGAGTGCCATTGCCCATTCAGACAACAGCAAAAAAGTTATGAACAGTAGTATTGGCTTCAATTTCATAATGTAGACTCCGATTCCACTTTCATGTTTGTGTCATCTACGTATACAAGGTTTATTAAGCAAGGGATGATAAACAAAATGAGCGTTGTAGAGAGAAACATTCCTCCACAAACTGCAATCCCTAATGGACGCAAAACCTCAGCGCCGTCACCGACTCCCAAGGCTATAGGAAGCATCGCTATAATTGTTGTTAATGACGTAATAATTATAGGTCGAAATCGCGTCTCACAAGTTTCCAGTATCGCAGCTTTAATAGGCATATTTTTGTTTCTGTAAAAGTGGAAAAAACTCAAAAGCAATATCGAATTATTCACAGCAATACCACCAAGGAGTATGGTCCCCAATAGTGAGTTGATACTCCAAGTTGAATTTAGAACCCAGAGTGAGAACGAAACCCCAATGACCCCTAGTGGAATTGCCACCATCACCATGAGTGCATCACTAAGCCGTCCAAACTGCCAAATTAAAATAGAAAATATTAAAAACAGTGACAGCATTAAAGCATAGAAAACTCCTAGCAACGACTCATTTGTCTCACGGTCAGGATCTTCATAAAACAGATTCAGACTCTCAGGAAACTCAATTTTACTAAATTCGTCCTTTATTTCTTCGATGATTTTATATCTATTCTTACGCTCCGATGCTCGAATTCGAACTGTCAGCTCCGTCAGCTCTTGACCGTTCTCCTGGTATAATCCAAATAATGCCGTATCCCAGTCAACACTCATTAATGCACTCAGAGGTACAACAGTGTCGTCCAAAACAAGTGGGAAACTTGCTAAATCTTCGGGGCTCTTTACAATGTCTGGCGGGAAGCGGACAAAAACTTCATTGCTCCCCTTTTTGGTGTTAACAAAACCAACCGGTTGTTCACTCAAAAGAGCTCTTGTAATTTCTCCCGTGAGTTCCACTCCTTTTTGAACAGATCCAAGGGACTGGTTGAGATAACTCACGTTGGGCTTTAACACCAAAACACTATCACGATCTACTGTCGATCTTGCTGACTGAATTTTAGGATTAACATCTAATCTATAATTCAACATATCCCCGAACAACAAGCGTTCTCGCTCAGGCCCAGACAACAACAAACGCATATCTGGCGGATTTGGAATGGGCAACGTAGACGGATTAAAATTTTCGATTTCGAAACTCACCTGTGGAGTGCTGGGTAACAGCTCCGAGATCGACTCTATCATTTCCTGGGCATTGTTTTTATTTTCGATTTCAACAAGGATGTTTGCCCTTCGCTCCGAAATCACAGTAACAAATGTTTGCTTCACCTCATTTTTTAACCCTCTAAGTATTACTTGTTCCGGCTCGCGCATGACTTGAGCCATCTCGGCCACCGAGTTGAGGTCATCCGCTTCCACATCTACCGAAATATACTGTGTCACTGGAAGCGCGATGATTTCCTTTTCAATAAACGGAAATGAAATCGCAACCAAAAGTACACCTGACCCTAGTACGGCCAAGCAAAAATTAAGTGATCTCCTTTTATCTGCGATTAATAGATTTACTTTTTTAATGTAATTCTCTTTAACTCGAATCAAATAACTGACAAATGGCTGTACCCTTTTATCTGGCTGTTCATTTTCCACATCAACGAGTGAGCGAACAATGGGTACAAGCAAAAGTGCCACCACTGCACTAAATCCATGCGAAAAGACAACAGCTTTAGCCAAGTCCCCTAAAATAGCATAGGCAATACCTGATGTTTGGGCCAAAGGTAAAAACACGATACATGTTGAAAAGGTCGATGTAACAACGGGCCAGAACACTTCTCGAACTGAGGCCAAAACATTCGAAATTCTTTCTTTTCGATTTTTGGGCGGGTTTAATTTTAAGTTGCGTAAAATATTCTCAACGACGACAACGCTTGCATCAATATTCATTCCAGCGGTCAAAGCTAAGCCGCCCAAACTTATCAGGTTGAGAGACACGTCAAACAAATGCATAAGTATGAAGGCCCATATAATAGCCAGCGGAATCTCTATGGCGGTAAATACTGTCGACTTAATGGAACCCGTAAATAAAAAGAAAATTAATACGGCAAGTGCGCCGCCTAAAAATATATTAAATATGACATTTGATATGGCCGAGCGAATAAATTCAGACGGGTCAACTATGACTTTATAGCCGCTTCCCTCAGGCCATAGTGATTTAGAGCTTTCCAATATATCAATTACTGATTCACAAATTGCTTTTAAATTACCATCATCACTAGGTTGAACTCGAACTACGAGAGAACGAAATCCATTCGTCCGCAACACCCTCTCACTTTCCCCTTTTGGCAATAACTTAACTTCAGCGATATCTGTGAGCTTCAATCCTTGCCGGTTCAATCCCTCTAAGCCTAAATCAAGTAAGTCTTCAAACTTAGCGACCTGATTTTTAACGAGAACTTCATATCGCGATCCCGCAAAGCGAATACTCCCTGAGTTTAAATCACCGATTGTGCCCTTTATGAAATTCGTGACAGTATCAATATTCAGCTTATGGAGAGCTAATTTTTCAGGAATAAATGTGATGTAAACATTTGTCGCCTCTGGATCATATACGATGGCCTCTTCAATCCCTTTGATCTGATTTATTTTGGGCAAAATGGTCGGCTCTATCACTTGATGGAGATCGGAAAGTTTCATCTCTGGATGATAAAGAGACGCAGCAAAGTATCCACCACTTTGTTGAGATTTACTATACCCTGATCTTCTTTGGACTTCATAGGGAATCGAGCCACGAAAACTTTCAAAGGCCGTAATAAAATCCTCTTTAGCTTTATCGGGATCGGTCCCCCACTCGAAAGATACGGTAAATCTGAGGGCAATCGTCCATCCGGAAATTTCAATGTAATCTATATTATCGAGCTGCCGTAAAGATTGATGAAATCTATAACCATACTGGTCCAAAAAATCCCTTGAGGACATCTCTGTCATTCTAAAAGTCGCAACATATTCCGGCTTGTAGGATTTAGGGTAAAGAAATACGGGCAGTCTCTGAAGCGCCAGTATTCCAAAAACACTAGCAATGGCTAGTAAAAGTAATGTTTGTCCTGGTTTTTCTAATATTTTTCTCATGAACCTGATTTTTTATCACCGGTGGGTTTTTGGCGACGGATTGGATCTCCTTCACGAATATGATCTGTGGCCCGTACGACAATTTCATCTCCCGGCTCTAGCCCCTTCAACAGGACTCGCTCTTGACCGATCATGTCTCCCAATTCTACTTCACGTAAATTAATCCTGTCGTCACTATTAATAATTCTCACATATACTTTATCAGCGATTTCCAAAATTGAAGCCACCGGAATAGCTATAGTGTCTATTGGATCTAAATATATTGTTACGTAACCTACACTTCCAGAGACAAACGACATTCCAGTTGATGTGGGCTGGAGCTCGACGCTTGCGGTGCCAGTTGATGCCTTAATATGTTTTGCTACTCCAATTATTGCAGCATCGACCTGCTCTGATCCTAATTTAAATTCCGCTTTTTGGCCTGCCTTTAACTTAGAACTGTAGGCCGCCGGCACTTCCGCCCGAATCAGCAATGACCGACTATCGATTACGTGTCCCATCAGCTGGCCGGCCTCTACATATGCACCAACTCGCACGTTAAGGGCTGTCACCTCACCACTCACAGGTGTTCGCACAGCGTACTCTCTGAACTCTGCTCCCACTTGCAGATTTTTAATGTAAAAAATAGCTTCGTTTTGCTTTACTTTTTCGCCCAGTCTTTTACGCAATCGGGTGACGGTACCAGAGATTTCTGCCGTCAGCCTACCTTGTACTAGAGGCTCAACTGTAGCTGGCACTTGCAACTTTGGTTGCAAAAGCTTTTTCTCCATTACCAGCGCTTCAACTAAAACTTCGGGGACGTCGTTTTTAGCGAACGATCCGATTGTTACAAACGTAGAAATAACGAAAACTAAAATATGTTTCATATATAAATTCTTTTAGACGAACTGCACCTAAGATCAAGGAATTTCAAAATCAAAACCGACAATTCAACAAATCATTTGGCTTTCAATCTATGTACGGTGTCTCGTTCACTAGAGAAAAGTGCGGACAAAATGCCCGCACTTATTTAAGGGTATTTTTTATAGGGTATGATGCAAGTCAAAACGATCCAGCTGCATAACCTTAGCCCATGCATTTGCAAAATCTTGGGCAAATTTCTTTGCACCATCGTCTGCAGCGTAGACCTCAGCAATGGCTCTCAACTCAGAGCTAGATCCGAAAGCCAAATCGACTGGAGTTGCTGTCCACTTGACCTTGCCCGATTTGCGATCCACACCTTGATATAGGCCACTCTCAGATTCCGATTTCTGCCAGCGTGTGGACATGTCCAGGAGATTTACAAAAAAGTCATTGCGCAAAACACTTGTATTATCGGTGAAGACACCATGATTCGTTCCATTCGTGTTAGCACCTAGCGATCTCATTCCTCCGACGATCACTGTCATCTCAGGAACTGTTAAGCTCAACAATGCGGCTCTATCAATCAAAGCATCCACTGGGGAAAGGCGTTCATCTTTGTCGTAGTAGTTTCTAAACCCATCCGCTTTTGGCTCAAGAACGGCAAATGATTCCACATCTGTTTGCTCTTGACTCGCATCCGTTCGCCCTGGGGTAAAAGGCACTCGAACCGGCGTACCAGCCTTCCGCGCAGCCGATTCAACTGCCGCCGTTCCTCCCAAAACAATTACATCAGCTAAAGACACGCGAACACCACTCGGCAACACACTGTTATAATCTTTTTGGATTTTTTCGAGTGTTGACAAAGCTTTATCTAACTCCTGTGGGTTGTTTACAGCCCAACTCTTCTGTGGCTCCAAACGTACACGAGCACCATTGGCTCCCCCACGCATATCGGTAGATCTAAAGCTAGCTGCAGATGCCCACGCAGTACGCACCAACTCTGAAACGGTTAGGCCAGAGTTCAATATACGCTGCTTTAGCTGATTAATTTGTGCCGAATTGATCAATCGATAGTTTCGAGCTGGCACCGGATCTTGCCATGTCAGCACTTCCTTAGGCACGTCATTACCTAAATAGCGAGCGCGTGGTCCCATATCTCTATGAGTGAGCTTAAACCAAGCCTTAGCAAAAGCTTTCTCAAACTCTTGAGGGTTGTCCAAAAATCTTTGTGAGATTTTTCTGTAGACAGGATCATGCTTTAGAGCCAAATCCGTCGTTAACATTACAATAGGGTTTCGCTTTCCCTCTATATGGGCATCGGCTACCATTTCCTTGCCTTGACCTTTTTCAGGTACCCACTGAGTCGCACCAGCAGGACTCTTAGTTTTTTCCCAATTCAAAGACATCAAATTGGCAAGGAATGCCATTGACCAACGAGTTGGAGTTGGCGTCCATGCTCCCTCTAGTCCGCTCGTTACCGTATCTTCAGCTTTGCCTTTTCCGCACTTGTTCTTCCAACCAAAACCTTGAGCTTCAAGTTCTTCTCCGGCAGGATCCGCGCCCACGCAATCTGTGTTTCGAGCCCCGTGTGTTTTACCGAAGGTATGACCTCCAGCAATCAACGCAACAGTTTCTTCGTCATTCATGGCCATGGCGCCAAAAGCTTCTCGAATGGCATGACCGGCGGCAACAGGATCTGCATTTCCATTTGGCCCCTCAGGATTCACATAGATCAACCCCATTTGCACGGCCCCGAGTGGTTTTTCCAGTTTTCCATCTTTATCTCGTCGGCCAGCAGCAAGCATGCTTGTTTCTGGTCCCCAGTAGACTAAGTCAGGTTCCCAATCATCTGGTCTTCCACCTGCGAAACCAAATGTTTTAAATCCCATATCTTCCAGCGAAACATTCCCCGCTAAAATCATCAAATCAGCCCATGAAATTTTGCGTCCATATTTTTCTTAATCGGCCACAGCAGACGACGGGCTTTATCTAAATTCGCATTGTCTGGCCAACTGTTGAGCGGTTCGAATCGCTGTTGTCCGCCACCGGCTCCACCTCGACCATCATAAACTCTATATGTCCCGGCACTGTGCCACGCCATTCGAATAAAAAATGGACCATAGTGACCCCAATCCGCTGGCCACCATTCTTGACTATCAGTTAATACTTTTCTCAAGTCTGCTTTTAAAGCTTTCATATCAAGAGTTTTTAAATTCGCGCGCATAATCAAAATCTTCGCCGTAAGGATTAGATTCTGCGGCATGTTGACGCAATGGTTGCAGGTTGATTAGATCTGGCCACCAAAAATTGTTGGGTTTAGCTTTCCCCTCTGAAAACAAGTTTTTTGACCTGTCTTTCATTGAGTTGGAGGTCGAGCAGCCGGATATCCCCACAGCCACCATGACCAAAAGCAAAGTTCTTGTCAGATTCATATGTTGCTCCTTTTAAATTGAAAAACTTCTTTATTTGATTTTTTAAACAGCAAGTTCAGCGTTAGATGCTCCCATTCAATATTTTAATTGTCCAATACGAAACTAAAATATATCGATAGCTAATACCTATCAAAGATAGAAATTTAATTGATAAATCCTTGATGGCTCTTGGATTTGTTCTATAATCAATGTCCCAAAACCAGGTCTCGATAATCCCACCTAATTGGAGATAAAATGAAAGTAGCAATCATTGGCGCCTCTGGAAAATTAGGCAAATATATGATCCAACATTGCCTCGACAAAGGTTATATGGTTACCGGGGTTTGCCGACCTCAAAGTGTCAAGAAGCTCGATGAATTCAAAAATCAAATCAAAATTATACCTGGAAAAACTAATGAACGCGAAGTAATACAAGCAGCAGTCAAAGGGCGTGATGCGGTTCTTACTGTTTTAGTCCCCTGGGGGTCGAAAATTACGCATCAGGCACAGCTGAAGCAGTGCTGGATTTCGCAGAGGAGAATGCTCGACTTATCTTCTCCTGCGGTTGGCATATTAGTAAAGACGGCAAAGATCGCTATAGTTGGCAAATAAAATATTTGGTTCCCATTATTGGCTATGTTGCAAAGCTATTGGGGCTTGTTGATATTCAGGACCAAATTACAGCAACAAACAAAATATTTGCGAGTGACAAAAGTTGGACTGTCGTAAGAGGAAGCGACTTAGAAGAAGGGGAAAGCGAAGGTCTTCCCCTTTGGAGTGATCATGTCGGTGACCCTCTTCTAAGCAGCAACCGAACCCGACGTATTGATTTCGCCCTATTCATGGTTGATGCAATTACAAATGACGGATTAGTAAAAAAGGCACCCGCTATTGTGAGTCGAAAATCAAAATCTGCGTTGGAGCACATGAAATAATTGGTTTACGTAAAAGTGTCGTGCCGACCCGTCGCAATCTGAAGTAGTCGAGGCAGATAAGTCATCAAAATATACAGTTCACATGACCCTATCAAAAAGCATATTGTGTATAAAACACTCGCATCAATAGTTACCAAGTATAAAGGGATAAAAATAAAAATGTCTGATAGCCCTGTGGCCCATTTTGCAAAACGCGAAGGCTTAACATAAAACGTCTTTTTTAGCCAAAATATCAATATGGGCACGCTCATTAATTGAGAAAAATTTCTCAAAAGCACGATCCCAACAAACCAATTCGGAGCCATACCTTGCCACGCGATGTATCCATAAAAGCCCAGTGCTACGAACTTATCCGCTATGGGATCAAATATTGCACCAAAATGCGTTTCTTGATTGAGTCTTCGAGCCAAGAATCCATCTAAAAAATCCGTAATAAGACCTAAAACAAGAACTACAATGCTCATGCCTAAGTGGCCGTTAAAATGTAAAACTAGCACGAGAGGAATTGATATAACCCTCGCTGCTGTTAATAGGTTTGGAATATTAATTGGCAATTTTAAATTTCACTTTCCACCAGAGAGAAATAGGTAATTTTTTGTAAACCTGAATTGAATTTCATTACCTAATTTTCCATGAATGGTCCAGTTCACCGAAAAATTTTTCTTCTTTTTAGCACTTTATCTTTACTTTGAAATTGCTAGCCCATTACGAATTCCACATAACTCTGGGTGGTTAGATCTAGGTATTCTAGGCCGTCGTAATACACTCTTTTTTTCAGCTAAATTGCACAATGTAAATTTTCTGGTGATCCCAGCTTCATTTGCAAAACATTTGTTCTTGAATTGGCTCTTAATCATCAGTATATGTTTTCATCTAACATAAATTGTCATATACGGGCCTTCGCGTGACGAAATGACACGCGCTCAAACCAATGTAAAGAGATCTCTATGAGCCTAATTCAAGCTAGCCTCGGCATCGTAATTTTCCCCCTGATCGCATGGCTTTTAAGCGAAAATCGAACACTTATTTCCTGGCGACTCGTAGTCTCGGCCTTGCTTATGCAGTTTGTTTTTGGATTAACCTTACTTAATATTCCATTCATTAGAGAGGTGTTATTTTTATTTAATGACCTGGTGTTAACTCTAGACAGAGCATCGAAAGATGGTGCTAGTTTTGTATTTGGCTATTTGGGTGGAGGAGATACGCCATTTACAACTGTAGACCCATCAAAAACCTTTATAATTGCCTTTCAAGTCCTGCCTATTATCATAGTTGTTAGCGCATTATCTTCACTTTTATTCCATTGGGGCATTTTGCAGAAAGTAATTGGCTCTTTCTCACTGCTCCTAAGAAAGACATTGAAAATAGATGGCGTTACTGGAATGGGTGTGGCCAGCTCCATTTTTCTTGGCATCATTGAAAGCCCAATATTTATTAAGCCCTACTTAAAAAATTTATCTCGAAGTGGGCTTTTCACTCTAATCACTGCGGGAATGGCAACAGTTGCTGGCACCGTTATGGTTTTATATTCTAGCATCCTCTCTTCCGTTGTCCCGAATGCAGCGGCACAAATCCTAGTGGCATCGTTAATGAGCGCACCCGCTGCAATTATGATGGCTCAAATGATTATTCCCAGCGAAGGCGATTCCACTGAAAGTCCAATACCACTGAACACTCCAACAAGGAGCGCCTTTGAAGCAATCATCAACGGCGCTAACGAAGGTGTGCAAATGTGTATATCAATCGCGGGGGTATTAATTGTTTTGTTTGCCTTTATCAGCTTAATCAATATGGGCCTAGGGGTGCTTCCAAGTGACGAGCCTATTACGATACAGAATCTGGCGGGCTACGTTTTTGTACCCTTTGTTTGGCTTATGGGTATTGACTCGACAGAGCTGTTTAATGCTGGGCAACTGATGGGTACTAAGTTAATGCTTAATGAGTTTGTGGCCTACACGCAAATGGGTCAAATGCTTACAATAGAAAAAATAAAATCATCATGACCTATGCGATGTGCGGGTTTGCGAACTTTGGATCTGTAGGCATACTCATTGGCGGACTCGGCTCATTATTACCTGAAAGGAAAAACGAAATTGTCACCCTTTCGCTAAAATCTGTCATTGCAGGAACATTAGCAACCATGCTCACTGGTGCCATTGTTTGTTTAATCATTTGAAAAAATCATTGAGAACTTTCACTAGCCCCTAAAAAATCATAGAGGATTTGCAGCAATTCTTTCTCGAAACTTTCACCTTCCGGGCAAAACAATGAATTAAGATAGTTGCGACTTGCTTGCACTCGTACTTGGGCATCATCACGTATCCACTTTTTCTCTTCATAGCGCCACCGATATGCGCTGTATTTGCCACCCTCATACATATCAATCCACAGTAGAGATTTAGCCAATTCTCTAGAGGAGTTGTACAATTGCCCTACGTAATACTTGCAGTTGGAGTCACCCTTTGGGCATACATCATAAAGTTCCTGAGCAACATTTCGCGCCCGGGTTTCCTGAGCCTGCAAAGCATTGTAGAAGCCTGGGGTAGTGAAAAGACTAAATAGTCGCTGTTGGTCCATATGACCTGCCCTCTGGGACACACTTTCTATGGTGGAGATTTTCACACAATTAACCGGAAGCTCATAGAAGTCCGCAATGGTCTCCACGAGATCCTGCCCATAGGCCCATTGTGAAAACAAAATAAACACCAATATTGATAAATATTTCAATGTAACCCTCAATTCGGTAAGCCGTTTAGCATTAAAATGCACTAGAGACATCATCGTCCATATTGAGCATTAAATATGCCAATCCAAGAATAGGTACAAAGATTGGAACTTTACACATTGGGCTTGCGAATGTTTTAACAACATAATCTCTCTTTAGCAGTCGCTCGATCAAAATCGAATCTGAAATTTTGACCCCTAGGAGGAAAGCATTGAAAACGGAACGCGCCCTACAGAAGCCATTAAATATCGACAGCAAAATTCGTATCTCAATTGAGCGCCTAGAAAAGGACATTATAGATCTCAGCAATATTGGTCGAAATGATAAGGACGGAGGGGTCTACCGAATGGCCTTTACCGAAGCAGATATGGATGCCAGAAAATGGCTCATTGAACGAATTGACGATGCCGGCCTAAAAGGCTCCATGGACGGCGCCGCAAATGTATTTGGGCTGGATGACCGAGCCGGCACAAGGTCTTCTTTTTTGGTGGGTTCTCACTTAGATTCAGTGCCCTGTGCAGGGGCCGTCGATGGACCACTTGGCGTACTGGCCGCTCTTGAATGCATGCGTATTATTAAAGAAAACGACATTGAACTTAAAGAAAATCTTGAGCTCGTTGCAACCAGCGATGAAGAGGGTCGGTTTGGGGGTATGCTTGGCTCTCAAGCTATCTGTGGCGAAATCACTCCCGAAATTATCCGCACGGCAAAAGACAGCTCTGGCATAAGTCTGCAGGAAGCAATGAGGGCCGTGGGTTTAGAGCCGCAAAATATTCTACGCGCTTCGAGACATCATGAAAACATGTCTGGCTTTTTAGAGCTACACATTGAACAGGGCCCCGTGCTTGAGAAAAAACAAATTGATGTGGGCATTGTCGAAAGCATTTCTGGCGTTTTTAGCTGGAAAGTCGAATTGATTGGTGAAGCCAACCACTCAGGTACAACACCCATGGATATGCGAAAAGATTCGTTCCAGGGACTTTGCGAATTCGCCGGTGAAATTGCTCGGGTTCTCGAAGAAAACGGTACTGATCAGGCAAGAGCCACAATTGGAAAAGTGAGTATTACTCCCGGCAGCCCTCATACCGTACCGGGAAGAACAGAATTCACTATCGTGGGCCGTGATTTTACTGAGCCTGCCCTTGAAGAACTTGAGGAGGCATTTCGAAGAACTCTCTCTGCCATTTCTCGTCGCCGAGGTCTTATGTTTAACTTTGAAAAATTAAGTCGCATTTCACCTACTGTCTGCGATGTGGAGATGCAAAGTTTAATTGAACACGAGGCAAAAAGCATGGGGATTACTTCGATTAAAATGCCTAGTGGAGCGGGACATGACGGACAGTTTTTTGGCAAGTACATGCCCATGGGAATGATTTTTATCCCAAGCTTGAACGGCGTGAGCCACTCTCCTGATGAGTGGTCTAGCCTGGAGCACATTGAAATTGGAGCGAACCTGTTACTCAACTCAATATTAAAAATATTAACTTAAAAATATGATCTGCAATTTCATAAAGCTAAAAAAATCCTACTTGACCGGTATGCTTTGTTAGTTGCACTTTAGGGTTTCGCAATGAGGGCAAAAATGAGTTCTGAAGATATCAAAACGAACTACTCTGACTTGAGAAGTCGTTTTGACTTTATCACCAGCGGAAGATTAGACAGTGACTTTTCGTACTCCAGAAATAATATTGATGGTAAGCTTGTCCTCGCTACCATGCTAGAGCCAATCGGCCACAATTTAGCTACACCCATTAATGAAGCGATTCGTTCTGCAAAAAAATTTATCGGCGATCTAAATCGAAACTCATTTTATGCCTATCGTCGGGAATTGATAGCCAAAGCATGCTAGATGCTTTTTACCAATCGAAGGTGCCCTTCGAAGTGGCGATACTCAATTTTAAAGATAATCTCAATATTCACGACACAAAATTTATTAGAGAAAAGTCAGAGCAGTTGAATTTAAAAATTCATTTGGTTGATTTAGACATTATTGATTTTTTTGAGTCCGGAAAATATTTCGAGTACGGTGAGAAATATGCCTGCCAGTCTCCGCAACTAGCAGCACATATGTGGCTCATGGATCAACTCGATGGTGTGCCCATCCTTTCAGGTAATTTTACTTTCCCAATTATAAATGGAAACGAATTGTTTTGGGTTGGCACACCCGGAGATCTGCATTGCAGCTATTTTAGGTACTTTGAAAAAACTCAACGACAGGGTGAGCCTTGGTTCTTTCTCAACTCCACTGAAGTGACGGCGTCCATATTGAACTTAGAAGAAATTCGAAGCTTTTTATTCAGAGATCGTTTCACGGAAGAGATCGAATATAATTTTAAAATATTGGCCTACAAAGTTGGCGGTTTTCAGGTAACTCCACAAGAGAAAAAAACAACTGGATTTGAGTTGGTTAGAGATTTTTATGACAAAAAAATTGGAACCAAATGGGGACAGGGATTTAACCAAATGTTTCGAAAGCCCCTTGAATTACTTAATCCGTTCCCAGATGTCTATCTACAGTACAACCCCATCAACACAGTGGATTTTTCAGATCAGCACATTCACAAAAACAAGACTATACAAAAATTTATCAATAGGATATTTTTGAGGTCTTAGACTGTTTTTTTAACTCTAATTTAAATAAGAATGGCTTTGATTTAGTTAAAGAATTCTTGGGGACCTAAATGAAGACGCTTAAATATATGACTGTCTCTTTCTTGCTTTCAAATCTTTTGGTTTTCAATCCGGTATTTGCTCAAAACAAACCAAAGACGAAAGCGCAATTGTCCGAGCAGATTTTAAAAAATATGACAATTATTCCACAACGATCCATAAAAACTGAAAACGGAAAACGGAAAACGGAAAACGATATTTTAAGTACTTAAATGAAACTTTCGCCAATGAGATGACTATGGAGGATTTGGTTTATCTCGACAAAGTATTTTCCAGTCGGATTGGTGCAAACTTTAGAAAAGCCATGGCAAAAGCACAGATCGTTGGGGCGCAAAAAAGAAAAGGGAATTAACCTTTCAATTTAAAGCTTAACTGCAGCTTCCACCGTTTCCAAAGTTCTCCCAGCAATCTAAATCGCATTGAGCAGCATTGCCGGGAATTGGATCGTAAGTGCTATAAACACCCATAAAACCCCCAACAGGACTGCACCAGCACGCACATTTGGCCCCTGCAACCATAGAACCGTGTTTTTCTGAGGTCAGTTGGCCAACAACATAAATGGTCGTAGACGCACCTAATAACTTAGACGCACCTGAAACCATAGAACGTAAAAACTTTCTCCGACCGACTTTCATCCAGGAAAGCCTATAGAAATAATTCATAAAAAACAACAATCAGATCGGTCAGTGGCCGAAATACCTCTTTCTTATTCGATACTTGCGACTGCGCGTCCAACATCCCGCGATATGCTGCTGAAAAAGATGGCGGAAACGGGGCGTTACCAGTTTTTGAGAGATTCAATTACCTCTCGTGGCAATAAATTGACTGATCGTCGATTCCATTGAATTTCAAAAAATTTTGAAATCAATTTCCGCTTAATCTATTCAAAATTTGTATATATTGCATCAATTGAAACCCTAACTCATTTCTTTCATTTTTTGATGTTAGACACAAATAAATTCAATTTCCAATAGGAGGAAAAATGAAAAATATAATTTTAGTGATGGTTGCATCGTTCGTTTTTTTAACAAGTGCTGTTTATGCTCAAGAAAATGTTGGCGTTTCCAACGAACAGTTTGAGGCCGCACGACATCTCATTGAAGACAGTCAAGGTCACTTTGGTCCCGACACTGTTGCAAACATAACATTCTATGCTGAGCAATCTAAAGTTCTTAGCGAGATCGAAGTTATCACTGAATACAGAAGTTATATTGAGTATGACTCAAATTATATTTACGTCAGCATAAACATTGACGACAGTGTCTACCAAGAGGCACTCGTAATTCTCGAGTCCGATAATGATTTAGTTGAAATATTATATTTGGGTGAATAACCCTTTAGGACTGCATCGTACTTGTAGATTCAAGCATATCTTACGTAGTTAGATAGAAAATACTTCAATTCCAATAATTTAACAGGACAGCTTCTGTCCTGTTGCCTAAGAATAATCCAAGGCACTCAGGAGATTTTTATGAAACTGATTTTCTTAGGATTGATATTGATCACTTCACTTTCAAGTTTTGCCTATGAGCGAAATTTTCAATGTGAAGTTGTACCCTCAGAAAATATCTCAAGTGAGTGTCGCTTTTGGAATGGTGAAGCCTGCGCCTCTCGGGTTTTTATTTTGGAACGCTCCAACACATCAAAAATGATCATTGAACTAAAGCCTAGCCATAAAAAATATGAGGGCATTCAGTACGAACCCGTTGTTCTTTCTTTCGATAATTCGCAAACTTCAAACCAACAAATTGATGCAATTTACCCAGGTGGCCAGTTAGAGTTGTTTTTTGAAGACTCTGGTTGGAAGGGGTCAGTAATATTCATGGGCGAGCACGAAACTTTTGGACTCGCTTTGAACTGCAATTATGTGCCCACACAGAGCACATTCTAAAATTAAATAGCTCTAGAGCTGTTTTAATATCGCCCGATTTCGGGTTTTAAAATTTTGTGAACCGCAAACTCAATTGGCTTTCGATAGTCTAAGGATCGCTTATGACATCAACGAAGTTTACACTTGAAGACAGCAAACCTATTTCTGCAAATGAGGGCTTCATCAATCTTAAGTGGGAGGGCGAGCCTCCATTTAAATTAATTTTGTCAAAATCGGATGAATTTGACTCCAGCAAAGCTCTCTATAGTGGAATGGATACTGGATACTTTATGACCGGTCTTGAGGAAGGACCTCATTTTTTTAAAGTGATCGGAGCACAAGGAACTAGTGATGTCGTCCAAGTCGTTGTTAGTTATCCCTCCAGTGAAATGGTAATTGGATCTCTTATTGTTGGGTCTGTTTTATTCTTATCTTTATGCGCAATAATCTTTAAAGGAAATTTTCAAAGTGAATAACTATTTATTAAGTGCCGATGTCGGTTTTGGCCTATTGGCCTTTTTTAGTATCGTTTGGATCTCCTATGGTTTCTACTTGGGTAGAAAAGCCAATGACCTGGATGGGTTTATGCTTGCCGGTCGTAATGTCGGTTTGGCATTGGGAAGTGCCACTGCAATGGCTACGTGGGTCACCTCAAACACCATTATGCTCGCTCCTAAATTCGCGTTGCAATTAGGGGTCTGGGGCATGGTGGCCTACTCCACAGCAAGTTTTGGATTGTTCTTATTTGCACCCATGGCTAAAAGAATCCATCAGTTAATCCCAAAAGGGTATACAAGCGGAGATTTTATCCGAGTTCGCTATGGTAACTTCACTTGGATTCTGTTTTTAATAATTTCAATGGTCTATTCGATGGCATGGCTCGTTAGTATGGGAATGGCGGGAGGCATTGTTCTTGAGGCCTTAAGTGGGATTGATTATCAAATTGGAATGAGTGTCATTTTAATTTCCTGCGTGGTTTACACCATCTTTGGTGGTCTCTATGCGGTTATTGGGACTGATTTTATCCAATCCATCATTATTCTAATCGGCGTTGTTACTATTGGTGTTGTTGTGCTTAACCAGACAGACGTATCGAGTATCTATCAAAAAATTGAATTTGAACGACCTGAATTACTCAAAGTATTTATGCCCGTGGCATTAATATCGTTGTTCAACAATATGTTTTTTGGTTTCGGCGAAGTCTTTCACAACAACGTGTGGTGGTCTCGAGCCTACGCTATGCGAGAGAGTGTTGCAAAAAAGGCTTTTGGCCTATCCGGCCTCCTATGGTTGCCCATACCTATTGCGGCAGGGTTTATCGGTATTCTCGCTATAGCCACCGATGTAAACATCGTTGACCCCGATATGACTGGCCCTCTCGTTGCCGCGTCAATCCTTGGAGAGACGGGAGCCATCTTTATTTTCGTCATTGTTTTTTGCTCTCTCGCCTCAAGCATTGATTCACTACTGGCCGCTACCTCCGATTTACTGACTGAAGATGTTTATAAAAAATTAATCAACCCCAGCGTGACCAATGAGACCTTGAGAAAGTTCAATGTTTATATCATTCTTGGTTTGGGGGCCGTAACTTGGGTTTTTTGTTTCGCTAGACTTTCTGGGTTGATACAGGTCTTATTTTTGTCAGGGCCTCTTGTCGCAAGTTTAATTTTCCCCATTGTATGTGGCTTGTACTGGAAGAATTTGAATAAAAAAATCATCAACGTCGCAATTCTGTCGGGTAGCCTCGTCGGTCTCTGGTGTTACTTTAATCTTGGATGGTTTACCGCTTCTCTCGCTTCAGCTGCAGTTTCCTTTGCCATAACGATGATAAGTGCGAAAATTTCACCCGATACAATAAATTGGGAAGAATTCAAAAGGATTTAAAAATATGTTTTCAATTACAGTTATTCAGCTTCTTATTTTCGGGTCATTAGTTGGCACCGCTCTTGGTACCGTAACGCTACTTTGTTTATTATATAGAGACACCAAGCGAAAAGAGCTTTGGTAAATTTGAAGATTAGCACATTTTGCAAAAAAGTAGTTCCATCAAAAACATAAGTCGTCATCAAAGAAATATATCTTTCATTTTGACCTCGTTTTAGAACGGCCAATAAATATCGCTGACAGGTCCACGACCATATACAGCTTTTAGGATTCGGCATTTGTTCGGCGTTGATTGTTCATCACAATTTTCTAATATACTTTGCATATAATTCGCTTTAATAATTTGGCTTGGCAATGGGTCAACAATATCTGAGGCAATGCTTCCATCAGGTTGTTCCACTTCATTTTTATGGCAAAAACGACAACTCGTACCAGGTTGGCCATTGAACGTTGTACGAATTCGATCAAAAGCTGCTGTTTCGGCAATTGAGTCTGAAATCGGGAATTGCAGCTCTCCCTTTACAGACCTGTTTGATCCAATCACTCGGGAAAATTCGACCAATGGGTTCGTGTTAGATGTTGGTACAATAGTTACTATAAATTGATCCCTTACGATCAAGATCCTAGGTTGCTCGGGCCCCTCCGCAGGTTGAGCACTCGATACACTGTTCACAGCAAGCAAATTCATAGGCGGATCAAAATTTGCTAGGAAACACTCCAAAGACAATGGTTTTGGTAACACATTGATTAGATCAATCATGTGTTGAAACTCGGTGGGGTTTCTGAATTCGTCAGGTGCCTGTGGACAGTCCAATGAAATACTTGATGAGGTGGCGACCTCTCTATTTCCTGCTGTCCCAGGCCCATCACAGGCATTAAAAGACACTGTCAAGCCAAAGGCGAGTGTAATTAAAAACATGTTCCAAATGCGATTTAATAGCACGATCTTAGCCCCCACTGATCAATGAATAAAACAGTGCAAATTCAAGTCCATATAGACTTAAACAGATTCGAATAGATTGTTTCAAATTGATATAAAATTGAAAGATTATCTCGAGTGAGGGGCGCATTGACCCAAGCCCACTAAAAGTTAGTCAATCAAGCCTTCGAGTGTTTCAAAAGGCGAAACTCATGGCTATTTAGCTTTTAGAAAATTCACCTTCATGCAACCAAGAACTTTGGCGAGGAGGCTGCTTGGTCTTGGACCATTCTTCGAGCATTGTAGGAGCAATTTCTTTGAGCTTTTTCATCTGCTCATCGCTTCCCGTAATGCAAGTCAGCTCTAATCGATGTCCATTGGGATCAAAAAAGTAGATCGAGCGAATAATACCGTGTTCAGTAACCCCAAGCACATCTAACCCTTTCGCTTCGAGATCTTTTTTTGCACTGACGAGTGCCTCTTCATCTTTTACAAGGAACGCGATGTGCTGAACCCATTGTGGCGTATTCAGATCTCGACTCATTTCCTTTTCACCAGTAATTTCAAAAAAAGCTAGAATGTTACCCTGTCCGGCATCCAAAAAAACATGCATATAGGGGTTCGGCTCTTTTGTCGACGGGACCTTGTCTTCAGCAATACAAACTAACAAGTCCATATTGAGATGTTTCTGATACCACTGCACCGTCTCTTTAGCATCTTTACATCTGTAGGCGACGTGATGAATTTGTTGAATCTTTATCATTTCATTTTCCTCTGGCTTCCTGATTTACTCTACGTACTAATTCTTCCAGGCTCTCGTAAAGCTGATCCTCATTTTCCAAAATAAACAATCGATTTTGCATCTGATCTATACGAAACTCCTGTTTGCGAATCCTATCAATATCAAATGGCAAAACCTCTGGCACTGCGCTAAGCGCGTATTCACACTCACCGGTAGAGGATGCAATACCAGCCCCAAATACTCGGTTTCCTTCTCTTGTCTTGATCAATCCAAACTCAATAGTAAACCAAAAAAAACGTTCAAATTGACGTAACATTTCGGGTCGATCAATAAACTCCATAGCCTCCCTACCAAACCTCTCACAAAAATTTGCATATTTACTGTTTACGAAAAACGGCATGTGCCCATAGAGGTCATGTACAATATCTGGCTCTGGAGTGTAGGTCAGATCTTTTTTGTCTCGAATAAAGTTACCAATAGGAAATTTTTTATTCGCCAACATTTTATAAAAATTTTGGCCGTCTTCTAAGCCATCTACCAGTACACCTTGCCAGCCAGTCATTGTAGATAACTTTTGATTTACTTTTTCTATGCTTGGAATTTCATCGGGCCGAAGATCTAAAGCAGCGACACCTTCGGCGAATATGTAAAAAACTTGATTCTCTCGAGTCTGAGTATGGTTTTTTAAAATGGTAGACCAGGTCTCTATGTCGCCTTCACTAAATGCCCTCAGTTCCTGACCTGATGTCACGGTTTCCATCTAAGCTCCCCACCCATAAATAATTACCTATTATCTACAGAATATGCTTATGTGCAAGGAACTTGTATAAGGCTCCAAGATCTTGGATTTAATGGCGTTTTTTGAATACCCATCCAAAAGTAATTACGGGACCTTCTAACTCAAAAGATATATTTTGTGGGACACCATTGGCATCATCATTATATTCAATATCGAAACTCTCCCAACCGGCATCGACAGAAAACCTATTGTTCTCGTATCTAATACCCGTTTTTAAGCTAAGGCTTTCTTCAGAGCTTGAATCATATAAACTCCACCCAGCCCAATTGACTTCTGTATTGTAGCTAAGATGATTATTGATCTTAAACGAAGCGATTAAGCCAAAAACTAGATCGTCTATTTTATTTTCCCAATTATTTTCGCCTAAAACAGTTTCAGACTCCACTTCGATAACGATATTACGAGCTCCCACATAAGCATCTAAGACAACCCAACCTCTATCAATCAACTCTCTACCAATGGCAAACTCTAGCACCTGACTTTTTACCGTCACGTCTGTAGGTAAGCTTCCGTAAGGCGTTGAAGCTTCACCGTCGAGTAGTATTTTTGCAAACTGAGGTTTAACTAAAAGGAACCATTTTCCTTTATCGATGGTCAGGTTCAGCTCTCCTGAAGGGCGAAACCGGTCAACCCGTTCAGATACACTAGTATCAACATTTGCCGTTACCCCACCTTCAAGAATTTCGGCCTCTACACCGTAAACCCATGCAGGAATCTCTATTGTAACTTGCGTGGGTTCGTTTAAAAAATCCGACACATCAGCAAAAGCATTTAATGGTAATCCAAAACAAACAATCAGCAGAGATAATAGTTTCATAGATATTGACCCTCGATTTATGATTTTTTTTGAGAGCCAAATTTAGATGACTATTGCGGCGCATACAAACTT
Source organism: Bdellovibrionales bacterium (assembly GCA_041391465.1). Taxonomy (GTDB): domain Bacteria; phylum Bdellovibrionota; class Bdellovibrionia; order Bdellovibrionales; family UBA1609; genus UBA1609. The sequence continues at coordinate 43,030 of JAWKNX010000002.1, forward strand.
AATTGCTTTATTTTACAATTTTTCAATATGCTCTACGAGTTTTCTCGCGATATTGGCTTTGCCAATGATTTTGATTTCTTCTTCTCCAGAATTGGGAACGATATAAGCCACCTGTTCGCCATTCGGGCCAACATCTTCTCCGCGGTTGGCAACAACGGCAGCATGACCGAGAGATATGCGATCTTTCGCAATACCCATGAGCTCTTCATGACTCATATTCTCTTGGTATTTAAAACTAATCATTTTCATGTCGGGAGCTAATTCTCGTGCCAAATCAATTACTTTTTGTGTGGGTTCTAATTCGATTTGGTTCAGCTTACCACCGCTTGGTATTTTACCCTCGTAGACAGTTGAAGGTTTATAATCGGCAACCGCCGCAGAAAAAATTCCGGCGTAATATTTATTTTCTTTTAAAAAATTTAATACCGAATCTTTATAGGCGTCATAATTTTCAACGTTAACGGTTGGGACATAACTCGGCGCTTTTATGCCGGCGAAACCCAATACAAATTGCACATCGGCTCCCTTAAAGTAGAGCTCTTTTGCAATCTCAATTCCCAACCGGCCTCTAAATCGATTGGTAATTCTTCTAACATTGTCTATGGGGACCGGAGTAGGACCTCCGGTAACCAAAAACTTCTTTCCTTTAACGGAAGAATCTGAAAGGGCTCTAATAGTTTCAGCGACCAAAACATCATTGTCTGGGATATTGTGTTTCCCATAGTCATCTCTGGGAGCAATCAAAGTACATCCAATGTCCCGCAAATGCTGAAGGCTTTCTGTTAAAATGGAGTTGTGCATGTCTCCGTGCATCGTCGGAGCGATGAGTATTTTTGCACGCCCACGCTCCATTAAACCAATAGCCGACGACATCGTAGCCGTTATCGTCGTGTCAGCAATCCCATGTCTTATTTTGTTAATTGTATTATAAGTCGCAGGGGCAACAAGGTAAGCATCTATAGGTTTGTCTTTACTTAAATGTTCCGATTGGGGGGAAAGCTGCTCCACAACGGGATTAATAGTAGCCCACTCCAGAGTGTCTTTAGTAACATACTTTAAAGCTTCCTTGGACACATAGGCGACAACGTCGGCCCCATATCTTCTCAGGGCTCTCGCTACCATGGGGGTTTTCATTGCGGCAATCCCGCCACAAATCATTAACCCTATTCGTCGCCCTTCTAGGTGACTTCCCACCCTAGGAACATCGTGGTCTCCCATTTTTGAGTTTTTAGGTGGTCTAATTTCCCAATGCATAAATTACCTTTGTAATTCAGGTTCAGACATTCGGTTATACACCATTTGCTCGAGTTGTCGCTCTAATTTCAAGAAGGAGCTGTACTTTTTGGGGTGTTTTTGAGCAAAGTATTCAAAAAAGGCTTCTACAAAAGGGGGAACAGTGAGGTGTTTTTTTCCGTCGGTTCTCATAAAGTCCATATACAAATTCATTATTTCGATGGCTTCCGCTGAACAACGAACTTTACGTCGAAATATATCATCAATAGATGAAAGGCATTGCATGGTATCGTCAATAATATGGCGAGAATTTAAATTTAACATGGCATCATTTTCACCATCAAAAAATACTGGTTTCGCCTGGGGAGCAATATGTTTCGTCCCATTAGTCAAACCACTGTCGTCTGTGGGGTCCACCTTTATCCATTTACCATCTAATTTTACACCCGCGTAAACATGATAAGACTTTAAACTCATAAATTTACTGAACCGCTCTACACAATAAGGTCCAAAGTAATCACGGGTTTTTACTGTAGATATATGATATCCGGCAGGTACGTTCAGTGACCGCATTAATGCGACAAAAACGTTCGCTTTGTTAGAACAACTTCCTGCCATTTTTTGAATAGAAACAGAAGCGGGCTCCTTATACAGACCCACACGATATACCAGGCGTTCCTTGACCCATTCGAAAACCTCAATTGCCGCCTCTTTTTCATTTTTTGCTCTCCGAGTGATGACTCTTGCCAGGTCTCGAATCTGATCATTGTCAGAATCACAAAATTCCGTGGAGTTTAGGTACGGTAAATCTATCTTGTTTACTGATCCACACTCAACCCAGTCCAACTCATTAATAGCTTCGTTCATCGACACATTCATAATCTTTCCTTCATGTTAAGTGGCGCCTGTTATTTTTGAAATCGCATCAAATTAAACTGATTCAATTTACATGTACTCGAAAAACCCCTGGCGAAATATTATAAGCGCCCTAATTTCAAAGGGTTCCGAGAGTAAACTGCCTAACTTTAACTTTTTGCAAAATCTGTCTCAGCTTGAGACAAGTGAATTACTTTAATAATGTCAAAAGACCCAAAAATGGTAAATAAATAAATATAGTAATTTACTTTATATGAATATATTTCTTGAATTTGTCCTACTTTGTCCCACACCTAAGGCTAATCATCAAAAATGCCGATCAATGGCTTGGGAAATAGTAAATAAATTACGCACCCGTGGAGACTTATTTGACGATCACCTCACAGAACTCAAAATCCTCGAAACAGGATCTTTTACGCCAGTATCGAAACTGGGAGGATTACAACCGTCTCACGAATGCTAAAGCAATAAATTATATTTGTTTGTTCGTTATGACCTTCATGGTGTTTTTTGATTACATGTTTGTCGCCAACCCCATACCGTTTGTCACTACTCGAGTTATCAGTATTGCTGCTTTATTGCCGAATCACGTCCTGATATCCTCTTTGCGACGAATCGGCATTCAAAATTCGGTAACTCGGATTCTCTCCTCATTTGCAATGGTTTGGCCCGCTTTGGTTTATATGTGCGCCTATTCCTACCTTAATTTTGGTTTTGAACATGAAAAATTCAATGTTTACTATATAGGAACTCATCTTGGGATTTTCTACTCAACTCTCATCCTCCATCGATTTTGGAGAGAGCAATACGCCTTCAACACGATTGTGTTTGTGGGTTCTATTTATATGGCAGCTTCAAACCCCTTAGATAGCAACAGAGATTATTATCTCATAATCGGAATTGCTAGTATTGTCGCCGGATGCATCGGATTTTATTTTCGCCGTGAGTTTGCTAGTAATCTTTTTTCTAAATACAACCTATTCCGAGCGATGGTCCCCGATAAAGTGGCTAGCTTTTTGCTCGCATCCGATGAGAATACTGACTACAAAAATGTCTTTGAAGCAAAAGATCGATTTACAGTATGTGTTTGTGCCGACTGGAGAGACTTTCAGTCACTTTGTTCGGAAAAAACTCCCGATGAAATCTACAATATGCTTGAAAAATACTACGATATAATAATTGAAAACTTAGAAAAAATTGTTCCCAATTTTAACTACTACTTCAACTGGACAGCTGACGAACTTTTTGTCGTCTTTTTTAGTGACGACGACCATCGCGAACAGGTTATTAATGATGCTCTGTCTTTTTGCTCGGCTCTCATAAATCAAATTTTTTGCCAAATTAGGTCTGAGGTTAGCTCTGAAATTACCTATGATGTTGGCATAGCAGCTGGGGTTGGTCTCCTGGGGCTGCAAGGCCCCCAGCGCCTAAAGAAAACAACTATAACTGGGGAAGTCGCCGGGCGCGCCAAAAGGTTTGAAACTGAAGCCAAATTGCAAAGAAAAATGAAAAATCGCCCAGATGCACCCATTGCTGTTATGGATGAATCGCTCTATGAATTTTTGGTAAAAAAAGGGTTAGAAGATCTAGGTCAGTTTTCTCCAATTAAAGCTAAAACCAAAGATATAGAAAACCAAAATGTCTATAGCTGGATAGCTGCTGAATCAAATTCAGATTTGAATAAAAAAACCGGCTAAATAGTAGATATTACTTGATAAACTATAATTCTACTCGAACTGTGTCGAAACTTGCATTTTCCTCCTGCATAGGACAAATTAGCCGCTAAAGCAGGAGACCTTAAAAAATGAAAAAAATCACCCAAATACTTTTACTCGGTTTTTTCGCCATTTACCTTTCAGGTTGTGGAGTTCAATCTCTACCTAAAGCAAAAAACGACGTTGAAGCCAAATTAGCTGAAATCACAAATCAATATAAGAGACGTGCCGATTTAATTCCCAATTTGGTGAACACTGTGAAAGGATTTGCTGCCCAGGAAAAAGAAACCTTAACTGCGGTAGTTGAGGCAAGAGCAAAAGCGACGGCTTCCACAATTGACCCTTCGAAGGTTTCCGCCGAACAGCTACAGCAATTTCAACAAGCTCAAGGTCAACTGAGCCAAGCCCTCGGAAGATTGATGGTCGTTGTTGAACGTTATCCTGACTTAAAATCAAATCAAAACTTTTTAGACTTGCAGGCGCAACTTGAAGGAACAGAAAATCGAATCACTATTGCTCGACAACGTTACATCGAGTCCATTCGAAACTTTAATGACTTAGTGACAGTATTCCCCACGAATATCACCAATAGTCTGTTTTTCAATTTTGAGAAAATGCCGCAATGGGATGTTGAGCCGGGCGAAAATGTAAAACAAGCTCCAGAAGTAAAGTTTTAAATTGAAGTACTTTTTTGCATTTTATTTGTTGGTGGGCCTGTCTGTGCCGTTGAGCTCTTTTGCAGGGTTCACGGTCCCTCCCGTTCCTAATAGCCATGTTTCAGACCAAGCTCGAGTTCTTTCCGGGTCGTTTAAAAGAAGCTTAAATGGTATTCTATCCACCGTAAAAAATAGTCGGCAAATAGAGCTTGTAATTCTGACCGTTGAATCTTTAGAAGGACTCGCCATAGAGCAAGCATCGATAGAGATAGTTGACAAATGGAAGTTAGGAACAGCAGCCGAAGATAATGGCATTCTATTACTTCTTGCTATGAATGACAGAAAATTGCGTATTGAAGTTGGTCAGGGTCTAGAAGGCACGCTAACGGATGTTTACAGCAATAGAATTATACAACAAACGATTGTGCCTCTTTTAAAATCCGGAAACATTGATCAAGCCATTTATCTGGGCGCCTATCAAATATTACAAACCGCAGATCCTACATACGATTAGCACCAACTTATTTAATGGTGGCCAAAGCATGACTCAAAGAAGCCGACCCTGATAGAAATAAACGGGGGTTCGTTTTTTTCGAAAATTGTTTCGCTTTTCATATTTTTGATTTCAAGCTTTTGGCCGTACGGGAGTTCTCTCCTTGGTTATTTATTGGCGGAGGACGAAGCCGAGGTGGCTTCGGCGGACGCGGCGGTGGTTTTGGTGGCGGCCTTAAGTGGAGGCGGCGGATTCAGTGGCGGTGGCGCTTCGGGAGCTGGTAATGGAGATTCCTGCTTGGCTAAAATTACATTTCGAAAGTAGAAATGGTAAAAATATTGAAGAGGCCGTCAGATCAGCGGAGCTTTAATACTTCCGGTGAGGTAGTGCCTATGCTTGTACGCCGGTCCTCGACTGTTGGACACGTTCCCGTAATCGTTGTTCTATTTTTGCTTTGTCTGTATTTTTATTTTGGATTGCTATATTGGCAATTAGAATTCCTCGATCTCCCCCTTGGCGATCTGTTGGTTCATAGATTTTTTGCTGATTATTGGGCTGACTAAATTGTTGTCGTCATTGCCTTTAATTCAGCGCTGGCCTACCCCAAAAGCCGACCAAATTCAGCAGGTCGAGCAACGAGCAATCAATGAATTTTATACCCACAGAGTGCACAACACAGAGCACGCCACTGGAATTCTTAGTTTTTGTGTCAATAATGGAGCGACAGGCCGTAGTTCTGGGTGATGAGCCTACTTCATCAAAACTGCCACCAGAAAAGTGGTCAGAGGTGATTCAAACTTTGATCCAAGGGATTAAAAAGAAGAAGATCTCTGCTGGTTTTGTCGATGCCATTGCTATGAGTGGAAGCCTCCTTCAGGCTCACTTCCCTATCTCTGAAAAAACGATACAAATGAGCTTCTTAATAATCGCCTCATACTAAAAGAGTAGAATTTTTACTTCATTCTGGACTCCCGAAATAATTACTATTAACTTAACAGTCTCCTGGTCAAAAACAAAAAAAATATAGGTGTTTTAAATGGCTGAATTGGAAGAAAGTATTCTCGGTTACCCAAAGAACCTTGGGCATTCGTTCGCCATTTTATTTCTCGGTTTGGCCGGATCCTCGGCTTTATGGCCCTCTTATGGAGGTTGGCCAGAAAGCCTGCCAAATTTTGATTCCCTATAGCTTTAAAGAAATCATAGATGGTGCCATTGGGTACGAAGGCCCTCCCTGATCAAATGATAGGGCATCTCTACGAACCATTAAAATTTTTCACATTTATTTGTATTGAGTTTTGCTTTTTTCGAGAACAAGCGGTGGCCTTTTAGTATACGTTGGTCCAAAATTGCGAATGCTTGTTCGTGAAAAATTATATCACTACTTCAGTACCAATCCCATAGATTTTTTATTTCTAACTTCGCCGTCACTTGCCAATCGAATTAACGGAAGTCTCTATGGGCGTTAATCATGGCTTATGGACTGTCTTGTTTGGATTTCTTACCGGTGAGTATTAGTTTTCAGTCTCGCTCTACTTATTGTCTTTGGCGCACTCAGGATTGGCCCTTTACTTAGGTATCTGGGTTGGAGTTTATGTTGGAGTTTCATTTCTGTTGGCTCAGAAATGCCAAGATTATGCGAAAACATTCGCCGCTGAAAGAAGTGTAACTACTGGGCATATTGTAGATGCCGTCACCAACGTGATGAATACAAAGTTATTTGCTCAATTGCCTTTCGAAAGAAAGAGGCTTGAAAAACAATTAACTACAGAAAAAAACAAGCTCGAAGAACAATTTGGTTTTTTGAAAAGATGCGATGGTTTCAATTCACTGCAGGTCTCATATTGCAGGTTGGTACAATCGTTTATGCTCTCTCTCTATTGGGCAAAGGGGAGATCTCTGTCGGTAGTTTCGCTATGGTAGCGAGTTTGTCATTGTTAATCATAGAGGATTCAAGAGGGTTATCACGCCGATTTTTGGAGTTTTTTGAATATTTAGGAAATATTAGCGACGGTGTTAAACTACTGATTCGACCGCTGGAAATCACAGATAAAGTTGACGCTAAACCTTTAGTATGTACAAACGGTGAGGTCGAATTTAGGGATGTATGCTTCTCCTATTCTGAAGGTAAGACAGTATTTAAAAACTTGAACGTGAAAATTGAGCCCGGACAAAAAGTGGGTCTCGTTGGTTATTCTGGTTCAGGTAAAACGACTTTTGTGAATTTGATCTTGCGTCTTTTTGATTTGCAATCTGGTGGCATTTTCTTGGACAACCAAAAAATCTCTGATCATACACAAGATAGCCTGCGGTCAATTATCAGTATGATCCCCCAAGACCCGATGTTATTTCATAGGAGTTTACGTGAAAATATAAGATACGGTAAGCCCAATGCCACTGATGCAGAAATTGAGAGAGCCGCAAAACAGGCAAGAGCTCATGATTTTATTCTTGAGACTGAAAAGGGTTACGAGTCCTTGGTTGGTGAGAGAGGGGTCAAACTTTCAGGAGGGCAAAGACAAAGAATTGCCATTACACGTGCGATTTTAAAAGACTCCCCAATACTAATTATGGATGAAGCGACATCAAGCCTAGACTCTGTCACAGAAAAAACTATTCAGGAAACACTAGATATTTTGATGCAAAATAAAACAGTAATTGTTGTTGCCCATCGACTTTCAACAATTTCACACCTAGATAGAATTTTGGTTTTTGACGACGGAAAAATAATTGAAGATGGCAGTCATAATGAGTTGATTAACATGAACGGACACTACGCCCATTTGTGGAGTATGCAGGTTGGTGGGTTTTTACCTTATAAAGAAAAACCCAATGAAGATTTGCCTGATATCCGTCCAACGAGCTAAGTTTTACTAACTAAGGGTGAATTCATTGATCTTTTTCAACACGACACTAAGGAACATTCTTATGCGAACTTGTTTGTTTTTTTTCATTTTAGTTCTCGCCTCCTGTGCGACGTCTCCAATGGGACGAAACCAGTTGCTACTTGTTGACTCTCGACAAATGGATCAACTCGGCGCCCAGTCCTTTCAAGAAATGAAAAAGCAATCAAAAATAGATAATTCCAGAAGTGCAAATGCCTATGTTCGTTGTATTGCCGACCAGTTGCTATATGCCGTTGGTGAAAACCCTCAATCCTGGGAAGTGAAGGTTTTCGTAGACGATTCTTTAAATGCATTCGCTCTTCCTGGCCGGAAAATAGGTGTCCATACCGGCATGTTAAACTTTGCCAAATCTCAACATCAGCTAGCGGCAGTCATTGGCCATGAAATTGGACACGTAAAAGCACAACACGGAAATGAACGGGTATCACAGACAATGGTTACGCAACTCGGCCTACAGGCAACGGAGATTTATTTGGGGAAAGAGGATCGGCAAAAAAACAATCTAATTCTAGCTGGTTTAGGGCTGGGTGCTCAGTTTGGTGTACTGCTTCCTTTTAGCCGTAAGCATGAGGTCGAGGCTGACTTACTTGGTGTCGAATATATGTCTAAAGCTGGATTTGATCCCAATGGGGCGGTTGAATTATGGGAGAATATGCAGAAGAGCTCAAAGTCTTCCGTACCCGAGTTTTTTTCCACGCATCCATCTAACAGAAGTCGAATACTGGCACTGCAAAAGGAAATAAAAAAATATCAACCCATCTACTTAGCAATAAACGAAAAACCCAATTGCCGGCGCTAGTTACTCACCATGTCGGAAGAGAGGTAAGGGCAAACCCTTTGTAGAAATTGCCTGGTGATAACAAACTGAATACCTCCCCTTGTAAGTAGAAAACGTAAAGATTGCCAAATGGATTCAATCTTTTAAAAAACATGGAATTCGCAATTATTCTCACTATATTGATCACTCAAACTAAACTGAAACTAGATCGGTTTAAAGAGGAATCAATATGCAAATTATTGGTCACAGGGGTGCCAAGGACGAGTTACCTGAAAATACACTTTTAGGAATAGAAAAAGCTATATTAGCTGGCGCGCAAGGAATTGAGGTTGATGTTCACCAAACGAAAGATGGTGAACTAGTTTTAATTCACGACGCAACTCTCGATAGAACAACAAATCAAACAGGTCGCGTAGCTGACTTAACCTTCGAGGAAATCAGAAGAGCTGATGCCGGACAAGGTGAAAAAGTCCCCACGTTAGAAGAGGTTTTGACACTAACTCTTGATAAATCTGTTCATTTATTTATTGAATCAAAAATTCTAGGTATAGAGAAAAAAATATGTGAACTTATCGAAAAATTGAATGCCTATGATCATTGCACTGTCATTTGTTTTAATCATTTTTTTGTAAAACAAGTTAAAGAAATTGAACCTCGTATTTCCACCGGGTGTTTATTTGCTGGCGCTCCGATTGACCCACTGGCAATGTTGACAAATGCCAAAGCCGATTTACTCGTAACACATTTACTTACATTAGATCCAAGAGTTATTGAACAGTGCAAGAAACACAACATTCCTATTGCTGTATGGGACGTGAACTCCATTGAGGCTATGCTGTATCTGAAAAATTTTGGAATTGATTACGCAATTACAGATGTTCCAAAAAAAATGTTGGATAATCTGAATACACAATAAAGGACCCTAGAGTTGCATCAAACACTAAAAAAAATTACTGGATTATTTCTTATTATTGTTTTTGCTAGTGGTTGTAAAAAGTCTTCCGACGGTGATGAGTTCAGAATTACACTCAGACTATCCCACGTTTTTAGTCCTAAAGAAGATCTTGCTATTTCAATGGAGAAAGTCGCAAAAAAAATTGAAAAAGACACTCATGGTGCAGTAAAAATTTTGACTTATCCACAGGGGCAAATTGCTACCTATAAAGATGGCGTTGAATTGGTTGCGCGAAGGCCTATTTTATATCTGTCGCAGAAGATCCACTCCTATATAGGTGATTATGTCCCTGAATTTGCACTCGTTGGCCCAATGCTTTATCGAAATTTTGATGAGTACACAGAACTGGAAACTCTCCTCTAGTGAGAATGGGTCCTTAAACTTGAGCAAAAGGGCATCAAGGTGCTTTCACTCAATTATATTTTGGGTTTCGAAATGTTATTACCGATAAAATTATAAAGACACCTGAGGACTTAAAGCCTAAAACTGAGACACCTGGCTCAAAGCTTTTTATTGAAACCATAAATGCCATGGGTGCGACAGCGACGCCACTGCCATGGGGAGACCTTCAGTGCCATTCAGCAAGGAGTTGTAGATGGTCTAGAGGGGTCCGAATTCACAAATATAGCTACTAAAGTTTATGAAACGGGAAAAAAGAAAGTTGCAAAAACCAATCACTTTCTTGGGGTCGCGGGTGTTTATATTTCTACAGAAGTTTGGTCTAAAATTCCTAAACAGTACCAAAATGTCATTGAGTCTGCATTTAAAGAGCAAGCTGAAAAACAGATCGAGTTGTTGAAGTCAAAGCACTCTGGCGTGGTTAAACAGCTGGAGGGACTCGGCGTGGAGTTTAATGACATAGATCGAAAGGCCTTCGAAAAAGAGACAGTTAAGCTATTTGAAACATTACCTGGTGTGAATATGGAAATGTATAACTCGATTCAATCGGAATTAACTAAAATACGTCAAAAGGTAAAATAAATATGGCCGGTCGAGCGAAGTACTTATTAAAAAACTTTGAAGAGTTAATTTGCGGTTTTTTTATATTGATAATGGTCGTAACAGTTATAGCAAATGTTTTGCTTCGATACATTTTTGATTACTCTATCTATTGGGCTGAAGAGGTTTCCACCATTTGTTTTGTTTGGGCAACATTTGTCGGAGCAAGTGCTGTTTATAAGCACAAAATGGACATCGGTATCGATGTGTTGCTTTTGCGTTTGCCAAAGTTTTATCAGAACATTGCTCGGTTTATAGTTAGTATTTTGCTACTTTTAATAAACGGCTACATTTTTTATATGTCGATAGTTTTTACCCATATGTCATTTCAAAAGCCGACGGCGGTACTAGGGATCTCCTCTGCGGTTTTTAATTCAGCACTTATTTTTGGCTTCGGACTCATAACGCTTCACACGCTTAAATTTTTAAAACAAGACTTTGTTATTCTAGTCGACAGGGAGGTTTAATCTTGGAAGTTTACCTACCAGCTCTCATTGTTTTTATATTATATTTTTCTTCGATTCCCATAGCTTTTGCATTGTTTGGCGCCTCTATTTTTTATTTTACTTTTTTCGATGCCGGCATGCCCGCGGAATTCGTGCTTCAGAAGTTTATTACTGCGACAGCCTCATTTCCATTATTGGCAATTCCCTTTTTTGTAATGGCTGGGTCGGTGATGAATTACTCAGGTATTAGCACTAAGCTCATGATGATGGCCGATGTTTTAACGGGTCATATGGTTGGAGGAATGGCCCAGGTTAACGTTGTACTCAGTACGTTCATGGGAGGCGTTTCTGGATCAGCCAATGCCGATGCCGCCATGCCAAGTAAGATTTTAGTCCCTCAAATGGAACAACGGGGTTACGGGAGAGCATTTTCTTCTGCGATCACTGCCGCCTCCTCTGCCATTTCCCCTGTAATACCTCCAGGTATAACTATGATAATTTACGCCCTCATAGCACAAGTTTCTGTGGGGAAAATGTTCGCCGCAGGGTATGTGCCAGGCTTTATAATGGCTGCCTGCCTCATGGTCGCTGTGGCCATAATTTCAAAGAAACGAGGATATAAACCCTCTCGTGCGAATCGGGCCAATCGCCAAGAGGTCCTTCATCAATTTATTGATTCAGTGTGGTCTCTTTCTCTCCCTTTCGGAATTATTCTTGGATTGAGATTTGGGTTATTTACTCCAACTGAAGCCGGAGCTATTGCTGTATTAGCTTCCGGTTTGATCGGTGTCTTCGTCTACAAGGAGCTCAAATGGGAGCATTTTAAGCCCATTCTTAAAGACACCATTTATGGCACCGGAACGGTTGTTTTGATCATCGTTTCCGCATCCGTTTTTGGTTACTATTTAAACTGGGAGCGAATCCCCCAAATGTTAACCGAGCAACTATTGCTTTTCACTGAAAATAAATGGTTAATGCTCGCGGTATTGAATGCGTTTCTGCTGCTAATAGGAATGTTTTTAGAGGGAGGTGCCGCACTTATTATTGTTGCACCATTGGTGGTCCCGGTGGTCGTTAAACTGGGAGTTGACCCTATTCATTTTGGAATGGTGATGATCGTAAATATTATGCTTGGCGGAGTCACTCCACCATTTGGCTCAATGATGTTTACTACTTGTTCGGTAACGAAGGTCCCCATTGGAGATTTTGTAAAAGAGATTTGGCCTTTTATTATTGCCCTGCTGGTATCTCTGATGATTGTAACTTATGTGCCAGACCTCATTATGTTTTTGCCAAATTGGATGGGATAAAAAAAGCCGCTTTAATGTAATAAAGCGGCTGATTTCAGTTTTTTTTATTTCAATTAAAACATATAACCTAGGCGCAAAAATGTGAATAGTGGAAGTGCGGTATCACCCATATCGTTCGCCAGCTCTTCGGCGTCGTCATAGGCCGTGTCTCCGGGCGATAGTGGGCCCGTGATTGTAGTATCAACTCCAGATGGGCTTTGATACCCAAAATCAAGTCCCCAAAAGAATCCTCCATCGCTGATGCTCCACAACCATCCCATTGTAACAGTCATTGCTGTAGCCGTAATTTCTGCTTTAGCTTCTAAGCTGGAAACTGGGTCTGTACCCACAGACTCTAGTGTGAATTGACCCAAAGCAAGACCTAAAAAGAAAGACCCTTTAAACATGTGCCATTTAATTCCGATTTCAGGCTTCGTCATTGACAATGAGGCCGTACCAGAAGAGAGGCTCAGCTGATTGAAAGAAACTTCGGCTGAAAACTGATCCGATATAAACCAATTGACTCCAAATTGTGAGGTATAGGGTAGCCCACCACCAACATTAAAGCCAACTCCTGCAAATGCTGAATGACTCGCAAGCAATACACAAAATGTAGCAATCTTTAAAAGAACACTTCTCATCTCTTCACTCCTAGTTTTATTTCATTAATTCTGAAATGTAAGAATAATTATCAGCCATTCATTCAAGAATGAGAATGTTTTCCGAAGCAAACTAGACCCATTCCACTTTACAAATGTTAAATATATGAAATTTTAATATTTTCTCTCTTAATCTCACTGTTTTTTAAGCATTGACCTTTAATTTTCAGGTCCTAAAATACTTTTATGTAAATTTGAGAGGACTTTATGTATAAATATATGCTCGCTTACCACGGAGGACACCAACCTACGACTAGAGAGGAAAGCCTAGCCCATCAAACGCAGTGGAAAGAATGGATAGCAAAACACGGAGACATTATTGTAAATGCAGGAACTCCGCTCATGGAGTCTACACTTGTCACTAGCACAAGTGTCATGAAAGAAGACGACCCAGATGCAATGAATGGCTTCACCGTTATCCAGGTAGAAAGTCTGGATAAAGCGATTGAAATCGCTAAATCCGACCCTTTTTTAATGATTGGCGGAACTATTCGAGTTTCTCGAATGATGGAAATGAGTCAATAGCTAATTCAGCTTTTAAAGAAGCTCTTCACCAGTTTCATCAATATATCCATCACAGTCTGAATCAATATCAATAAACGGCTCACACCAAAATGGAATTTCCGGATCCACTTCATGTTCATCTTCTTCGATCTCATGGTCTTGATCTTCTGAGTGGCTATCATCACCCGTCGAATCATCTAGCATGTCTTCTTCAAAACAAAGACCCAAATAGTCTCCATGGTTTAAGTGGGCCCGAGTCGCTTGAAGTGGCAAAACCTTATCACGTGCTGCACCAGGATTACCCGGAGGTACATGGCAAATTTGAATACATATTTTTTGATGGTGGGACTGTGATGAGCGTCCGGACACTCCACTCTATGTGGCGCGATCTGTTCCAGTGTGGCTTCGCTCAAGAAAAGCTTCTGCAAACTTCCATCAACGATGCTGACTAATTCCTCTTCTGAAAAATTGTCTTCGCTGAACTCAGATCCTCCCGGTGCTCCACCGGACTGGCCATGCAACCAGCTAGTAGCAACAAAATTCCTATTATATAAAATTGTATCTTTAAGAAATTGTATTTCTGCCCCACTAGCACTCTCCCCAAATTGTTAGATGCTATTTATGGTTAACAGAATACATACAACGACCACTGAATCAGTTTTATTTTACTAGAATTTTTCGCCGCTGAAAATACCATTTAAATCTAAAACTATAATTTCAACCCATGAATCATCATGTCCATTAAACGCTTCGAAACTTAAATAAAATGATCATCTTCTTTTCAATGAAAATAATTACTATTTCAATATGAGATCAATTTTAATAGAGGCACGGGCGCGAAATTTCAATATCTGTCCCCTTATAAAACACTGTGTGAATCTATTTGAAACATAGCATTTTCACACAAAATGTGCTCTACTCCTGGCTTTGGAGGGGACTATGAAAGCTTTTTTGCCTTTATAATTTGTGTTTTGTATTTCAATATTGGTTGCACAAAAAAATGAGGATAAGCCAAAGGGGCTTTTAAATGCTCCCCTTTCAGATGATGTAAAAACCCTAGATCCAGCGCTTGCTTATGATGAAATATCACTAACCGTTGTACCGCTTGGGTATGAAACACTTTATCAATACAATTATTTTAAGCGTCCTATAACAATAGAACCCCTACTCGCAAATGGATTGCCAGAAATCTCTAAAAATAAATTGGAATATACGATTAAGATCAAACCAGGTATCTATTTCCACGAAGAGCCGACAATTGGAAACCGTCGAGAGTTAAAATCAAAAGATTTTATATACGCTTGGAAACGACTCGGTCTTCCTTCTTTGTCCTCTCCCGGCACCTGGATATTTGACAATAAAATTGTTGGATTTGATAACTTCAGAAAAAGTATAATGACATTAGAAGACAATAAATCTGCATTAATGAAATCTGTTGAAGGTTTTGAAATCATCGATGATTACACATTAAAGATAAAATTATTAAAACCTTATCCACAGTTGTTGCACGTGCTTAGCATGTCTTTTACTGCACCTATTCCTGGTGAAATTGCAGAAAAATATGGCCATGATTATTTTATCAACAACATGGTAGGTACCGGCCCCTTCAAACTCCAACAATTTATTAAGGGTTCAAAAGTAACGCTGGTAAAGAATGAAAATTACAGAGACGAATACTACCCAACACCAACAGCAAATTTGGCTGATGACAAAGATGTAAAGTCATTAGTTGGTAAAAAACTACCTTTGCTCGATGAAATTCAATTTCATATTTTTAAAGAGAGCCAACCACAATGGTTAAGTTTTCTCTCTGGCAAGATTGATATTTCAGGTGTGCCGAAGGACAATTTTGACCAAGCAATTATCGGCGGACAGGATCTAAGCGACGAGCTTAAAAATAAAAACATTAAGCTATTTAAATACACTCCTCCCATTCAATTTTGGTTTGAATACAATATGAAAGACCCAATTGTAGGAAAGAATAAACTCCTGCGGATGGCCATATCTCATGCTTTAAATTTCGACCAATTCAACAAAACTTTCCTCAATGGGCGTGGTGAAGCTACTGGAAGTTTATTGACTTCGGGCATAGATGGATATGGTACTTATGACGAGAACATCGTTAGTTTTGATATTGAGAAATCAAAAGAACTTTTAAAGCAAGCAGGGTTTCCAAATGGCAAAGGTTTACCTAGAATCACATACGATATAAGGGGCTCGGGAACATCTTCTCGTCAAATGGCTGAATTTTTGAAAAATAGTTTAGACAAAATAGGAGTCCAATTGAATATCGTAGCAAACTCGTTCCTGGGTATCTTGAAAAGGCCAGAAATGGAAATTTGCAGTTTTCTATGGGTGGTTGGCAGGCCGACTATCCAGATGCGCAAAATTTTTTGTTGCTCCTCAGTTCAGATAACCATCCACCTGGTCGAATTCAGCCTATTATAGCAATAGAGAATTCGACATTCTTTATAAAAAATATCCGAGCTAGCGCCCTCGGACGAGCGCACCCGACTCATAGAAAAGGCTCATAAAGTTGTATTTAAGGACCACCCCAGATCCATGACCTACCAAATTCAAAGATTTGCCCTTTTTCATAGTAGAGTTAAGGGATATCGGCCGTCCGGCTTGATCTCCAATACACTTAAGTACGTTGCCGTGGATTAAAATGACACTCGAAAACTAGCTCACCAACTGTCAATATTTAGTACACCCCTCAGAACCAATTGAGGGGTCGCTCGTCGTATTTAATTGAGATAATTTTAGGCCTACACTTTGCAACCCGATATGTGTGTACGTTGATTATCACCTTTAGCAAATTCAGGAGCAATTTTATGATCAACAAGAATTTTATAAAAATCAGTTTGTCCTTCGGAGCCATGTTTGGTTTGTTACTCACTTCATCAACAAGCATTGCCAAAAGTGAAGGCGGATTAAAGTTATCAATGACATCTCACAACTTTAAAACTGTAAAAATTGGTGAGTCTAAAGAAACCATTATAACTATGAAAAATACCGGCAGCTCAGAGGTGACTAATATTAACTATTCAGCCTCTCTCGCTTACTCTGTTGAGAGCGAGTGTGGTTCTTCACTTGCCGCCGGCGATCAGTGCCAAGTCGTCATTCGGTTCTCCCCTGCTATTGCTGGTAAAGCCGAAGACTCAGTATTTATAACTACACCCGATCAAAAGCTCGTATTGAAAACTTCTGGTAGCGGCATTCAGAACCCATTTCACAAAGTCCCGCAGCATTTTGATGGCGCTTATTTTATTTTTAATTTAACGTTTTTTTTGAGACTGTTTTCCAAACTCTATAGTCACTTCTAAGCCTGGGTTCGCATTTTTCAAAATAAGCTGAGCCCCATGTGCATCAATAATGGACTTAACCAAACTCAAACCCAGTCCTACGCCACCAGATCGACGGTCTCGCGACTGATCTGCGCGCAGAAATGACTCCCCTACTCTACGTAGTAGCTCTTCTGGCATTCCTGCTCCAAAATCTCTCACCATAAATTTGAATCCATGGTCTGTTCTTTCCAGACTCACATGAATTTGCTTTTCTCCCCCATGGAATATAGCGTTTTTAACTATATTTCTAACTGCCAATATTAATCGACTTGTATCCAAAGAAAAATGAATATCTTCATCAATCTCTTTAACAATTGGTACGTCCGAAAACGCTTTCAACACATCAAGAACAGTCTCTGAAATATTAGTGTCTTCAAGATGCAAAGACTCGGGGCTCTCTCTAATACGTTCTTGCTCTAGCAAATTGTAGGTCAAATCATCAAGTTGCTTTATATCTTCGACCAGTGACTGCCTGGCCTGTTCGTCATCGACAGACTCGATTGCTAATCGCATACTGGTAAGAGGTGTCCGAACTTCGTGACTAACCGCTCTCAGCAATTGTCTCAAATTTTCAAACCGATTTGATAGCTGCACTGTCATTTCATTAATAGAGTCCGATAATTGTCTTAATTCACCAGAGCCATCATAAGAGATTTTCTTAGAAAAGTTACCCTTCGCAACCTCAGAGGCAACTTGCCCAATTTCTTCTAGCGGTCGAAAGGTTTTTCGCACCCAGTGATAACTGACAATTAATACAATAAGAATCAATCCCAGAGTTACCCATATACCAATAGAGTTCACAGTTCCCAAATGAGGGGTTTTAAATCTATAGATGTAATCTCCATATGGTACCATAGCATATTGATGATGCTGAAAAAAACGTTGCGTTCCAGAATAGGTGGCAATGTCGGGGACATAAAAATCCCCCCCCGGACCTCTCACATAGATAAGAATCTGTGTTCGTCGGTGTATGTCTTTAGCAATTCGGATGTCCGGTGGCGATCCAATTTCACGAGCGAGCAGTTGGGCATATATATTTATATTATCCTTAAAAAATTCCTTATTATTGTTTTCGCCCCACTTAGGAATCGAAATAGCGATAGATATTGCCAAAAACGTAAGACCGTAAATCAAAAACAACTTAAGAAACAAAGAGCCTCGTTTACTGGGGTTCAAGAAGCCCCCCCAACAAAGCAATACCCAGTGCCCCATATGGTTTGAACCCACTTAGGGTTTTCCTTTGAGTCCCCTAGTTTATGGCGCAGTCGACTAATCGCGATGTCTATGGACCTGGAGAACACATCACTATCTCTTCCGTGAAGGGCATTCATAATCTCATCCCTCGTCCATTTTTTTCCTTTTTTTCACTTAATAAATCCAATAGATCAAACTCTAAAGATGTAAGTTCAACCAATCGACCTTCTAGGTGCACCTGCCTCAAATCTTTATCAATTTGCAGTTCTCCAAAAATTTTTTTTGCCGCACTTTTATCAAATGTTCGGCGTCTTAAAATGCTATTAATTCTAGCCACCAATTCTCGAGGTTCAAATGGTTTTGACATATAGTCATCAGCTCCCAGCTCGAGTCCCAATATTTTGTCAGCGGTTTCTCCACGAGCCGTTAGCATTATGACTGGAATATCTGAAAAACTTCTAATTCTTTTCAGCGTTTCAAAGCCGTCAAACTCCGGCAGCATAACATCTAAAATAACAACTTCTACATTCCCTTTTTCGATATGCTGAATACCAATAGATGGTTTTTGAACTGCAAACCCTTGTAAATCATGACGAGCCAAATACCCGACTAATAAATCACATATTTTTACGTCATCTTCGATGATTAAGACATTTCTCGTCATGAATTTATACTAGTCATTTAATGTCATTTTGTCCAATTGAGATCTCTGTATTTTTTCTGTGATTTCAGCGGCTTAGAGAAGATACACTTTGTTACAATCAGATACTTCCTAGAAAGGATTTTAATTCTCTAAGTGACTATTATCAGTTCAACAGGAGGAAGTATGAAAACTAAAAAACTTCTCACCCTCGGCGGAATTCTCGGTTTTTTTGTATGGGGTCTAATATCATGTTCCGCAAAAACTCCGGAAGAAAAAGTCAAAAGCTTGCAAAAAAAGGTAACTAACCGGTTGGACCTACGAGCCGACCAGTCTGAACAATTCCAACAGCTTGCCGCCGCATTGGTAGACGCAAGAGAAAAATTAAAAGCTGACAGATATGATCTTTACAGTAAAACGGAAGACTTGCTTAACTCTGATCAAATCACTGCTGACCAAATAATGAATTTAATAAACCCCAAACTCGATCTAATCAAAAAGGAGGCACCAAAGATCGCTGAGCAGTTTGCCAAATTTCACAACACACTATCAAAGGAGCAAAAATCTAAACTTGTGAAATTTGTAGCGAAGGCGAAAAAACACCATCTAGAAAATTAACCCCCCCTAACTTACATCGATTACCCCTAGCGCGGACACACCTCTGATGATCATCATCCCCACCCTTGAGTTGTTGTGTCCGCGCTCCCTTTTTAAATCAAAAGGCATTCAGGTGCCAATAACATTTCTAATAGAATCAAGCCTCTGCTGTTGGGCCTGAAGGAGCACAAAAGCTATATAGAGAAGTGCTCCAAAATAAATCAGTCTTGGCACCAAGCTTAAAAATCTAGACTGTTGTTGGCTCGCGAGATCTCCAACGTGAAGTGAGATTGTTTTAAAGCATTCAGCATATTTACCGGTTTTTTCTGCAGTAAGTAAGGCTGGCAAATAATCCTCTGGAAACAAACCGGACTGTGAAAAAGAACTATAAATGGATTCCCCTGCCATCAATTTCATTTTGATATCTTCAGTTGCGCTTCTAAAAATAGTATTGTTACTCAAAAAATTTACATACCCAGTCGCCTCAACTATTGGAATACCGGCCTCAATAAGCAACGAAAGAGAATAAAAATAATCTTCTAAGTTTTTGTTTTTTAAAAAATACCCTAGGTAGGGAACATGAAACATTATGACTTCATTTACTTTAATCCACTGTGGATTTTCTTCGATCTCCTTATAAACTTTCGTAAATAAATAAATGATAACAGCACACAAAGCTAGAGTGGCAATATTTCCCATAAAATACTGTTGGAGGGTGATCTCGCCATTTGCCAATCCAGGTACCCCCAGCAAAAACAGCGCAGAAATAAAAATAAATACTGGATATCCCATTTGGCTTTTCAGCTCCTGCTGAGCCTCATATTTTTTTGAGTATCTAAGCGCTAATTGTTTTAATACTTCTTCTACTTTTCCTGAAGCTTCTGCGTTGGCTAGTAAAACGTAATCAAAATGAGGAAATAGACTGGTGTTTTTAAGACTTTCAGCGAATGAATATCCTAACTTTACTTGTTGCAATGCCAGCAACATTGATTTTTTCTCAAAGCGCCTTCGACCCATTCCTCAGCATGCTGCAATGCCTCTGAATACCCGATTCCGGCACTGATTAATTCGTACAAATTGCGGTAAACGTCCTTGAGTTCTTTTGAAGTTAATCTAAACCCAACGGCTTTCTGGTAAAAATGTTCCAATTTTCCCATTTATTCATGCAACCATATTATATGGGTCTGTACATTTGTAAAAGCAAAGGCTCAGGTAGATAAATTATAGTTACCTGCATAGTATTCGACTCTAAGTAAAATCACTCTCAATTAAGGAGATTTTTATGTTTTTACGTTTCTTTTCTGGACTTTGTATAATCCTGATTTCCAGTATTTCATTTGCGAGTCAGGTCACTGCAAGTTTCCATTGTGCTGCAGATCTCAACGAAGTTTTTGCAAATACATTTAAAGATCGGCTTACTCGAGGCTACGAAAGTCTAACAGAGAGTTATGATTCGGATCAGGCGGCTGAGGTTGTTCGTAGCTTAGAAATTTCATATCAAATTGCACACAGTATTTCTCAAAATTTTGAATATTCGAGCATTGACGATTTTGAACATAAATCTTCCTATAAGTTAATTCGATACCGATCACAGTTTAACTCAAATCAAATTACAGGTATTATGTGAGTATTAAAACTCTTTCTTCACTAGGAAACCCCTACGTTAGCAATTTCTACTACTCTGAAACCTCATCTGTAGATTCATACGCCACACGTTTACTACATATTCGATATAGATCACCTCAATCGAGTCGCTATTCATCAATCAATATCTGCGAAAATTAGCTCTCTCGTGGCGAAAAAGTCGTTTTGAGTGGGTTCGACAAAAAATTAAGGAATTTTAAGATGCGAATTTCTATGGAATAGCAAACTTAGGTGTCACGCACATTTCCCAAAGACATTCCTTATCAACCAAATGTAGGCATGGTTTTGAAAATTAAAAACAGCTAGAAGAAATGTACGCTTGACTATTGCCGCTTTTTACTCGCATCCATTTTTCATCGTGAGTTTCTGCTAAAAGCTTTTTACCCTTGGCCACAACTTCTATTTTTTTGCCACTTAAACTTGGCTTCGATCTCATATTGCAGCTTTTTTTAAGGGGAAGTAAGTTGCCATCTATTGTTTTGGATACTGGAGCTTTTTTAGTCATTGCTTGAGAGCTGACTTGAGGCTGATCTTTAAATGAGACCGTATTTTTTCTTCCACATTTTCAATGAGTTCTTCTGGCTGAAGAGCTTCAGAACTAATATTTCGCGTAACTTCACCAGCGGATTCTTCTTCCACCAGTTGATTGCTTCTGGCTCTCTTCGACAACGATACTTTCATCAGGTTCTACCTCTTCAGAGTCAAGATCCACTAATTCTGAAAATATACTATCGTCATCTTCCCTTGAAACTCCTTCCAAACCTCTTCGTCTTCACCGGTATCATTTTCAGCTAATAACATATTTTCGTGGATTGGCGGGTTAGCCAAAACCACATAGGCGGATAGACTGATAGTGAGAAATATGATCGCCAGTTGAAAATACCTTTTCATGCTTTCTATTAGCCCCTTTCCTAGGGTCCTATCGGATATTGAGATTATACCCCTTAAATTTCAAAGTGGTCGGTTGATCATTTCTTGCCCTAAGTCTGGCCTTGAAAACGCAATCAGGTCAGTGAACAAGATAATAATGTTTGGAAGGAATGTTCCGGTTCGTCAGTTAAAGCACGATGCTTCCACATAGGCGACACCATTTTTCCGGAAAACCTTTACCCAGCTTTCACTCTGTGGTTCGACCCATAATTTTTTACCGCTTTTGAGAACTCGCACTTTTTGGCTGCTAGTGCTTGTACCGGAGTACATTCCACAATCTCGTTGTAAGCGCATCATGGAGCCACTTGCGGCTGGCATATTTTTGTATTGAGTCGTTTCCTCATTACTCGTTTCCGTCTCTGTAATTTCGTTGGCGGAAGATTCCTCCGCATTTTCCTCATCGAAGGTCGGCTCAGGTGTGGGATCTAATTCCTGCTCCTGCTCTTCCATTTCTGGGGTTTCTTCAAAGCCCTCGTCGCTCTCCTCATAATAGTCACCACCAGTGTCTAGAACGACGTCGTCCGTAGGTTGCGAGTCTGATTGGGCGAGAACTATTGTTTCATATTCAATATCATGGCTTGAATTGTTCGCCGATGTGATTTGCACAAAGAAAAAGAAAACCAAAATAAATATTAAATTCTGCATACATTTAACCCCTTTTGCATGTCACTCATCGGACGGCACTAGATCTTTGGTAAGATTAAAATTAATCATCTTTAGATATATTGGTTTTCAGGTATAAATCTAGCCCTTTGCCCATGCCCAAACGTATTCCGTCTAAGAACAAAAATTGTCTTATTACGTTGTCAAACCTCTGCATATTAGTTACTCATAGTAAAGTTTTTCGCATTGGAGGGCTGAAATGCTTCGAATTATGTTAACCATTTTCCTAATCCCTATTTTTAGCTTTGCTGAAGTGGTCACTAAAGAGTTCCAAGGAAGTGATCTAAAAGAGTTAAAGGTATTTAATTTATCTGGAGATATTGTTGTATCTGCATCCAAAGGCAATCAGGCGAAAGTCATTGCCAACAAGACGACTTTCGAACCCAATTGTAACTTGATCATCGATAAGCGTGGCGCTCTACTTATGGTAGAGGTGAGTCGTAACGGGATTTTTGAAAGCGATATATGTAATGTGCATTTTAATATAGAGATCCCTGAAAAAATCTCTCTTAACATTAAAAGTGGTTCTGGGGACTTGGAAATATTTGGCACAAAAGGCAACGTAGCGCTGAAATCTGGAAATGGTGATACTAAAATCTCAGCTGAAGTGATTGACCTTCAAGCCAATTTAGGAAGCGGCTCAATTGAAGTCGATGGTATTGTTGGAAGTGCGGATTTAGAGACTGGCTCTGGAGATATCTCATTGAACTACGCAATCGCTCCTCAAAGCGGAGAGGTTGAAATAAAAGCCGGATCAGGTAATGCAGTGTTAATTTTTCCCAAGGACACCAAGCTTTCCACCAAATATTCTTCTGGAAGCGGCGATCTTGTGAATGACCTGGGGGATTCCACAGATGCCCAATTCAAAGTATCGATGAAAGCTGGTAGCGGTAATTTAAAAATATCTCAAAAGAACTAGCATTTCATTCAATCGAAGAAAAATCGAAGCCCAATGACACCGCTGAAATCTAAAAAAGAATCGGGAGCAACATACAGAGTTCCCGATACTTCGGCGAACCCTTCCACCGTGGGGTTTTGAAACAAATATCTAATACCTAAAGGGGCTTGAGCGCCTATTAGTGTTTGTCGAACCTCGCTATCATTTTTATTTATTTTTCTTTGGTGAAGTGAGAGACCATAGCCCCAATACCAGTTGGTGTTTTTTATTTGGCTTTTCACTGAGTAAAACTTATTTTTGACATGCAATCGCCGCGCGTGAATATCTGCATTGCCACTGGTAAGTCCCAAATGCCCATCATATTCAATAGCATTTGAATGCAAATACTTATATGTGATCCCTGTCGGCTTTCCCAGAATAATCCCCACCCCATGGGTGTCTGCCATTACTAAACTGGAAAAAATAATCCCCATACCTATGACTAAGAACTTTAACGATTTCATCCTATACCCTCATTTTAACAGCGTCTTATGCCTAATTATTTCAGCTCTTTGCACAATCTCAATCAATTTTCTTACTTCAATGGGTCACTTTCCGAAATTGTCCGAAAAAACTAACTACTTTTTACTCAATAAAATGAATTGATTGAATCCTCGATACAGCCGTTGTACCGAACACTTAGGAGCCCAAAGTGTTGAAACTGCAATTGAAAAAAAACCTTCGAAGATCGGTTTTGCAAGGCCAGCCTTGGATTTATAGGGACGCCTTGACTCCAACAGAGCCCACTAATAGAGCCTGTTTGGCAAAGCTGCACGATCATAAAGGGCAATTTCTTTCGTGGGTTATGGCAGATCCTCATAGTGTCATTGGCGCAAGAGTTATAAGCACTTCATCGGCTCCTCCTAATGAAAACTATTACCGCAAAAAACTAGAGACTGCTTGCTTAAGGAGAGCTCACCTTCAAAGGCCCGATACAGATTCATATAGGTTGATTAATGGCGAGGGCGACGGGCTTCCGGGCCTCGTATGCGATATCTATTCAAACGTCGCCGTTCTACAAACCGATGGAATCGGCCCCTATCAGTTTTGGGACCTCGACTTTCTCAGTGAATGGATTCTCTCCCTTTCTAACATAAAATCTGTCTACTTTAAGCCCCGTCGTGAACTCGAGGACTTGGCCCCAAGGGTCTGGGGAGAAGAGCAAAATTTTTCTGAGATAAAAATCGTCGAAAACGGTTGCTCCTTCTTTGTTGATGCCATTGCTGGTCAAAAAACGGGATTCTTTTAGATCAACGTGAAAATAGATCCTATTTAAAAACACTCTCTTCGGGTCAATCGGTGCTGAACTTGTTTAGCTACTCAGGAGGGTTTTCTGTTGCCGCTGGTGTGGGCGGAGCTCGCCAGGTAACAAGTGTTGATATTGCTGAAAACGCAATTAAGGATTGTGACCGAAACTGGAGCCTCAATGGACTTTCAAATGTAAAACACACAGGAGTCTCCGAAGACGTCTTTAGCTTTTTAGAAAAAATGATCAAAAATACGATATCATCATTTGCGACCCACCTTCTATGGCAAAATCAGAAGCCCAAAAAGAAAAAGCCAGTGCAAAATATATCGAAACGTTTGCGCTCGCTGCACGGAGAGTAAATGATTTTGGACACCTCATGCTGAGCTCATGTTCAAGCCACATTTCGTTTGCTGACTTTGACTCTATTGTTTGTGAATCCCTGTCTCGGGCTCGAAAAAAAGCTCAAATTCATCGCATTTCTGGACAAGGATCCGACCACCCCTATCCACATATTTGCCCCGAGCTAAGGTATTTAAAATTTTACCATCTATGTATTAACTCTTGATAAAAACCACTAAATAGCTGATATTAATGGTGTTTTTTCTATATTCCAACATATTGCGTTAATAGCTTTTCTCAAATAAACACGTACTTCCTATAGGTTTTACCTATTGAAGTATTTTTAATTGGTATTAGAGCTTCACAGAGGAACATGCGATAGTGTTCTTAGACCTTAAGTAATTGGAGGCGGGAAATGATTGAATTAAATCAAGACAATTTGATTGATGTAGTGAGCGGAGATAAGCCAGTTATCGTACAGTATGGCGCTGCGTGGTGCGGTAATTGCCGTATGATTAAACCAAAGGTAAAAAAACTAGCTGAAGAGAATCAAAATATTGAGTTTGTTTATGTGGACGCTGAAAAATACCCTGAATCTCGTAAACTTGCGAAAGTGGACAATCTGCCAACGTTCGCACTATTTAAGGGAGGACAGGTCGTGAGCCAAAACTTTGGTAATAAAATTGAAATCGTGCAGGAGCTCGTCAATGAAGCTGCCAATAATTAAATCAGTGACTGAGTTTATAGAAACTCACGATGAAGATTACGTTCTTGAAGCTGTTGATGTATTAGAGCATGTTTCACTTGCGAAAGGCTTAAAAGATGAAGAGCTCGATGTCATTGGTGAGTTGATATCGAATTTTTTGGGTGGTGTTGAAGTTGCGAATATGGTGAAAAAT
Organism: Bdellovibrionales bacterium; assembly: GCA_041391465.1. Classification (GTDB taxonomy): domain Bacteria; phylum Bdellovibrionota; class Bdellovibrionia; order Bdellovibrionales; family UBA1609; genus UBA1609. The sequence goes on from JAWKNX010000002.1 coordinate 68,975, forward strand.
GGCACACCAAAACAAGAGGCGCTTAACAAATTTATGGGTCGTGTTTTAGGTTCAATTGATAAAAATTAAAGACAAATATTAACGGGAGGAAATTAATATGTCGAGATTAGTAGGAAACCAAGCTCCAGATTTCAAAGGACAAGCACTAGTTAATGGAGACTTCAAAGACATTTCATTGGATACGTACAAAGGCAAATGGAAGTTGTTATTCTTTTATCCATTAGACTTTACGTTTGTTTGTCCAACAGAAATCATTGCATTTTCAGATGCGGCTGCTCAGTTTAAAGAAAGAAATTGTGAAGTCATCGCTTGCTCTGTGGACTCTGTGTTTTCACACTTAGCTTGGACTCAACAGAGTCGTGATGATGGTGGTTTAGGAGATGTGAACTTTCCGATCCTTTCTGACCTCAACAAGACGATCGCAAAAGATTATGAAGTTCTCAACGAAGACGGAGTTGCGCTCAGAGGCGCTTTTTTAATCGATGACAAAAATATAATTCAACATGCGACGATCAATAATTTGAGCGTTGGAAGAAATGTGGAAGAAGCATTAAGACTTCTCAAAGCCTATCAATTTACCGCGGAAAAGGGTGATGTTTGCCCCGCGAACTGGAATGAGGGTGATGATTCAATGACCCCAGATCCAGTAAAGTCTAAGGATTGGTTCAAAAAACATAACTAATTTGAGTTTAAAACGGTTAGTTCCAAAAAAGCCCACTCGTTGAGTGGGCTTTTTTTTAATTGAAACACCGCTCAACACCGAAAAAGCCTCTCCTATTGCGTGCCAGGAAGGGTCGATGGTTCCGTGGAGCTTGAAAATCCACATCGACAAAGGTGTTTGTCCAACCTATTAAGATTGCTGTGGTTTTTAAAAACTAAATGAAACGCCCTGCTCCCAACGGCCCCGTGGACCTGCCGTTTTCCGGAAAAATTATACTGGATGCTCTAATATTTGATAGCCTATTCGACCCCCTATGTTAAGATCAGCAGGCATTTTTTCCAATTGAAAACACATTGTTTGCTCTGTCTCAATGGTACATTTGGAAGTCGCCTTGGGATAATTTAATCCCATGAATGAATGAGTTACCTACGGAGGAACAATGAGTAACAAGTTATATGTCGGAAACCTATCTTTTCAAATGCAGGAAGAATCTTTGAAAGATGCGTTTTCCAGCCACGGCAGCGTTATGTCTGCTAAAATTATCACAGACCGGGATACAGGACGAAGTAAAGGTTTGGATTTGTTGAAATGGAAACAGAAGACCAAGCTCAATCGTGTGTAGAAAACATGGACGGTACTGAGTTAGATGGTCGTAATATTCGTGTTAGTATCGCTCGTGAGCAACAAAAGCGAGACAGCGGTCAAAGACGAGAGCGTTTTAATCGTCGTTAATTGATTTATGATCGAAAATAAATCTGAGCCAACCAAAAATTCTGAGTATTTCTCCGGAGTTTGAAGTTGGCTCTTTTTTGTCAACCCACAAAAACACTTAGGATTATTTCACCTGCTCAATCTTCTGCAGGAGTCGGCCTGGAGACATGCCTCTGCCAATCGCTTTGGGTACATGGATACATTAAAAAACCAAATGATTTGGGTTTTAACCCGCAAAATCGTTCAAATGGATGATTGGCCCAAGTGGGGCGAAAAAATCAAAATTAACACCTGGATAAGGCCTGTTGCTGGTCCACGGCTGCAACGTGATTTTGAAATTTTAAAAGACGACAAAGTTATTGGGCAAGCCACAACGAACTGGATTCTCCTCGATATAAATACCCGAAAAATGAGCCGAGATTTCGGGTATTTCTCAATGGAATCTCTTCGTCAGAAAAATCATTAGCCCTTTCAACTCATAGAGATTGAATTGCAGGATGAACTCAAAGATTTAATGACTCTAAAAGTTCGAAATAGTGATCTGGATATTCATCAGCATGTGAATAACACTCGGTATGCACAGTGGATTATGGATTCTATTGCTTTAAATTTTCATGCAAAAAATATTCTCAAGTCTTACTCAGTGAATTTTTTTAACTGAAACTTTTATTGGCGATGAGATTTTTAATTCGTAAATGCAACCTACCGGCAATGTCTGGGAGTACTTCAGAATATCAATTTCAAGGAGTAAAGACTTCTGACGAGAAGCTGTGTTTCGTTGCAAACCTGCAATATAGCAGTAGTAATAAACCGCACCAATAAGCCCGAAACTATTATTAGCCTTGAGATTGATTTGATAAATACCCTGGGTTGTAAGCCGAATATTAAACTTGAATGATATGAATGCCTTTTTAATGCTGAGAAGCTTTTTCTTCCGCATCCCTTAGTGAAACCAATGACAGAGGTCTTTCCTTGGTTCGCACCCACAAACAATGTTGGAACCATTTTTAAAGATATTGATAGCCCTAAGCCTGCGCCTGAAAGCTCGTCAAACTTCATTGACTCTCTAAGCCCAGCAGTCGCCACTGAATTTCAATTGATCAATAGTTTATCAATTTCTAGAGTGCGAACGGGTCGCGATGCAAATATGCCAACAGAGTCTTCATTCTCTGCAACAATAATTTGATTCTGCCGACCTTCTGGGAATTTCACATCATAATCTTTAATTAGGCCCACTCTTGGCGCATCGTAAAGTGCGTTGATGATTAACTCGTCGACCACCATGAGAAGGTATTCTTTAATCTCGGTACCCTTCTTTGGTATTAAGGTATTGCGAGACCTCATCTATTACTGGTTTCTTTTTGGGGTGGATATAGTCAAAAGTCTTGATATTTGTCAAATTACCAAAAGAGGATCTCAACCAATCTTCAAGATTTTCGAGATTACATTTTCCCTTCTCGAGGTTTTTTATCATGTTCGGATTCGGTCTTGTAGAGTGGAGATGTTTGTTGAATAACATGATGGCAAGCATTCGTGCCTGCAAGCTCAAGACATGTAAGGATTGAATCCTCGTCCACCGCTGCGATTCCACCTTTACGGCGGGCGTGGTTATCGATCATTATTCGATCCAAATAGTCGGGGCCTAAAAACTCGCTTAAATGATTGAAAATATCAGACTTACTCATACAACTTCCCCAATATCAATATTATATCGGCTATTTGATAGGCCATCAACAATCATTTAATTTTACGCTCTCATAGTTTATCAATGAAACGTATCATTGTAAGAGCGAAAAAAGTGTTTCATATAAAGCCAATTTGTTTAATGTTTATCAATTTAGATCATTAAATAAATTATTGTTGCATTACATGCGCTTTTTTAGCTTTTAAGGGGGTCCTTTGATTACTCGGGTCTCAAGTTGATGCGAAAAATTGGGAGATCAAGAAAATACGCAAGATTTACAAAAAGCTGCATAAACCTTCTTTTTATTTTTAGACAAAGTGGACGTTCTGGATCTTTAGAGTTACTAACTTGAGATATGATTTCAGAATATCAACTCATTGACTGCGGAGACTTTGAGAAGCTGGAGCGGATTGGCACCTCAATTATTCGCCGCCCATCCCCACAGGCCGTGTGGGGGCGAGATCGCTCTATAAACGAGTGGGAGACGCCCTGTACGCGCTATTTAAGGCGCCCAGACGGCAATGGCGACTGGGTGCCCTCCTCAGGCAAGGCTATCCCTGATTATTGGGACGTAGAGCACTTTGGAGTGCGTCTAAGGCTTCGATGTACTGGTTTTGGCCATGTCGGTGGATTTTTTGAACAAGGGCCCAACTGGGATCAATTTCGTGAGCTCATCTCAAAAAGAAGCAACGAGGAGTATCGTGTTCTCAATTTGTTTGCCTATACGGGTGGAGCTACCGTTGCCTGCGCTCAAGCTGGAGCCAGTGTGGTCCATTTGGATGCATCGAAAACTTCTGTGACCTGGGCCAAAGAAAACGCTGATTTGAATCAACTCGAAAATGCTTCGATTCGATATATTACTGATGATGTTAAAACCTTTGTGGATCGAGAGATTCGTCGAAACAATAAATACGAAGCCATCATTTTAGATCCACCTAGTTTTGGGCGTGGCACTAAAAAACAAGTTTGGAAAATCGAAGAAGACATGGTCCCTTTGTTAGATAAGCTGACAGAACTTATGAGTGATAAATTTCATTTTCTCTCACTGTCTTCTCACTCTCAGGGTTACACTCCCATTGCATTAGAAAACCTGACTCGAATATTTGGTGATGGAACGGTGGAGAGTAAGGAAATGACGGTACCGTTTAAAAGTTGCGAACTGTCATCTGGCGCAACTACTCTTTGGATAAAAAAATAGTTTCAGTTAATATTTGATTTCAAAAAAACCAAAAAAAGCTCCCGTCAGTTGGGAGCTTTTTATATTTGATCCGGTTGAATTCAGTTTTAGAATGCATAACCAAAAGCAAATTGATTTACACTAATGTCGTCATCGCTGTCTTCAGATTTTCCAGATAGCATCGTGTATTCAACAAAAAATTTGGTCCACTTCAATCCAAAAGTCGCTCCCATCAAATTATTCGTAGTGTCTTCAACAGCCGTTGCATTGGTTGTTACAGATCGCTGAACCATTTTGGGCACTAAGTAACCTCTAAAATCTGAATTAAAGCTGTAATGCATATAAACCGGAACCACTAGATCTTGAGTCCCGTATTTTGCAGACGTCGAACCAGATTCGATTTCATAATTAGAGATAGTTATTCCAAGTCCAACTGCAAGAGCAAATTCACCATTCATAAGATTCCATTTCCAGTCAGCGCCATAAGATGATCCAGAGTAGCGAAGTCCAAAGTCCATCGCATCATGAAAACCATATCGAAACATGTATTCAACCATTGGCAAAGAAACTGTATCTGCAAGATCACCTGGTAACCCAGAAGCTCCATCGGTATCAACTTTTCCACCAACATTTCCAAAAGCCACCGTATGGCTCATTTCGCCTTTTTTTGTTGTTTCTGCATCTTGCAAAGTAGAAATACTCACTCACCCCGTAAGGCCAAGTAAAGATACCAAAACAATTGGTAATAGTTTTTTCATATTCACTCCCTTGAGTTGTTAACTTTTTTAAAGAACAAAAATTATGTTTCTAATTTACAGGCATGTCTAATGTTTATTTGTCGCAGATGACGCACGCTGCATGTTGTGCCTATAAGAAAATTTTGGAAGAGAAAATATAACTCAGACTTAGAGTGAAATTTCAACCAAAGGATATTGGTCCCAGTTTTTGTAATCGAAGTGCCACCATTCCGAAGGTAATCCGACAAATTGATGTTTATGCATAATTTCTTCAAGAAGAATGACATTTGATCGTGCCGGCTCATTCACAGAACTATATTGGCGAGCAGCCCGGTGAGAGAATTCGTCAAACTGTGTAGGCATTAGTAATTCGATGCCCCGATCATCTACCAGCGTAATATCCACAGCGGCTCCACGCGAATGCTTTGAACCAGAGATGAGATTATCTCCATTGCGCAAGGGTTGTGCTAGATAAGTTGGCTTTGGGAATTTTTCCCAAAACTTTTCTTGCACAGAGAAGGGCCTGTATGCATCTAAAACTTTTATACAAAAACCGTGACTTCGAAACTCTGAGTTTGCGGCAGAAAGTTTTTCTGCCACTGGCTCCAATAGAAACGCTCTATTTATACTATATACTTTTTGACCAAAAAAATTATTGTTTGTTGCGTAAGCTAGGCTTACATGTATCGAGGGTCGAAGAGCTTCACGTCAACCATTCCAACTTTTTCAAACTTTTCTTCAATATCTGACATTTTTAATTAATCTCCAAAGCGATCGACACAACTTCAGGGTATTGCTTACGTATTTTTGATTCAATTTCATTGATGTTGTTACCAACAATTCGGACCATTCGTTCAGCAGTTTCAACTAATACTTTTGCTGGTAATTCACCGTTTCTAATTTCTTGTACATCTTTTTCAATTTCTTCACGTGGAACCATCACGCCACCATGCAATTCCACCTCGAGGTGCATATGACACCGCCCGGGAGCTAAGACTTCTGTTTCAAATTTTACGATTTTTTCTATATACTCAATTTGCCTGATAAATTTTTTCATCTCTTCCTCTTTAGCACGTGGTAATGCTCTGCCAATGAGAAAGCGTCCGTTAATAAATGCCAAAGCAACTGCCATTATCCCCAGTAAAAGCCCGATAAGAATCGCTGCAATAGCATCGGGTAAATTACTATTAAAGTGTTGGCTGAAGTAAACTCCAGCCAGAGCGAGTGTGACGCCGAACACTGCGATTCCATCCTCGAAAAGAACACCTAACGTCGTTGGGTCATCACTGGTTCGAAGGTATTCAAAGCTCATCTCATTCTTTTGTCGAATCACCTCTTTGATAGCCATTTGTAACGGGATAGATTCAATAATAAGTGCGGCAATTAAGATACCTAAGGGCAACCAAATTTCTGCCGATGGTGGCTCGGGGTATAGAAGAGAATGAATTCCATGGTAAGTAGTAACACCAAATCCGACAAAAAATATTCCAACAGCTGAAATTAAATTCCAAAGATAACGGCTTTGGCCATAGCCTCGCGGAAACGCTCGAGATGGCATTCTTTGACCCTGTTTAATCCCAATAAAAAGCAAGAATTGATTGAAGGTGTCTGCGAGTGAATGGATCGCCTCAGCTAACATGCTTGGGCTTCCACTCACAATCCAACCTTGCAATTTAATTAACGTAACGAAGCTATTTCCAGCCACTGCTGATATAACAACTTTTGTCGATCCATCTGCTGCCATTTTGTCCTTATATCACGAATTACCATTAGTTGTAACAAGACTGATCTACGCTATTCGCATCAAAGCTCATAGAACTAGCACCTGTCATAAACCCAGTTGCACCAACACTGGTGCTAACAACCCATGAGCTATAATCAAACACACACGAACGCACATTGAGCCTTCCGCCGCCGCCAACTCCCCGGGTTGCCACTTGCCGCACTTCCACCTCTAACGTTCAATTCAAGGCTGTTACCGGCATCCACAACAACTTCAGGCATAGATATAAATCGATCCTCCACCACCCGCACCGGACCCACCAGCACCATCGGAGCCATAGGCTTTAATTGTTGACGAATTGCTCGTGCCAGAGATCAAAATTTTCTCGCAGCCAGGTAGATTATACCACCGCCGCTTCCCTGGCGAGAAATTGGGTTGTTACTTGCGGACCCGTCCTGTCCACCGGCACTTCCCATAAGAAACCCATCTCCACCACTGAAATTATCTCCACCCATTTGACCAGAAGAGGAGTCTCCTCCAGAGCCGCCAGCACCAGCCCCTCCGCCTCCAAAGGTACCACCTTGACCACCGGACTCAGTATCTGTGACGCCGCCGAGACCCTTTACGCCCTGGCCATATTGATTGGCCGATGCGGCAGAATAATACCCGGCCCCTGCCGCTTCAATCGAAGACAAATTATCTGTCATATCAAGTGTACCGTTGATTCGAAGGGCAATGACTCCTCCGCCCGTACCCGCATTAAATTGATTGGCCGATAAAATTCTGCCACCGGCCCCAAAGGTAAGATCTTTCGCCTCAACAACCTTGGTGATATAGGCGGCACAATGGGTTGTCGCCACTGTAGGAGTGGCCAACATGTTTCCCGCCAAACTCGGCGTAATCATTTGCTTGAGAATTCCTTTTTTCTCTACCACATAGCTATTTGAAGCCGACTTTTCAACAACTCGATAAAACCCAAAGTAGCCTGGCCCAATATCATTGGTGTACAGGTTACCCACATTATCCACATGATAATCAACTCCACAAGCACTTGGACCCGAACGAGATCCAACCGTTACCAAAATTTCATCACCCTCTTCTATAACGTCATTTGAAGGAGTGGTCGTAGAGATTTGTAAAAACTCAGGAAATCCGGTAGCGTTAGATACACCTTGAATTTTAGCATAGGCTCCTAAAATCGTACCGGCATCACCGAAATTTTCTCCGGCCACCAACGATAGATTAGCAGCACCTAAACCCGTTCCATCAGACCATGTATCCGGCTCCATACTATCAATTTGCAAACCAGCATTAACATAAATAGCGGTTCCATCGGTTTTTGTGAAATATGGGCAAAACAGCATTTCATGACTTGAAACTTTTTGTGGTGTCATTGTCATTGAGTAAATACCCAGATTCGTAGCAATATCGCCTTCTTTGGTATACCCATTGGCTTGCGCATATTCTAAACAAGTTTCGTCCTCGGGTTGATAGTGATCATCACCACCGTTGCTATTGCTGCAGCATTTCGTATACATGGTCATTTGAGTAAATGTTTGCTCTGCTCCCGGCAGTAGATCCGCCTTAAATTATAAGTTTGAGTTGTAGATCACAGACACGCGCCATGTAGGGACTTCGGGTGTCAATGCATTAACTACCTTTTAAACGGCATATTCATACCAAATACTTCGGATGAGCCACTCACCCACAAAAAGTGCGGCATAAATGCCATGCGCCGTCCTTAAACAAACAGTTCGTGGATTTGACTCCCATTGAGAAATATTTGAGCAATACGCCGCCGTTGATATGACGCATATCTGCTGTCGTTCCACCGATTTTGTAGAGCAGTCGATCGATTTTTCCGTGTCTGATCCTTTAAACACATTAGGGATGGCTATATCTTTGGAAGGAAAGCAGACTCCTTCAAGTACCGTCTGTTACTGCGGTCTGCACTGCTGTATTAGTTGGGTCAAACCAAAACCCCATGGTGATTTTTCCACCTATTTCTTTTTCAGAATCATCACTAAACCCATGAGACCGATTGTAGGCAGGAAACTCCATGGTCATTTTCCAATTTTCACCCGATTGCGCCGTTAGAAAATTTTGATTCGCATTAAAGTTTTCAAGCAGGAATCGTCCCGCAAAGCCGTTGAGTGGCCCTGGCTCTAAATATAACGACAAATTGATTCCGTCGAGCGCTAAAGCCTGAAACCAACCATTTGTTATAAATCCTTCGTGGACCTTCATAGGTTGTGATCCATTGGCTGGTTGAAACACGTAGGCAAGCTTTCCTGTCGGCCCGGTAACAGTGGGAGAGACGGTATCGATAAACCGTCCACCGAACTCAACTCGGTTGGTAATAATTTGAGATTCTACAAATGTATCAACAACCACTTCTGTGAGACCTCCCACATTGAGCGATGGAAGTTCCGCATATCGAAAACGTTCTGTACCGGATAGGGCCGAATCAGGCATTCCTTTATCGATTGCCAAAAGTTGAAACTTCACTCCCGAGCTAGCAACCACATCGGACCCTTCAAGTTCAACTATAATTTTACCGGCAAATGGGTTTGTTGTGCTTATACCGGAATGAAAACAGTTCCCCTCGTCCCAGGAACAATGATCGGCTTTCCCGGCTCAACGATAATAATACCATCCATCAATATTTTCGCAAACTTTTCGAATCTCAAAAGATCTAAAAATTCGTTTACCATCCGGATACAACAGATTTGCAGCTAAATAGCTTATTGCAAAATCACCTGCTGCCTGTACTCATACCGCTCCACCTGTGATGACATGAAAGATGATTCGGCTTATCTTCTCCGCGGGTACAACCCGTCGAAAAATAAGACACGGTTGTGTTAGTAAGAAAATACGTACCACAATATAAGTCCTTGTTTATTTGCATATGGGCTTATCGGTATTCACTGAGGTTCTGATAAGGAAAGATCTTTACGAGTTTACTGGAAATTAAGATATCTGATTCAAAACGCAACAAACCAACAGTGTTGTCTGTTGGGGTACCAAAAAATTTTTTAATTTTGAGGCAATTCGATTACGAAGCGGGCGTTGGTCACCGTTGAGAAGCTTTAGTTTTTTGCCTGCTCTCTCAATTGGCTCAGATGACAGAATCGCACGATTTAAAAAAGCTTGTATTGTGCTTACACGTGGTGCGGTCTGGTTTTCAATTGCCTGACCGTTTTCATCGTCAACGGAAAGGGATGCAAAGCGCTCGTTCACTTTAACAACGTGATATGGGAAGCGCTTCTGACCTCAAGGTGGTGAGCTTGTCAAATATCTGATCAATTCTACTTTTCTGATATCACGAATGATATCTTCCATATCGATAATTTGATGGTCTGATAGGATCATTTTTATTAGCACGAACGAGGTCAAGAAATATTCAAATTAGCATCAATATCCTCAACGTTTGATGAAAATAAAATGGCATCTCTATTTTTTTCTGTAATTTGAGAAGCCCGTTGGGGTTCGTTTCAAGCTCTGAATTGATTTCTTTTACCGTGCCTTCGATATCAAGCGCGAATGCTATGGTCATGGCAGATGCGCCTGCCATCAGTTTGACGCTTCATATCACCTCAAGGTGCATTGGGAAGCGCCTGTGGGCTTCACTACGTAAGCGTTCTTAATTGAGTCTTTGATTGCTGGCACAGGTTTTGAGCTAATTTCGCTTCGCATCACATTAAAGATCTTTTGTCATATCCTTAATTAACTTCGCTAAGACACCATTTGCAATTCGATCTGCTTAGCTACCGGAGCGCTCATTTCCAGAGTAATACGAACTTCTCGCACAAGACTTCGGGTATCAATGGTACATATCCTCTGGCACGCTAGGATCATAAAGACAGTCGTCCAAGCAGCGATAAATTTCTGCTTGTATTTGATCTGGCATTGCTCGAATTGAATTTTTTGCTGTTTCTTCATTAGCGAAATCAAGTTGTGAAATACCCGCTCGCGCGTCTTGTACCTGCCACGACGAACATCAGAAATTGCGTCTAACGCAAGAGTCCATATCTATTTTCTCCTGTACTGTTTTAAATTGGTCGCGCCCGGCCTGTGTGACCTGGGAATTCAGTCGACTAACAACGACCAACAATTCATTCAGTTTTTCGGAGTTGAGACTGTCCAAGTCGCTGCAAACCACTCTTGCGTCCGCATTTATTTGTTCGATCATGGATTCCAATAGAACAGGTACATCTTTAGATCAGTTTACCAGGAATCGGTTTATAATTAAGGTTGGCGTCCTGTTGAGATCTTTGGCTCAAGATTAGTTTTTACGCTTTTGCCTTTTTCACAACCCATCATAAGAGTTCCAGCTCCTACAATCATTGTGCTCATTACTATTAGTCGCATCCACGATTTCATAATTAATATCCCCATTAATATGGTTAAAATTTATTTCCACCCCACTATTGAGCAAGCTCAATGCCAGTAAAACTGGGCATCAAATGTCTATAGTTTTGATTTGAGTGTAATATTTCTCACATTGAGACAATTTACGGCGGCAAGAGAAAATAAAAAAAGTCCTCTCAAGCCAGCAGTGGGGTCGACATTTTTATGTCTAGAAACTTTTAGGGGGGAGGCAGTTTTCCACCTGGCTTAAGAAGACTTCCACTCACGTACAACTAATCAACTCTAGAGCAAAGTTCAGACCAGCTGGCTTTTTTGATTTTATTCGACTTGAGAGTATTTTAATGAAAAAAGGAAAGCCCAGTGACGTAAGTTGCTATACAGTTCGCTAAAAAAAGTCCTGACTATTTATTTAGATAATGGAAACAATTGAAAGTTCAATTGGTAGACTTTGTCGCCGGGACCATTTTGTTCACGATGGAGCAAGGCCTCTGCATATACTTTTTTTCGAAAGTGGCGCACATCAAACTTTAATTTGTCGTATTCAGCCTCAGTGAGGCTAAGAGTAATTGTTCCAAACTCTCGATCAGATGCCTCATCGTTAAAAAGTGACTCCAGGCCAAGATATATCAATTGAGCCTGCAGTTTTTTAACTAATTCTGACGGTATCTTATCAGCGTCTTTCATTTGACGGCCGGTTTTACGAATTTCGCCTTCGACTTCTTCAAGCTGGCCCTCAGAGATTAACTTTTGTAAGCATTTTCGAATTTCATCTTTTTTAGCGCGCCCTTTTAAGGTCTCAAATATTTTTTCTTCATCAAAATCAGTCACTCCTGCATCTGTTAATGCTACGAGTGCCCAACTCACCCACGAAGGAACGCGATCAAAATCTTCTTGAGTTAAATTCCCCTCTTCGATAGAGGACTTAACACGTAAGTCGCTGAGAATTTTTAAACATCGGTTTCGTTCGAGAGGCTCCGTTGCCTGATTGTAATTCACGAGAGCACGAAACTCTTCACTACTTTTTTTGTTTAAGTTCATGGCCTTAGAAAATTTATCAATCATCGCTGCAGATAAATTTCTCTTTTTTTGAATCACCATTTTTAAATAATTTGGGGATTTGATATTCGCGGCCGCAGAAAAATGAGCGTAAGAATAAGGTCGCAGATCACCTCGAGTCTGATGTCTCCGACAATCGTAAAAAGCCTGTAAATACTCACGATAGTCCGTGAACTCAGCAAGCACCGGCAGTTGGCCAATAGATTGATGACTTCTATCCGTAGATTTTAATTGAGTTCGATTCATTCGCACTCACTCCCCTTTTTACCAAAAAAATCATCCCTCAAGAATTTTTTCCCGTAAAGCATGAGAGTGATTTGACTTACTGAGTCCTGCATTTAATTTGGAATTTCTCCAGGAGCACAGCGGCATTAAGCCACTTTGTACTTGGCCCAATAAACTTTTAGGGCACCTCTCACCCGATTGGCCAACCGAATTGTTATTAACATGTTCGGCAATGCCATTGTGGCGAAACAGATATCAAGAAAATTCACCACATCGCTAGCCTGGGTAACACTGCCGATAACCAATAAAAGAGCATAGGCACCAATGAAGGCATGGTTCCCCATTTTAAATTTGCCTCGAAACAAAAAATTCCAACATTTTTGGCAATAATTTGCTGTCCCCAATATTGTAGAGAAAGCAAATAATGCCACGGCCACACTTAAAAAATGATTTCCGAACGAACCAAAGTTTTGTTCGAAAGCCAATTTTGTTATCAAAACACCCTCCGCTCCTTCTGGGATGGTCTCTAGGGGCAACGTTGTCAATATCACCAGCGCCGTCAACGTACAGACAATAATGGTATCAATAAAAGGGCCCACCATTGAAACCAAGCCTTCTGCAATAGGCTCTTCTGTCTTTGCATTTGAGTGAGCCATCGGAGCTGTTCCCACTCCCGCCTCGTTGGAAAAAGCCGCGCGCTTTACACCGACTATCAAAATTTGAGAAACCGCGAGGCCGGTTGCGCCTCCCCAGGCCGCTTGACCCGTTAGTGCATAAGAAAATATCATTCTGAAAACATCGGGAACCTTTTCGATATTCATGCCTACTACGGTAGCTGCTATTACGACATAAAAAACGCACATAATGGGGACGATTCGACTTGTCCATGCGCCAATAGACCGAACTCCACCAATAAGAATAAACCCAACGACGGTGGCACACCCAAGCCCTAAAACCATTGGTGGAAAGTTGTATTCCGCCTGCATAAAACTTGAAAGTTGATTCATGTTAAACAAAGGCAGAGTTCCCATCATCCCAGCGAAGGCAAAAAGGTATGCAAGTGGAACCCATTTTTTACTTAAAGTGGACTTGATGACATACATGGGACCACCTTGAACTTCACCCTGTATGGTCCTTTGATCGGTACATTACGGATAGGTGCATTCAAAAAACTTCGTGTTCATTCCAAAAGAGCGCCGCAACCCACATCCAGAAAATGGCTCCGGGTCCACCCTGAGAGATGGCAACAGCGACTCCAGCAATGTTGCCCATTCCCACCGTACTCGCCAACGCATTTGTGAGTGCTCTAAAGTGGCTGAGTTGTCCGTGGGATTTTTCTTCTTTTTCAGTGTGAATTTTCCCAGCTATTAACTTTACAGCATGAGCAAAGCCGAGAAGGGTACGAATCTAGAAACGATCGCCAGGTATAACCCACCACCCATAAGCAAAATAACCATGGGCATACCCCATGCGAATCAACCACTGTTGCCAGTAGTTCCGATAGCCAATTCATTGTTCCCCCTAAAAAATTAATCCGTATGTAATTCAGAACTCATTGCTAAGAAATCAAATTAAATTGATGGTCTCGCAACCATTTACTGTGCGCTTCGTGATCGGGGCAATAGAGTTTAACCAGAGACCAAAAACATTTTGAGTGGTTCTGATACTCTAAATGTGCCAGTTCATGAATCACCACATATTCCAATGTACCCATTGGAGCGGCAATCAATCTCCAATTCAAGCTCAAGTGACCTCTACTAGAGCATGATCCCCACCTGGTTTTTTGACTGCGATAGCTGACTTTTTAGGAAACAAACGCATTTTTTCACTGTATTGTTTAACCTTCATCTCCATAGTTTTCCGACCCGAGTTTTTATAAAACTGCATCATCAGCTCTTTTAACTCAGGATGGGCTTTCGCTGTATAATCGCTTGTCCATTGATCTCTGGGAATAAATGCAACCAGTTGATCACCAATAATCGAAAATGTGATTTTTTTTTGTGTTGATGGTGAGAAGTTCAAATAAACCCATGCACCAAGGTAAAGAAACTCTTCGCCTTGACGGTAACTTTTTGGAGGGTGGGCACTTCGCAATGCCCGCTGATCATCAATAGCTTTTCTCAGCCACTCGTGATTTTCAGATAAAAATTTGTAAATGGTTTTTTTTGTTGTCAAACGTGCACAGGTAATTCGGATTCGACCGGATGGTTTTACCAAAATGCTTAATGAACGCTGATAGGGACGACGAACGATTTCGATGGGTTCACCTAAAAAATGAACAGCTCCGGATTTTTGAGCAGGTTTTCTACCGAGCTTCGACCCGTGATTTTATCAACGGGGTTTTTGGTTTTGACTCATTCGAAGATGGGCCGAATAGGTTCAGCTGTTCAAACATGGCACCGACATTAGCTGAAAATCCGCTGAAATCAACTGGATTGGCGGGTTTAAGACACATGTGCTGATTAAATATGCATGTTTGAAATATTTGTTTATGGGTTTTTACTGTTTCTTTTTTTTGAATATTGTAAGAGTAACTGCACACAATATGAATTTGAGGATACCTTGCCCCATTCCAAAGAATTAAATCGAACTTTTTATGACCTCACACCCAACGAAGTTCTTGATACCATTCAAGATGTTGGGTTCTATCCACAGGGCGAGTACTTCCAATTGAACAGTTATGAAAATCGAGTGTTCGATATTTTTGGAGCCGACAACTCAAACGAGTCATTGTGGACATCGAATTGTCACAAAGTTTTATCGCCTAATAGATGGTCTGAACAATCATTGCTCGAGGAACATGAATTTCTCAATGACTTGCAACAGGCACAAATTCCCGCCATAGCACCTATGGTTCTGAAGAATAACTCTACCCTTTATAACGCCGATGGCATTTGGATGTGTGTTTCCAAAAGGAATGGGGCGCCTCCCCAAGAGTTTAACCAGTGATCAATACCGAAGAATCGGCAAAATGTTGGCGCAACTACATAATGTTGGCGCAGAAAAAAGAGACATCATCCTTCAAATTTGATGCTGAAACTTATGGTTGGAACAATATTGATACTTTAGAGGGTTGGATTGCACCGGAAGTTTTTGATCGCTACATCGATGCTGCGGAAATCATCGCAGAGTTTATTGAAGATTATTTGAATCCGAAAAAATTTATCCGAATTCATGGAGATTGCCATAAAGGGAATATACTTGTTTGGGATAAACGTGACCAGCCTGATCAGTTTTTTATGGTCGACTTTGATGACTTTGTAATGGGCCCCGTAGAACAAGATTTTTGGATGCTTCTCCCTGGTGACCTGGAGCACAGTGAGCAGGAACTTCACTGGATTCTCGAGGGCTATGGAGAAATTCGCAACCCTCCCCAAGTGGATAAAAAGCTTTATGATGCCCTTCGAGGATTGCGGGTCATTCATTATAGTGCGTGGATTGCTCGACGCTATGATGACCCCACGTTTCCCACGCTTTTTCCACAATTTCGAGATTATCTCTATTGGGCCGAAGAGTGTGAGTTCCTCGAAAAAATCGCTTGGACGCTGAATTAGCGGAAAACTTCTCTGTCGGTGCTGCGGCGCAATGTCGCGCAGTAATATATCAATTAAATATGGGTAGGTGGCCTTGCCGGATACAGGCCCAGACTGTAAGTTACCGAAAGCCGGGTCCGTACAACTGATGTCCCTGTGAACCCCGTCAGGTCCGGAAGGAAGCAGCGGTAACAAGGAAACAGTGTGCTACGGGTTGCCCGGCACTTTTTTGAAGAAATTGTGGGGAATAAATTGTCATATCAAGTGATCGCCCGTAAATGGCGCCCAAAAGATTTTTCAACAGTTATAGGTCAAAGCCATGTCAGCCAAACGCTGATGAATGCTTTGCAGAGCGGACGCCTCCCCCACGCCCTATTATTTACCGGCCCCCGTGGAACAGGTAAAACCTCTTCAGCTCGAATTTTAGCTAAAGCTCTTCGCTGCCCCAATGCAGAAAACTTCGTTCCTTGTGGTGCATGCAGTGAGTGCGAAGAAATCGCCAGTGGCAGCAGCGTCAACGTTATTGAAATCGATGGAGCTTCCAATAATGGCGTCGAAGCCATTCGAGAACTTCGCGATAGTGTCGGCTACATGCCCTCGAGTGGTAAGTATAAAGTGTATATTATCGACGAAGTTCATATGCTCTCCACCAGCGCCTTTAATGCTCTTTTAAAAACACTTGAGGAGCCGCCTGATCATGTGATCTTTGTGATGGCGACGACTGAAGTGCATAAAATACCTAATACCATTCTCTCCCGCTGCCAACGGTTTGACTTTCGAAAAATCTCTTTAAAACTTGTGACCGAACACCTTCGAACTATTTGCGAAGCCGACGGTGTCACCGCTGACAACGAAGCCCTGTGGGTGATTGCTCGACAAGGCGAAGGCTCTATGCGAGATGCGCAAAGCTTACTGGATCAAGTCATAACTTTTTCGGGCAAAGACATCTCAATGGAAAAGGTTGTGGATGTTTTGGGTTTAACCGACCGCTCTTTACTTGTAGAGACTGTGCAAGCCCTCGTCGATCGGGATGTTGAAAAGGTTGTGGATGTTATTGGAAACATCTTTCAAAGTGGCTATGATCCGAAAATTTACCTGCAAGACTTACTCGAAGAACTTCGTCATTTAGTTTTAATTAAAATCTGCAAAGGCGCTACCGAAGGTGTCGTTGACTTGCCCGATGGCGAAATTCAACGTTTACAAAAAATCGGTGAGAAGCTCTCTCAAGAAGATATTCATATGCTGTTTGATATGGCCTTAAAGGGCGGGTCTGATCTCCCTCGTTCCCAAGACACTCGTGTCGTATTGGAGATGCTCCTTCTGCGCATGGCACAAGCTCCACGGATTCAAGAGCTTCGTGATTTTGCTGGTTCGGTAACTTCGGCTACAGCTGTAAAACCACAGGCACCTGTGGCTAAAGCTGCAAAAAAAACCTCTCCTCCGGCCGAAAATATTGAAAAGCAACCGGCCATAGCAAAAAAACTGGCTGCGCCAAAAGAGGCCCCTCAAAACTCCGAAGCTCCAGCAAAGAGACCCTGTGGACCCATAGAGGATCAATGGCATGACTTAGTTGAAAAGGTGAAGCGCATGAATGGGCTTATGGGCGCCCAGTTAGAAAATACATTTGTCGCAGAATTATCTGAAGGCTCTATTACCGTCGGAGTTCCTGATAAAGTTTTGTTTCTCTACGAAAAACTCAACAATGACGACAATAAAAAGAAGCTTGCGAACTACTTAAAAACCTTTTGGGGGCAAGATTATTCTGTAAACGTAGTTCTGGGCCAAGCACATGCCGTGGAAAAAAAGGCTGTGCAAACCCCAAAAAAACTCTCTGAAAAAAAAGTTGCCGCCCATAATCAAGCCGTGCGGGAGCAAGTTGAAAATCATCCTATGATCCAAAAAATTCAATCCTCTTTTTCTACAGAAATTAAATCAATCAAGGAGACCTAATTATGAAAAAAGGTTTTGGCGGTGGAATGCAGCAACTCATGCGGCAGGCGAACCAAATGCAACTTAAAATGAAGAAGCTGCAAGAACAACTTGATGAAAAAGAATGGGATGGGACATCCGGTGGCGGTGCTGTAAAAATAAAAGTCAACGGCAAGTACCAGCTAACATCGGTTAATATTGATCCGGAAGTCATTAATAAAGACGACCAAGAAATGCTGCAAGATATGATCTTGTCTGCGGCCAACGATGCATTAAAAGATGCAAAAACCGAGTCCGAAAAAGAGATGTCCAAGATCTCCGGTGGACTCGGCATGATGGGGATGTAACACTTAAGGGCACGATGTTAGATCATATTCCAAGCTTTACTAAACTGGTGCATGAGTTGAGTCGACTTCCTGGCATTGGGCCAAAAACTGCAGGTCGGCTGGCTTATTACATTCTCCGTCAGCCAGAGAGTTATGCCCGAGATATATCTTGTGCGATGCAACAATTGCATGAAAAAATTCATGAATGCCCCAGCTGTTATTCTCTCACAGAAGAGGATGGCGCTTGTCACTTTTGCACCGATAAAATGAGAGATGATCACCTTGTTTGTGTTGTTGAAGAGCCTAGCGATATCGCTCGGATAGAGTCCTCTGGTGTGTTTCGAGGGCGTTATCATGTTTTACATGGTGCCATTTCACCATTGGATGGGGTTGGACCAGAGGATTTGAAAATCTCTGACTTGATTCACAAAGTAAATCAGGGCCTAGAGGGCGAAATGGCTAAGATTGAAGAAGTAATTTTAGCCCTCGATGCGGATTTAGAGGGTGACACAACGGTGCTTTATCTTGCTAAAATACTGAAAGAAAAGGGTGTGAAGATCACGCGAATTGCCCATGGAGTACCCATTGGTGGCGATATTGATTATGTTGATCATCGAACTCTTGGGCGTGCATTGGAAAATCGGGTGAACATTTAATGTCTTTTATAAACTACAATGCAAAAGAGATTCACTGCAAAATCGTTTACTATGGCCCCTCTTTGGGGGGCAAAACGACGAACATGCAATGGGTTTATCATAAAACTCATGAAGACGAAAAAAATGAAATGTTCTCATTGCCAACCGAGGTGGAGAGAACGTTGTTTTTTGACTTCCTTCCCATTGAAGTGGGTGAGATCCGTGGGTTTAAAACACGATTCCACCTTTACACGGTGCCTGGTCAAGTTGTCTATGATGCCTCTAGAAAGTTGATTATGAAGGGCGTTGATGGCGTGATTTTTGTGGCGGACTCTCAAGCCGAACGCATGGAAGAAAACATTCAAGCCCTAGATAATTTAGTTAAGAATTTGGAGCAACAAGGATACGACATCGACGATATCCCCCTCGTATTTCAATATAACAAGCGAGATTTGCCATCAGCTCTACCCATTAGTGAATTACGTACTGCCCTGAACCGTTGGAACAGCCCTGACTTTGAAGGGGTTGCCAGTGAGGGTGAAGGCGTGTTTGACTCACTAAAAACCGTCTCAAAATCGATCATTACGGTGCTAAAAGGTGGCGATTTAGCCTAACAAGTTCGCAGTTTGTGCCTCAATATGATTAAATAAAATAAATGGGTGTTCGATATCAATATTGATGTCGTGCTTCACATCGAGAATTTTATCTTCGCGTTCACCCCATTTGGAAGATAGACTTATGCCGATGTTTCATTTTATTAAAAAAATTAAATCTCAAAGTGGTTTTTCTTTAATTCAAGCAATGGTCATTGCTGGAATACTTGGGACGATGGCTGTTGTTAATTTAACGGTAATGAATCAGCAAAACCGCGCGAACAAAAAAAATGATGATTTAGCAAAAGCAGAAGGCGTTACCAGTCAAATTCGACAACTATTGAGAGATCCAAATCGCTGTCGTCATTTTTTGGGGGACTTAGGTGATCCTGCAACTTTTGGAACACCGCCGGGCCATCCCATTGATCCCAATGGTGATGGTAGTGTCGATGATGGCGAACAAACCGTTTTACAAAACACCCGAGCGATTACTTCTCTTTCACCATCAGCTCAAACTGCAATAAATCCCAATTTAATTCTGTTTAAAGTATTTGGCACTTACAACGCCAACAGCGAAGATGTTTACAATGGCTTGAAAATCATTAACTTTCAAACCGGTCCGGCACCACCAGGGATGGCAGCACCCGGAGTGGCCTCCCTAATGGTTTATTATTTCCCCGAAAGATCTTCCAGCTACCTGCAAGGGGATATGAATGTCTCTGGTGAAATTGTCATCGACTATAGTCATACTGGAGGAGTAGTTACCACGTGTGCAGCTCGATAATTTCTATTACTTCACTTAATATCGTCTCAATTCAAGATAAGGCTTTTACATAACTAACAATATTTTCACTCGATCCGATATGAATAATAAGATGACTACTAAGATTTCGCATTTTAAAAATAACAGAGGATTTACACTCACAGAAATTATGGTTTCTGTGGGATTGATTGGTGTTCTCGCGGTGATGAACATGACCATGTTCTCAGAGAATATGACAGCTCAAAAAAGTGCAACCGAGCAAGCCGCTGCCACTCGAGTTTTCAAAACCATGATGGGTTTATTGGGTGACTCCAATATTTGCACTCGCTTTTTGGGTCCTACTAATCCTGATTTTGGTAATGGACATGAACTTCCAGGAGATTTCGTCAGCACCGCTAACAACCCTCGTATTGAAGTTGATGATGAGCGCGTTATTCGAATGCTCGGCAGTGACACCATGGTGATGTATAAAGACATTAGCTCCTCGAATACCGATGGGTCGTTTGTGTACGAAAACAAGTTAAATATTCAAGCGATGTATATGGAGTCCTTCAGAGGGCGTAATGCCGATGGTGATAACGACCATACTAATGATGCCATGTCCGTAAAGTTTTTAGTTCTATTTGGATCATCAACAGCTGGTAACTATACGGCCAACACCACTCAAACTTATGTTCAAGAAGGAATTCTTAATGTCACTCTGGAACAGGCCGCCCCAGCTGGAGGCCCGCCATATACCATTGCCACTTGCAATGCTGCCCTATAGAGACTTTACTATTTTAACAGATGTCACTTTTCTAACATCGATAGGTATTGAAAGTAGCTTTATTCGATCTTGATGTCTCAAATTGAGATCAAATATGGAACAGTTAGTGCAGTTTATTAGTTGAAGCGATTCTCTTAGATGATGATTCGGCCGGGGGGCCAAATGAAAAATTTAAATCGAATTATAGCTATAAATTTCTTATTGGCGGGGCTTATTCTCAGTTTTCAAAACTGCGCTTCTAACGTACCGGCGGGCAGTACCGAGAACCTATCCGAAGGCGGCAATCCTGATGCTGGGACACAACAAGATGCCGACAACCAGGTTGATCAAGTGATACTTCCTCCAACTGGAGGCAACGTAAACCCTGGCGACGACAACAGCCCCACTATAGATTCCCGACTGGATGGCTTTATTGCTAAGTGTAATTCTACGACTGGTATTTATGAAGAAGATGGCAATGTGCGAACTTGCACCTACATTTATCCAGCTCTGAAAACGGGCGACGATATTGCTCGAATGATTTGGGGCAAATATGAAGACTCTTATGAACCCGAAGGACGTGATTTTTCGACTCAGGTACACGCGGAGGCTGCCTGCAAACAAATAATGGGTGGGAACAATGTCTTCCCGTACGGCACAATAAGCTTAACAACTGTTCAAGCTAACTCCACCTACAAGTATTGGGATTACGTTGATGGCGGATGGCAGTTGGTCAACAGCTCCGACGCCACCAATATCGCCTACTATGTTATTTCACAAATTCATTGTAGGTTTTATGATCAGGACGGAGCTGTGGGATCAAATAATATTACCTTCAATTAATAATTAAAGGTCCCCCTCGATCGATCACTGCTGCATCCAAAGAATCACCTAACTTCGAAGCGTTCTCTTGAAAACTTCTCGCCAGTTGAATCACGGCATCGCCCTCAGGAATTGCCAAAAATTCGGGGTCAATTCCAGGGATTTCCTTTGGAACTGAAAATCCAAATACAGGATGTTTAACCATCTCCACTGAATTGAGACTTCCATCCTGAATTGCATTGAGAAGTTGGCGGCTCACCTGAATAGGAAACCGGTCCCCTTTGCCATACCCTCCACCGGTCCAACCGGTATTGAGTAACCAAACAGGTACATCATACTCTCTAATAAATTTTGCTAAAAGGCTTGCATACACTTTCGCCGGACGGGGCATAAAGGGAGCTCCAAAGCAGGCACTGAAAGTCGCCTCTGGTTCAACAACACCAATTTCTGTTCCTGCGACTTTGGCAGTATATCCAGAAACAAAGTGGTATTGCGCTTGCCACTCGTCCAACCGAGCCACCGCGGGTAGTGCTCCAAAAGCGTCAGCCGTTAAAAACACGACACTTGAAGGTCGATCCGCCTCTTTGGTTTGATCATAAACTTTTTCAAGAGCTTCAATACTGTAAGAACCACGTGTGTTTTCAGTAATGGTTCCATCTTCAAATTTGACCTCTCGTGTTTCTTCACAAAACACTACGTTTTCTAAAATTGAACCCGGTTGATTTGCTGCCCGATAGATATCCGGTTCAGCCTCAGAGCTCAAATTGATAAGCTTTGCATAGCATCCACCTTCAAGGTTGAGATTCCTGATTCTGACCAAACGATTTCGTCGTCTCCTATTAAAAAACGACTTGGATCTGCAGACAAAGTTGTCTTACCCGTTCCAGACAACCCAAACAGCACACTTGAATTAGATCCGTCTGCCAAACAGTTGGCCGAGGCATGCATAGGGAAAATTCCATATTTAGGAAATAAATAGTTACACAATGAAAAGGCCGACTTTTTAATCTCACCCGCATAGGCCGTGCCTATAATCCCTACTTTTAATTTTTTAGGGTCCACGATGATCGCCTTTTCGAATTCATGTTCTAAACGAAGCTCAGAGACCTGACCATAAGGGTCATGTAAAATTTCAATGACCACATTGTCTTGCACATGATTTTTCAATTGCTCAACGACTGTTTCTCGGAACATGTTTTGAGCAAATGCAATATGCCACGGACTCGTCGACCGTACCTTTACGCGAAAACATCCGACATACCCTTCCATACCGTAGAGCTTCTGGTCCTGTAGCTTTTCTTCTAATCGAGCAAAAAACTGATCTCCAAACTCGGGAGTTACGGGCTTGTTTACTGGGCCCCAACTAATCTCTGATTCCAGCTCAGGGTGACGGACAACGAATCTCTCTTTAGTCGATCGGCCGGTACTAGCTCCTGTCTTAACCATGAGCGCCCCGTCTTTACTGAGTTCGCCAACGTTAAGATCTAAAGTGAACTGGATATATTCATTGGTAGTCATGAGAACCTTCCTCTACGTCAGAAGTTTAATTTAAAGTGGAGGTAATCTATTGAAAGCCGTCCACCGGGTCAACCATTGCACTTACGAAACTCTAACAAATCACCCCATGGCCTCAAATTCATTTTGAATATATTTCCCATCATATAATGCGGTGCGATTGTCGCAGAGAGATGTGCCAATTCACCAGAGTCTGACTAGTTTGTGAGGCTCTATTCACGAGGAGAACCTGCTATGAAGGCCATTTTTAAAACAAATATGGGAAATATCACCATCCAACTCTTTCACGACAAAGCACCTAAGACGGTGGAAAACTTTGTTGGATTAGCCAAAGGGGAAAAAGAGTTTGCTGACCCTGAGACGGGACAGCCTACCACTCGCCCCTATTATGACGGTTTAATATTTCACCGAGTCATAAACGGCTTTATGATTCAAGGTGGGTGTCCACTAGGTAAGGGCACCGGCGGGCCTGGCTATGAATTTGAAGATGAATTTCACCCGGATGCAAAACACAATAAGGCGGGAATTCTTTCCATGGCAAACAGAGGACCGGATACTAACGGCAGTCAATTTTTTATCACTCTCGCTCCAACCCCACATTTAGACGGCAGGCATACCGTTTTTGGTGAAGTTATAGACGGCTTGGATATTGTCAGCTCAATAGGAAATGTTGAAACGGGAATGCACGACCGACCAAAAAACAACGTCGTTATCGAGACCATTGAAATTATTTAGAATTATGAATTTGCTTCTGCCGTGTTAAAAACCACTGGTGCCCCAAGAAGCGAATTATTTTACAAAATCTTTATCGCGCAATTTGGCGGAACCGACCAGCGGCTTCGCCAAATTTAAATCGGGCGACAGCATTTTTTAACTATAACCTGGGTGACTATTTCTTTTTCTTGATCGTCCCATTCGTTCAAATAAGTTCGGCAAATGCTCTCTATACTTTGTAGCTCTTGATCAGAAGCTCCTGCCTTCCTCAACGCTTCAATTAAACTATATATGACAAAATGTAGTTTTTCCGGAACCTGTAAGTTATTTTCTTCACCCGAAATATACGTGATCATTTGCAACCCCTTTACTATATTATACTTATTATCTTAGTATTTGCCCGGTCATACAAATTAGACTAAGACAAAAGCCCTTGGATTTACTAGATATTAGCAAGAAATAAACTTTTGTATGTGTAGAATATTTGGATTTAGATCTGTCATTCACTCTCAGGTACACCAAAGTCTGGTGCAGGCAGAAAACGCCCTTTCCAATCAAAGTGAAAGACACCCTGATGGCTGGGGCGTCGCTTACTATGTTGGAGAGTCTCCGCATATTATTAAGGGCGAGCAAAAAGCCATGGAAGACAGTATTTTTAAAAAAGTCTCCGGCGTTGTTGCTTCGCAAACTGTATTGGCCCACATTCGAAAAGCAACTCACGGGGACATAAACATTCTTAATTCCCACCCTTTTCAGTATGGACGCTGGACTTTTTGTCACAACGGTAATGTAAAAGATTTCGGACAATATCGTGACCAAGTTATGAGCCGTATAGACCCTGAACTTCGTCGATTTATTTTAGGGGAAACCGATTCCGAAACGTTATTTTATTTTATTTTAACTCACTTAAAGCAAGATTTAAATTTAAACGATCCCTCACTCAAAGCTTCCGATGTGAATGAACGAACCAAATTTGCGCTCCGTGAGTTTATAGATATCGTTGGCCCGTGTAATTTTGAAAATCCAAATTTATTTTCTGATACCTTTTTAACGTTTATTATTACAAATGGTCAGCTCATGCTCGCCCACAATGGGGGCCAACGACTTCGCTATTCAACTCATAAAACTAAATGCGTCGATCGAGATTCATGTGCCTTTTTTGCCCCCGTATGTGAGGCTCCCTCTACCAACGGGTTTGTTAACCACTTGATCATTTCCAGTGAAGACCTCAGTGGGGACAATATATGGACAGATATGGCTCCCCACGAAATCATTGGGGTCGATAAAAACATGTCGTTGTTTAAAGACTTTTTGTATTAAGTCCCCGCAAGAATTTTTGGCAAATACGGCACCCATTCATCCGGGTATTGATGAAACTTTCTAGAAAACTGAACATTGGGTAGAAATTTGGGCTCTTTGGGTCGACTACGCAAAGGCATTCTAGCCTCTTTAGGAGTTTTATCTGCCTTTTTATTATTGCATGGTCCACAGGCAGTCACCACATTTTCCCAATTGTGATGTCCGCCTCGTGACAAAGGCACAACATGATCTAAAGTTAAACTGCGATAGGAAAATTCCTCTCCACAATATTGGCAATTGTATTTATCACGTAAATAAATATTTTCTCTACAAAATCGTACTCTATTAACATACTTTTTATGTATGTAACGATTTAGTCTTATAACAGCAGGCAGCTGAAAACTCTGAGTTGCACTTCGCACAGTCAATGCCGTGTGAAATTCTAGGACTTCTACTTTTTCTGAAAGCCATAACAACATGGCTTTTTGCCAGTTTACAATTTTAATAGGCTCGTAACTGGCGTTTAATATCAGCGATCGCGCATTTGATTCATTGAAAGCCCACCTCCTCTGTATGTGTGCCCTCTATATAGTAATTTTCCCAATTTCAGTTTGAAATATCAGAGTCAGTGTCTCTTTATGAAATGTCCAAACCAAAATCTCACTCAGATTGAACCTATTAAGAGGAAAATCCATAAATGAGACACAAGCCTGAAACATGGTCTAGTAGTGGTTTTGTCGCAATATGGACTTAAGTACAGATACAAGAAATGGACGTTCAACACTCTGAACTTTCAACGCCAGCGTCTCCGGAGTATCTTCGCTGGATACTTGAACGATTTTTTTATCGATAATTGAACCTTCATCATAATTCTCGTTCACCCAATGTACGGTACAGCCAGACTGCTTTTCCTTTGCTTCAATCACTGCCGAGTGGACTCTCATCCCGTACATTCCTACACCGCCAAACTTTGGCAGCAATGAGGGATGAGTATTGATCATTTTTCCGTTCACCGCCTCCAAAGTTTTCTTACCTATTTTTCTTAAAAACCCTGCCAGAACCACAAAATTGATTTCGTTCTCTTTTAACCAGTGGGCACATGCCATATCCCAATCCTCGAACGAGTCGAAGTCCTTCGGAGTGATAACTTTATATGAGATCTTTAGTTGTTCTGCTCTTTCAATGACTCCGGCTCCGGGCCTATCACAGAGTAACTGCATTGATTCTAGATCTAAGTCCTGAGATCTCCAACTTTTCACCAAATGCTCAAAGTTGGAACCGGACCCCGAAGCAAAAACTGCAAGTCGAACCTGCTGACTGGTTTGTGCGGTGTTCATGGCCCGATAATACTCATAAAAAAGCCGAGGTAAAGCAAAATTGCAACTTTAAAAAAACATAAAATTAGATAAACTTTAACTTTGGGGGAAATCGTGAAAATCTCTTTTTTTTTCGTAAGTTTAATACTCACATTTTCACTCCAAAACTTTGCTCAACACTCTCACATCATCAATATGCCAACAAAAGACATTATAGACTCAACGCTCTCTGCCCATGCAAAGTCGAAAAAATACATCGACTGGAAGGCGTCTGAGTTTCACCCCGAAAAACTTACGGCAATTTTATCACAGGAAAAAACAAAGGATTTGTGCTCTCAATTAGTATCACGATCATATAAAGACCAATTGATATTTTTTGAAACTATTCAAATAGGTTCTCTCAAAAACGCCGAATGCACTTCCCTTTTATCAGACCTTGAAACCTATTTAAAAAACTCCAGTGATAAACTTCTACAAAAAGTTCGGAGAAAATCTGACGGCAAACAATCCCCTCCATCTGAAGTTAGATACATCAACCCCACCGGAGGAGGTTTCTATGTTGAAGCAGATCTCAAGGATCGCGAGATTACTTTGACCTTTGATGACGGCCCAAACCCTCAAACCACAAGTGATTTGATAAAAATTCTTACAGGATACAACGTATTTGCTAATTTTTTCGTAGTAGGTCAAAGAGTTGAGCAACACGCGGATGTGGTTAGGCACGCCGAAGAGGCCGGTCACTACATCGGCAACCACAGCTGGGACCATGAAGACTTATCTCGTTTAAGTCTATCTGAAGCTATGGAAAATATAGATAAAAAGTTTTGCCTTGATCGATGACGTGATAAAGTATGACAATTCATTTTTTAGGTTCCCTTACGGTGCTGCCTCAAAAAAGCTACGTGAGCAAATTTCAAGGGCAAACATTCCCGAGTTTTTTGGGCCATTGACACCCTCGACTGGAAATATCGCGATCCAGAAGAGTTATTTGATTTTGCGATTGGCGAAGTCATTAGAGCGAGGAGAGGCATTGTGTTGTTTCACGATATACAGCCACAGACCATAGTGATAATGCCGGCATTCCTCGAAAAATTACATCAGTTGGGCTATAAAACAGTGCAGTTTAGAGAAAGAAAGGGAGTCTACCATTTACGTTGAGCATTTTAATTCGCTCGAAGACCTGAACCCGTCGCAACAAGAAGATGTGGTTCGCATTTTTTTTGAGTCTTCGACCGTCAAAGAATTCAGTAGCCCTCGGATGGCGGAACGCTTTTTCAACAAGTGGACTGAGTATTATTTTAACCCCAAATTCCCCGGAGAAAACTTTATGTATAAAGGCGTCAGTGGAAACGTCATCGGGTATTTAAGCGGAACAGATGATAGCGCTAAAGCCCAGGGGTTCTATGAAAACTCTAATCCATGTTATAGTATTTTTAGTCATTTGTTTGATTCATTTCCAGCTCATTTTCATATCAATGTCGATGCAAAAGCTAGAGGGCAAAAAGTTGGATCACTACTTATTCAAGCCTACATTGATCACCTGACCCATAAAAATATTCCTGGTGTGCATGTAGTTACCAGCCCTGCAGCACAAAACGTTGATTTTTACGGCCAAAACCAATTTTCGTACAGAGAAGAGAAAGAGTGTAATGGTGTACCCTTACTCTTTATGGGACGCTCACTTTAATCCATTTTTTTTACAAGAAAATAAAGTCGTCCGTCGTTGTTAACAAGTTGAGCTGCTCTTTCGGCATATTCGTCCTCGCCAAAATAAAGGTCTACACGGGCCTTTCCCCTGATTGCACCGCCCGTGTCTTGATCTAGCATGAACCTAGAAAACTCCATGTAGGCCTCAGGACTTGGCTTTGGAAGGTCATATTCTCTTGAGTCGGGCTTTAATCGCTTCGTTTGTACAAAAGACAAAAGTCCCTTAAATCGATAATAATTCCTGTCGGTTGCAATAGATCTATTATCCGTTAGGGGTACCGAATCGTTGCCCAGCGGTGGTGTCTCTGTCACTTTAAAATACACGTAACTCGGACAAGTGCTGTAAATCTCTCTCCACTTATCTGGGTTTTCTTCTAAAAACTTTCTTTGAGAATAAACGCTACCATCATTTATGTAGCCCTTTTCACGCATATACTTGGAAATAAAATTCCAGGTTCTCCCATTGGTTCCTTCATAGCTCAAATAATAACTGGATTGACTTCCATCTTCATTATTGATGACCACTCGGCCGCCACCTTCAACTTGTAACAAGTAGAGCTCGAATAAATCCGGAGAGTAAAATAAATCATAACCCTGATTTTCAAGAGCGCCATCGAAGTCGATTTCTTCTCTAGTGCTCCGAGCAAGCTTTCGATCTTCTGGCTTAGAGTAGATCCCCCATGCAAATTCATCGGACTTTGTATATTGGCCCAATAAAGTCGGCGTGTAATAGGCCGTAAACCAGGCAAACCGATCTTCTCCAAACCCCGAGTCCCCCTTTTTCAGCTCCGGTGCGTAAACATCAAAATCTTTCGCGATAGTTTCGTTCAGCCTTTGCTTGCAAATTTCATTTTGTTTTAAATTTTTGCTTAAACAATTTTGATACTCTTTGGCTACATTTAGAAAGTGAATCAAAGTCTCTCTAAATTGAGTTTGGGGAATTCTCTCACCTCCCATTTCAACATAACCAGATAGATTTTTTTGATTGTAACGGCGAATTTGTCGGGTGATCGCTAGCTCAATATTTTCAAAATCTAAATCATCTGCAAATTGCGGATATTCTTTGATCTCAAGGCGCTTTGTCGGAGTTTGATAGTCATGTCTTTTTTCTGGGTCTTGCTCAACAGGACTTTCAGCAAGAGAATATACACTAAAGTAGGTTAATATAATCGCTGAGAATATTTTAAAAAGCATCCCTGCCCCCTCGTAAGTAGCTATCCTTAGCCAATATAAACTTTAAATTATGGAAGCTATTTATGCTTCCTCAACCTTTTGGTAAATGGTACCGAAAATGTTTTCACCATTTGGACCGTGCATTTCTATTTTTATGGTATCACCAATTTTCATAAAAGGCGATATTATCTCACCCTTATGGATTTTCTCAAGCATGCGTTTTTCAGCAATACAACTGCTACCCACTGACATATCTTCATTGGAAACCGTTCCGCTGCCAATGATAGTCCCCGCAGTTAAAGGTCGAGTTCTCGCAGCGTGAGAAATCAGTTGTCCAAAATGAAAATGCATTTCACCGGCATTCGCTTTTCCAAAAAACTCGCCGTTATATTCGACATTAAGAGGAAGGTGCACTCTCCCTCTTTGTAGGCCCCAAACAACTCATCTTTTGTAACCGCAAACGGCGCAAAAGCGCTTGATGGTTTTCCTTGAAAAAAGCCAAAACCTTGCTTCAATTCCTCTGGAATCAAGCCCCTTAGAGAAACATCGTTGATGATGACGAACAATCGAATGTAATTAAGGGCCTCATCAGGCTCAACGCCCATTGGAACGTCAACAAGAATGACGCCCACTTCACCTTCAAAGTCAGTTCCATGCTCAAAATCAATTTGTGGAATTCCATCAGTGGGGGCAAGAAAGCTATCGCCTCCCCCTTGATACATAAGTGGGACTGTTTCTAGTGTTTCGGGTAGAGGCGCGTTTCGTGCCATACGAACCAGCTTGATATGATGAATGAAGGCGGAACCATCGGCCCATTGAAATGTGCGAGGCATGGGTGAGTGCAACTCAACATCTTCTATATTAAAAGCTCCGGCGACGGGACCTTTATTTAATTGGTTAAAAATTTCTAAAAGTTGGGGCTCCGCTAATTCCAATTTTCTAAAGCCTCTCTCAAACTTTGTGCAATTGACGTGGCTTTTACTCCTCTGGTGTTGTCCTTTGAAACAACAATGAGTTCTCCATCTCTGGATGTGCTTTTATCGTACCGAGTTTCATGGCCAGGGCCTTTCTATTAAAGGGACTATTTTCCCGTAAAATACCCTTGTTATCCATGGCTTTTCAGTGTTTTTGAGGTGCGTTAAATAAGCAAATTTTATGGGTTCTTCCCCATTCAGAAATGCTAAGCTGCCATTCTTGTCAGGAGATCTTTTATGGCCGAAGGCGAAAAACCAAAGTTATTTAGCTACTATCGAAGCAGTTGCAGTTATCGCGTCAGAATAGCACTCCACTATAAAAAAATTGAATTTGATTACGTGCCTATTCACCTCATTCAAGATGGTGGTGAACAAAACACCAATGAGTATCGAAGTTTGAACCCCATGGGCCAAGTCCCCTTCTATTTTGATGGAAACGTCGCACTCAGCCAGTCCATGGCCATCATGTACTACCTAGATCAAAAACACCCAAAACCATCTATTTTCCCAGAAAATATTCGTGACAGAGGCAAAGTGATTGAACTCTGCGAGCTTATTAATACCGGAATTCAGCCACTGCAAAACCTTAGTGTTCTTCAATCACTGGAAAATAATCACGGGTTTTCAAAAGACGATATAAATGCCTGGTGCAAAAAGTGGATTGAAAAAGGCCTATCTGCTTATGAAGAAATGGTGAGCCCCATCGCCGGTCAGTTTTCGATTAAACATACGATTACCGCTGCAGATATGTTTTTAGTACCGCAGGTGTACAACGCCAATAGGTACAACGCGGATATGGATAAGTTCCCAACCGTTGAAAAAATAACTTCAAACTGCTTACAAGAAACAGCTTTTATTGAAGCCAGTCCACAATCGCAACCGGATACGCCCACTGACAACTAAGGCGACCGTCACCGAACTAAACCAAGTGTAATATGATGTTCGTTTAAATTTTCAAGTGAGTGAAATTCTTGTCTATTAATTTCATAGTTGTACTTTTCCAGAAGTTTATACAGTTCATTTCCAACGATTGTTTTCCAAAAATCCAACGCAATTAGTTCAGAATTAACTCCCTTCATGTGGGCTGGGCCAAACAGATCCGGATGCATATCCCTATTGATAATTAAATCAATAGCAGGTTCCTGCATTTCCATCCGATATTTTACGCTGTGAATAAGCTCTACATCTTTTTTTACCGAATCCCGATAAAACAGAACCTCAACCAATCCCTGGATGGAACGAGAATGTGGAAATTCTTCTTTTAGATATACTCCATTAAACCCCAAAGATTTTGCTACTTTTCCTGTGTGTGTGGCAAAGGCTGCCTGCTCAAAAGAGGCTCCGTTATTGATAGACTCTCTAAATGTTTCATAGTTATCTTTTTGATAATGGTTGTTTGTCCAGTAGCCACGCATATAGGGAGCGTCTGGAAATACATTTCGCACAACGTAATTTATAAAATCCTTCCCCTCAAACTTGACCGCCCGAATGCGTCCTTCAACAACAAATCAAGCTCAATAATGGCATCCTTATCTAGAGAGGCTTTAGCATAATATAGGTCGCCTCCCACTTGGTCCCGGTTAAATTCAAACTCTCCCTTGCGAGAAGAATAGGTAAACAGACTTTTTATCTCTGGAGTGATGCTATCGCTGCGAAAAAGGGCTGAACAACTTCTAGGGTTGTCAAATGCATTGACAGTCGCCGAAGCTGTACTAAAAAGCACAAGAGATAGAAGTAAGAAAGTTGCGTGTTTCATTAATTCTACGATGAGCAATAACTATGCCGGTGACGGGCTTATAAAGCTGGATTGGCCTCTAAAACCAAAGATAGAGCCACTTGTCCACTACTGGCGAAATTATAAACGCCAACAAGCTAAAGTTAACCCAGAGAAAAAATGGGAGCCATCGTTTTTGATCGGCAGATTTATAGTACTTTAAAAATTCCCAAGCCACTTTTACTGCAAATGGAACTACAAAGAGCAAATACATTACGTGTGCCTGTACAAACCATGGCGAAACGATCGCTAATCCAACATAGACAAAAACATACAAACCCATATGGTAAAGAGTTTTTGGAACACCAATGACTGCTGGAAGAACTGGGATATTCACGTCTTTGTATTCGTCTTTATATCGAATAGCCAAACACCAAAAGTGCGGCATTTGCCACAAAAACATTATTAAAAATAAATACATGCATTCGGGTGTCACTATGTCCGATGTATTTGCCGAATACCCGATAACGACAGGCATGGCTCCCGTATCGCCCCAGGTATTGCCCCAAAGGCCCACTTTTTCTTCCAATACATTGTGTAGGTAACATTATATAGAAATATAGTGGCCAAACCAAAAAGGCAGGTCAAAGGACTCACCAACAAAAGCGCAAAACTTCCCACCATCATAAATAAAAAACTAATTAGGTAGGCCTGCCAAAGGCTGTATTGACCTGAAGGGATCGGCTTCTTTTCGTTCTTAGGCATGGCCTGATCTAACGTCCATTCTTGCGCTTGGTTTAGGGCAAAACTTCCGCTGCTAATCAGATATAGACCCACAATAAATAAGACCAATTGCAACCAGTCATACCCTTCTGACGGGGTGAAGCTGGCGGCAAATCCGGCCAAACCAGTTAGAAGCGTATAAATGACAATGCCGAATTTAGTCAGATTTAAAAATGCCTTCATAGTGGCTCGTACTATATAAGGTGATAAAAAAAAAGGCGACCCTTTTTAAGATCGCCATTAAATAACAACTCAATGAGTTTGATTAAATTACAAAACTGGGACTTCAGCCACTCGAGTGAAAATATCTGTTATAGATATCACGTACAACAAAACGAGAAAAAACAACGCTACTGCAAAAATCCCCACGTTGACCGGCCCACTGTGCTTCAAGTTCATAAATATTGAAGCCACAAAGTATGCTTTTGCAGAGGCTATGGCCAATGCTATGAATGTGTGTGCCGCCTGACTGACGTGGATCTGAGACGCAATGACCGTCAAAACGGTAAGAACGAGCAAAATACCCAATACTTTATTGTAAGTCTTAGCTGACTGAATAACGTGTGCCACTGTTTACTCCTCCTTAAATGAGATACAAAATCGGGAATAGGTAAATCCAAACCAAATCCACTAAGTGCCAAAACAATCCTACACCTTCAACGGGCGTGTAGTAGTTTTCTGAAAACTCATTCTTTTTCGCTCGCAATAAAACCCACACGATCGCAATCATTCCAAACAGAACGTGCAATCCATGCAAACCCGTGAGGCAAAAGTAAAATGAAAAATACAATGCTTGATTAGAAACATCTGCTAGAGCTGCAGCGTCTCCAACCGGAGCAAAAAATTTCCCTGGAAAAAGTCCCAAATGAAATTTATGTGTGTATTCAATATATTTTATCACCATAAACACGGTGGCAAAAACCAACGTGGCTAAAAGGTATTTTACACAAGCTTTATTGTTATTGGTTTGAGCCGATCGAACTCCCATCACCATCGTCCATGAGCTGATCAAAAGGGCTACGGTGTTAACCGCTCCATAGCGCCAATCCAAGAAATCAGCGCCCGACTTAAAAAGCTCTGGATATACACCATTATAAATGATGTAACCAACGATCAAAGCTCCGAACATCAGTATCTCTGTGGCGAGAAATAGCCATACGCCTAAAATGCTCGATTGAAACTCGTGCTCACCATCTCTGAAATGATGGGCGTGTTTACGTGTTGCTACTGCACTACCTGTACTCATATGGACCTGCCGTTACTTCGGGTTCATGTTCAAAATTATGATGAATCGGAGGAGATGCCGTAGTCCACTCGAGAGTTTTTGCACCCCAAGGGTTGTTCGGCGCATCTTCACCATTTCTCAATCCATCAATAATTACATAGAGTAGAATTACGAACCCAAACCCAATTAAATACGAACCAATGGTCGAAAGCTGGTTGAGGTCAGTAAACTGAGGAAGATAATCAAAATACCTTCGCGGCATCCCCATCGCACCTAAAATGAACTGCGGGAAGAATGTAATGTTAAAGCCGCAAAAAACAAATACGAAAGACATTTGAGCTAAAAACTCATTAAACATTTTTCCGAACATTTTTGGAAACCAGTAAAGAATTCCACCGGAAAGAGCCATCAATGTTCCACCCACCATCACGTAATGGAAGTGTGCCACGACAAAGTATGTGTCATGAAAGTGAACATCCAACGCCGTCGTCGCCAACATAATTCCAGTTACTCCACCAATGGTGAACAGGAATAAAAATCCCATGGCGTATAACATTGGCGATGCAAAAACAATCGACCCCCGATACATGGTGGCTACCCAGTTAAATACTTTGATTGCTGTCGGGACGCCTACGAGCATAGTTAAGAAAGAGAAGATCACGCCAGCTACTTCGGACTGACCACTGACATACATGTGGTGACCCCAAACGAAGAAGCTGACCACTGCGATTCCAACAGACGAGAAAGCAATGGCCCGATAGCCAAAAATCGTTTTTCGAGAAAAAGCAGTGATTAATTCAGAAACCACACCCATCGCTGGCAACACCATGATGTAAACCGCCGGGTGAGAATAAAACCAGAAAAAGTGTTGAAACAGAACCGGGTCGCCACCGAGCTTTGGATCAAACACTCCAACTCCCAGCAATCTTTCCGCTAGCAGCAGGAGTAATGTAATTCCAAGAACCGGGGTTGCAAGTACCTGTAAAATTGCTGTGGAGTAAAGACCCCAAACAAACAGTGGCATTCTAAAAAAGGTCATCCCTTTACAACGCAGTTTATGTGTCGTTGCGACGAAGTTGATTCCTGTAAAAATCGAAGAGAATCCAATAACGAAGGCTCCGAAAACAACCCATGTCGTCCCGTTCGCAGTCTCGATACTGTACGGAGTGTAGAAGGTCCAACCTGTATCAACACCGTTTGCGAATAAGGATACAAATGAAATTATTGAACCAACAATAAGACAATACCAACTGGCTAGATTCAGTCGAGGGAATGCCACATCCGCAGCCCCAAATGAAGTGGCAGAACAAAGTTACCTAAAAAAGCTGGAATACCCGGGATAATGACCATAAAGACCATGATTGCCCCGTGCAATGTCATATATTGGTTATAGACACCACCTGTACCCAACACTCCCGGTCCCGGCGATGCCAGCTCCGTTCTCAACATCAAGGCGAAAAATCCACCCATAGCAAAGAAGATCAAAACCGTGATCATGTAGAGAACACCGATTCGTTTATGATCAAGGGTCGTCAGCCAAGACTTCAGTCCCTTTTCATGATTTAAATAATTTTCTCCAGGTGCTGCATGTGCCATTAACAGTCTCCTACTACTTTAAACTCTTAAGATATTCGATCACGCCGGCCAATTCTCTTTCACTCAATACGCCTTGGTAAGGGACCATTTTAATCCCACTGCCGTAGCTTTTAACTATTTTCTTTTGAGGATAGAGAATGGACTCTCTAATATAGTTTTCGTCAGCAACCATAGACGGCCCCGATTCAAACTCTCTAGTGCTTCCATACAATCCCCCTAATCCAGGACCCAATTTTCTCACATTGGTCGCGTTATGACAGGCGACGCAGTTTCGATCAAAAACCTTCATTCCCAATTCGGGGAGCGAAAGGGCGTCGTCATTTTCTTTTAACCACTCTTCGAACTCTTCTTGGGACACAACATGAACTTTAGCCATCATGTTAGAGTGTTCGTTACCGCAATACTCGGTACAAAATACTTGGTAAACCCCTTTTTTCTCAGCATTAAATCCCATAGCCGTATATCGACCTGGAACCACATCCTGCTTAATTCGCAAACCCGGAATATAAAACGAATGGAGAACGTCTCGAGAGGTCATTATTAATTTTACAGGCGTATTTACAGGAACCCAAAGGCCCTCTTTACTGTCGGAATTGGTTTCGAAAGTCGTACCGCCAGATTTTTTACCGCTTTTATATTGAAATTCCCATGCCCACTTTTGACCAAATACATGGACCTCTAATGAGTCTTCTGGGAAAGTCCGCATTTGATGATAAATGTACCAACCCCAAGCAAAAACAATCATAAAGATCACAAAGGGAATAAAGCTCCAAAGAAACTCAAGCGTACTATTGTGTGAAATATATGGAGTTTTATCGTCTTCACCTTTTCGTCGATATTTAACCGCAAAGAAAATTAATCCCCCAATAACCAATAGGCATGATATCGCACTTGCTACAAGTAAGAACCCGTAGAGATCGTTGACTTGTGCCGCAACCGCCGACCCTGCAACCGGCATAAACGTGCTTTTCGCACTTGCTACCTCAATGAAGTTATACAGCCCTAACATTTACTTCCACTCCTTTAAGCTGGGGTCCCACTGTTTTTTTCTCTCAACCACAACGGCACCAACACAATTAGCAGCAACACAACCATAAACACGGCCGCAACTCGCATGAGATTCCATGCATAGAGCGTGTATTTACTTCGTGATGGATCAAACTGAAAACAAAACATAAGTATTTGATCAACGATAGTTCCAATTTTACCCTGGCCACCTTCAAGTAGCGCCATTCTAAAAGTATTGAGTCAAACTCGATACCGTGCAAATAACGAGAAATCCGACCTTCTGGAGTTAGAATGATCGCCGCCGAACTGTGGGCGTACTGACCACTCGATTCATTGTACTTGTACTTAAAACCCACTTCGGCCGCTAATTTTTTAATGTTCGGTTCGTCTCCAGTTAAAAAATGATATCCGGCAGCGGCAATAGGGTCGCCATATTCAGCGACATAGGCGTCCTTTTATCAGAAGCCAATATCGGCCCCTCTTCAGGGTTCATCGTCACAGCGATCAGATTAAAGTCTTTACCCGGCTTTAAATTTATATTTTTAAGTACGCTATTTACACCGTTGAGATGATAATTACACAGGCTCGGGCACTCATAATATACTATAGATAAAATGACTGGCTTGCCCTGATTGAAATACTTAGAAAGCGGAACCACCGCTCCAGATTCATCTATAAATTGATTGGTTAAATCCGGCGTTTCCCCAAGTCGTTCAAAAACTCCGACGCCTGAAAGTTCACCGGGAACTTCGTGTGCCGCCTTTTTCTCAAGACCCTCGCCCGGCTGGTACGCGAAGACAGGTGCAGAAAACACAAAAAATACCAGCGCACAGAGCACCTGGAGAAATTTGATCTTTGTGTCTTCAAAAAGTTGCATACCTATGACCTAATTAATTAGCAGTCTTACCAAATTCAGCCAATGCAGCGGCATCATCCGCTGGTTTATCTTTTGTAATTGATCGAATGTAGTGAACCAATGCCCATCGGTCTGCGACGGGCAGGTGTTTAAATGACACCATCGATGTCCCTGGCAAACCCGTCTCAAGGGTTACAAATAGCTCTTTAGATGTTCCACCTTTTTTCCAGCCGCCCTCTATGAGGTTTCGTGGAGGAGGGACCAACATACCACCCGCGGGCCCTTTTCCGTCCGCTTTCGAACCGTGGCAAGACGCACAGTTGGTTGCATAGACTTGTTGTTTACCATAGGCCGCCATATCATCCGAATAGACCCATGGTTCTGCGACAGCAGCAATATCAAAATCTTTTGACGGACCTTCATCCTTTTTCTGAGTTAAGCCTTGGCCTTCTTCCACGACCACATCTTCAATTTCATCGATTTGTATTCCATCGTACATAAATGAAAGAACAATGATCAGGCCGACAGACAACACCATCGAAAAAATAAAAGCATAATAACCACTGCGATTATAAGTATCTACGTTCCCACTCATAACAAACTTCCGCCGTTCTTATCTTTATTAATAAAGCAAACACTTTTGTATTTGCTCATAAACTTATCAAATGCGCTGGAGCCCAGCAACTTTACTTTATTAATGGAGACTAGTTCTCATACACCCAACCGATACCGTTGCCAAGTCATTGGTGAAGAACTCGTTTTTCTTTTTTCATTGAGGGGCAAGATGGAACGCTGGGAATCTCCCCAAAGTTCAAATTCAAGATTGCATTTTTTAATATTTAAATTATGGGATTGTGCATTAGTTAATCATTTTCTCGGGTTGCTTCTCAATCATTTCTGTTTTCATATGGGAAATATTGCTAAAATCTTTCCTTTAAATTAACGTGTGTGGAGATCAGGTATGAAACTTAAGTTAATTGCTATGATTTGCCTATTTACTGGGCTAAACGGATGCGCATTCTCTCTAAAGAGAGTATGAAACAGATTCAATTAGGTGACGAAAAGTCCACTGTGGTGGAAACCTTAGGATCGCCCAAATTGAGTTACAGGCAAAACAGCAGGGATTATTGGGTTTACGAGTCCTATGATGAAAACAATCGACGCATCAGGCAAACACTGCAATTTTATCAGGGGACTTTGGTTAAAAAGGGGCCCGTTCAAAATGATGTTGATCTATTGAATCGAGCAGAAGCTACCTCCAGCATGCAGGAGTATGAGGAGCTTTTGCGGACTCGCTCCAACTCATCTGAAGACGAAAATTTTTACTTTTCTAGGAGAATTCGTTTTTTTGTGATGGTTTCATCGGCTTCTTTTGAGTGAATTGTCCCGCCATACTTCGTTCTACTTTGGTTTCTTTTTTACCATCGATGAATAGGTTCTTTGAACCAACTTCCTCACTCGTGTCAGTTCTGAATCTAAACCCAACTCTTTTTCCATTTGCTCTAGGCTTTGCAGTCGCATGGGCAAATACTTTCGGTCAAACTCTCGCCCCTTGCCGGGAAACCGGTACTTTACCGTCGGAACAATTTCATTGTATTCGTCCGTCGCTTTTTTAAGTCGTTCGTGTACATCTAATATCTGGGCAATGAGCTCTTGTTTTTTTCAAATGTTGGAGCGTTTTTCTTCTGTTGAATCAGCTTGGTGATTATTCGTTTGTACTCCTCAACTTTTTCCTGTCTAGAGTTGAGTTTTGTGATTTGCCGAGTCCAGTCCGAATCTCTAGAAGACTGCGATGCTAATTTTTCCGCCCCTTCGATTGACTGACCCGTGGGCTCTTCCACATCAGGTTGTTCTACCTCTTGGGACCAACTAGATTCCAGCTCACCATCAGTATTAGCGATAGGGCTATGAGTTGATTTTTGAACCTGTAAAACATACTGCTCCCAATACAGTTGAACCTTTACAGGTTTTAATCGGTTTATTAGCACGGAAGCCTTAACGGGATTTATGCCACTAAGGACTAGTTCTCCCGACTTAATGCTAGCCATCAGCTCATCCACATTCCAAAAAAACCGTTTGTCCGTAAGAGCTTCTTCCACTTCGGACCTTAGGCTAGGGTCATCGATTCCTGATATCCTTAACTTAATCTTAATAGACCCCTGAGCTGCCACAGCGAGTTCACTGTTGCCAAACTCTTGCACGTCGCTCATCGACTCTTCTGCCGAATTGGGTGGAGAGGCCTCAATTCAAACCCTTCATCTATGGCTCAATTTGATCTGCAAACGGTTCCGTCAATTGGAAATTGTCCGGCACCGGCTCCTCGTTCGACGGTGAAAGTTGTACCGTCGGGTCATCATCGTCTTGGTCGTCCCCGACGTCGTAAAGTTCATCGTTAGCAAATTGATCTATATAATCCCGTCGGCACTCAATATGGCGGTCTCGACAATTGAGTTTTGTTCAACCCATTTTCACTCTCCTCAGAGGCGTTGTCGCCGTCAGCAATTTCGACCTCTTCGGGCAGAGAATCATCATTTTGTCTTGAGTCGGATTCGTAGCTGGTGTGACTGGTAAAGTCGGCGGAATGATCCACTTCTGAAGTTAATTTAACTCGCCCTCGAGATCTACAAACACAGATGCGTTACAGTTTTTACAGGTTATAAGACCAAACTCGTCTGAAATATCAGCTTGGCATTGTGGACAAACCGCCACGCATTCCCCCTTAATTTAGTTTCAACGGCGCTTTTTGTTTTTTTTCTCTAAACGACGTCTTTCGGCTCGATTTAATTTTCGGTCATTCTGTCGGCTTGTTGATTGGGCTGAGGAATATTGTAGTTCCTGCTGCTGCGGCTGCATGACCCCAATGGCATTTCACTGGAAAACTGGTCTGCATTGTCCTCGGGACTTTCGTAGCTCATTGATTCGAAATCGGCTTGAGACTCACCAAAACTGTGGGCAGCTTCTTCAGGTGCCACAATCTGGATCTTAAGTAACTTTTCGATAAATTCCGATTGTATAGCAAAATTGAATTCTTCAAATCTTTTGAAAGCTTCCTTTTTATATTCGATCAATGGGTCTTTTTGGGCGTAAGCGCGTAGATTAATACCCTCTTTTAGTTGATCAATAACTTGTAAATGCTCTTTCCATCGCTGATCAATTGTCTGAAGCATGATCATTCTGGAAATTTCAAAAAAGTGCTTACCCAAATGTTCTTTTTGTTTGTCGTAAATTGCCTTAACAGCGCCAGACACCATATCGGTTAAACCGTCGGCAGTGAGTTTAGACCTATCCGGAATTTGGATATGAACCCCAAATTGCTGTTGAAGGGCCGTATTGAGACCATCGAGATCCCAATCTTGTGTTTTGGTGTTTTCATTAGCGAATACATCCAGGATATGCGACGTCACTTCTCCCAACATATCCAATGTCATTCTTTCGACATCTTCCCCGCGAAGAACAGTTCTTCGTAAAGTGTAGAGTTGGTTCCGCTGTTGATTCATCACATCGTCATAATCCAAAAGGTGCTTCCGAATATCGAAGTTGTGACCTTCCACTTTTCTCTGTGAGTTTTCAATAGCTCGAGTCACCATTTTAGCAGTAATCGGCTCATCATCTGGAACATTCAATGTGTTCATAATTTTTGGATACGCTCACCATTAAAAATTCGCATCAAATTATCATCGAGCGAAAGGTAAAAGCGCGATTCACCGGGATCGCCTTGTCGTCCAGAACGACCGCGAAGCTGGTTGTCGATCCGACGGGATTCATGCCTTTCGGTACCGACAATATATAAGCCACCAGCCTCAAGGACTTGCTTTTTCTCATCGCTACATTGCTGCTGAAACTGTTTTAATGCCTCTTTATACTCCGGAGATTCAGTGTCTTCTATTTTTGCTTTCGCTAAAAACTCAGCATTACCACCTAAAACAATATCTGTTCCTCGGCCTGCCATATTTGTTGCAATTGTAACGGACCCCAATCGCCCTGCCTGAGCCACGATTTCCGCTTCTTTTTCATGGTGTTTTGCATTGAGTACGTTATGCTTTACGCCCATTCGGCTGAGCTCACGTGAGAGGTGTTCTGACTTTTCAATACTAACGGTACCCACCAAAATGGGCTGTCCCTTTTTCGATCGCTCTTTAATATCGTTAGCCATCGCTTTTATTTTCGCTTTTTCGTTTTTGTAGACCTCATCCTGATGATCTTGACGCGCTATTGGTCTATGAGTCGGGATAACCATAACATCCAAGTTGTAGATTTTAGCAAACTCGACGGCTTCTGTTTCAGCTGTTCCCGTCATACCCGATAATTTGTTATACATTCTGAAAAAGTTTTGAAAAGTGATCGACGCCAGTGTTTGGTTTTCACCTTTAATTTTAATACCCTCTTTGGCTTCTATCGCCTGGTGAAGGCCATCACTCCACCTTCTTCCGGGCATCAATCGTCCTGTGAATTCATCCACAATTACGATTTCACCATCTTTGACCATGTAATCCACATCGATTTTAAAAAGATGATGGGCTTTTAAGGCTTGATAAATATGATGAACCAGTTGAATAAATTGCGGTTCATAAATGTTGTCGATTCCCAACAGCTCCTCGACTTTAAAGTTACCTTCTTCGGTCAATGAGACTGTTTTTGTTTTCTCCTCCATCGTGAAGTGCTTATCCACTTCTAAGTGAGGTACGATTTTATTAATTTCGTAATACTTTTCGGTAGACTCTTCTGA
This sequence comes from Bdellovibrionales bacterium, assembly GCA_041391465.1. Taxonomy (GTDB): domain Bacteria; phylum Bdellovibrionota; class Bdellovibrionia; order Bdellovibrionales; family UBA1609; genus UBA1609. The sequence continues at coordinate 111,272 of JAWKNX010000002.1, forward strand.
CGGCCCAGAAATAATAAGTGGCGTTCGCGCCTCGTCGATTAAAATGGAGTCGCATTCGTCAATGATCGCAAAGTTGAGTTCGCGCTGGACAAAATCTGAAAGATCATACTTCATATTATCGCGCAGATAATCGAACCCTAATTCGTTATTTGTGGCATAAGTAATATCTGCATTATAAGCGTTTTTTCGCTGCTGATCGCTCAAATCATGGTGAATAGTTCCCGTGGTCATACCTAACCAGTTGTACAGCTGCCCCATCCAAGCGCAGTCTCGACGAGCCAAGTAATCATTCACTGTGACAACGTGGACTCCTTTTCCGGAAAGGGCATTGAGATAAACAGGCAACGTGGCGACAAGAGTCTTTCCTTCGCCTGTGCGCATTTCGGCAACTGTGCCTCGATGAAGTACGATTCCACCAATTAACTGAACGTCATAGTGGCGCATCCCAAGTACGCGGACCGAAGCTTCTCGGCAGACAGCAAAAGCTTCTGGCAGTATGTCATCGAGAGTTTCACCTTTCTCGAGACGCTCTTTAAACTCATTGGTTTTTGCTTTTAAGCCATCATCAGAGAGTTTCTGCATTTCCGGCTCAAGAGAATTAATTTTGTTTATAATGGGCGCTAATTTTTTTAATTCACGCTCATGCTTTGTCCCAAAAATTTTTTTTGCTACAGTCGAAATCATAGCGGCCAGAATATACCCATATCAATTAAGTGTCTACCTGGTGAAAAGCTGATCACAATGAGTAACGCAGGAGGCCTACGGCCGATAAATTTGTCGCATTCCCTCGCTCAACACCATCCCAACCGAGTTTGCCAAATTAAAACTTCTAATTTTATCAGTGTGTGGGATTGTAAGGGCCTGACTTTCATTTGAAAATATTAATTCCTCGGGTAACCCCTTAGTCTCTTTGCCAAAAACCACCCAGTCCCCTTGCTGGAAAGGCATGTCATAGATGGTTTTTTTTGCCTTTGTCGACAAATAGAAGATTCGCGTTTTATCTGGAACCTTTTCAAACCATGTCGAAAAATCAGCGTGGATATGTAAATCAAGATTGGGCCAATAATCCAGCCCCGCCCGCTTAACTCTCTTGTCGGATAGCTCGAACCCCAATGGCTCGATAAGGTGCAAGCTCGAATTGGTTCCAACACAAGTTCGGCCAATATTACCTGTATTTGATGGGATTTCTGGTTCGACCAAAACCACGTTGAACATGGGCTTGTCGGTATTTGTTTCAATAATCAAACGGACTCCCTTATTAAATCTAGGCTGTGCCATAGCCCAAAACCCGACGCAACACAAGACTGTGAAAAAAGTCAAATTGACTGGCCTTTGGATGTTGGCGATGATACGAGTTGCAAAAAGGGCCTGGCGAAATCTGTGATAGTAACTTAGAGCAAAATCCCACCTTTAAGTGAGATATTTTGAGTTAAGTTATTGGCACAGAGAGGTAAAATGAAAAAAATAGAGGCCATAATAAAGCCCTTCAAATTAGATGATGTCATAGAAGCCCTTTCCGAGGTCGGCATTGAAGGGGTCACCGTCAGCGAAGTTAAAGGATTTGGCCGCCAAAAAGGGCGGTCTGAAATTTATCAAGGTGCCGAATACGTCGTTGATTTTTTACCGAAGACAAAAATAGAGGTTATCGTCACGGATGGACTCGCCCCCGCCGCCATTTCTGCGATTCAAAATGCGGGAAGAACGGGAAAAATCGGCGACGGCAAAATTTTCGTACTCCCCGTGGAATCAGCAGTCCGAATCCGAACGGGGGACCGAGATGATGATGCATTGTAATTTAAACAGGCAAGGCCAGTCATTGAATCTTATTGGTGGATTTCACCGGAAGGTTGAAGAATTGATCTTGCCGCCAATTAAAAAGGAGAAAAAATGAAAGCACAGGACGTCTTAGACGTAATCAAGGAAGCTAATTGTAAAATGGTGGATTTAAAATTCACAGACTTGCTTGGTCAGTGGCAACACTTAACTATTCCCGCAAAGGCATTGACTGAAGAAACCTTTGAGGAAGGACTTGGGTTCGATGGCAGTTCCGTCAGAGGGTGGAAAAGCATTGAGGCCTCTGACATGATCATAAAACCTGACCCGAACTCTGCTAAACTCGATCCATTCATGGATGTGCCGACTTTGTCATTAATTTGTGACATTGTAAATCCGGACACCTATGAGCCCTATGAAAGAGATCCGCGACAGATTGCTAAAAAAGCAATGGCCTATTTGCGCTCTACTGGAATAGCTGACGAGGCTTATTTTGGACCCGAAGCTGAGTTCTTCATTTTTGATGACGTGCGCTTCGATCAAAATAGTTACGGCGGCTTTTACCAAGTAGATTCTGACGAAGCTCCATGGAACATGGGTCGCGATGAGGGTGGTTCAAATTTAGGTTATAAATTCAGACCCAAAGGTGGATACTTCCCCGCATTGCCATCTGATTCTCTTCATGACTTGCGAACCGAAATTTGCCTTGAATTAGACAATGCTGGAATTGAAGTGGAAAGACAGCATCATGAAGTCGGTGCTGCTGGCCAAGGTGAGATCAACATTAAATTTGATTCAATGGTTAACATTGCCGACAAAATGCAATGGTTTAAATACATTGTAAAAAACGTTGCAAATCGTCACCATAAAACTGCCACGTTTATGCCAAAACCAGTATTTGCCGACAATGGAAGCGGAATGCACACGCACATGTCTTTGTTCAAAAACGGGGAGCCATTGTTTGCTGGCGACAACTACGCGGGACTCTCTGATGAGGCACTTTATTTTATCGGTGGGATTTTAAAACACGCCCCTACACTGTGTGCTTTTACAAATCCAACGACAAATTCTTATAAAAGATTGGTACCCGGATTTGAAGCTCCCATTAAATTGGCTTACTCTTATCGCAACCGCTCCGCTGCGATACGAATTCCAAATAGCGGTTCGAGTCCAAAAGCAAAACGAATTGAGTTTAGAACTCCGGATCCAAGTGCCAATGGGTACCTCGCCTTCGCAGCCCTTCTAATGGCTGGACTCGATGGTATTCAAAATAAAATTCATCCCGGTGATCCATTAGAAAAAGATATTTATGGACTAGCACCAGAAGAAGCCGCCAAGGTACCAGCAATTCCTGCCACCCTTGAAGATACGCTTCGAAACCTGGAGAAAGACTCTGAGTTTCTCAAAAAAGGTGATGTGTTCACAGCTGACTTGATTGAGTCATGGGTAGCTTGGAAAAGAGAGAACGAAATCATTCCTCTACAGCAACGCCCTGTACCTTATGAGTTCTATCTTTATTACGATCTATAGGCCTTTTAATTTATTGCCTAATGTTAAAAAAAGGGAGCGTTCGCTCCCTTTTTTTATTAAGTTTGAGTTGGCGTTCTAATGGATATTTAGTAAAAAACCTTATCAACTAAAAAGAGGGTGTTATGGTTCAATTGATCAAAATCATGTTTAGTCTGGTGATATTCACTTCGATGGCTCATGCTCAAGAGCGAGTTAAAGTTTTCCCTAGTCAAAAGGGCTTCCCTTAGCTGAATCTATGCATGAGTTTGTACTGACAAATGCAAACTCCGCTCAATTGGAACTTATTGATGGCGAAACCAACATTACTGTTCAAGGTAAGTATCGTTACAGCTTAAACAATGATCTACAAATTGAAGGGATTCTCGGACTACTAAATGCATCAAGCTATGCTGGTTCCGGAATTGAGATCAACGTAACAACTATAGGCGGTGGTGCTATTTATAACTTTGGTGAGAAAAAGCGCGGCAATCAATACTTTGGTGGCGGCGGCATCATCCTTGTTTCTGGTGATATCGATACGACAGCACTATATGGAGTCTTTGGAAAACGAATTGCCCTGACTCGTCATCTCTCATATGCGCCTTATGCTCAAGTTACTGTCCCATCAGATAGCGATTCGGACTCGGTGATCTCAATTGTGCCGTTTGCTATGAACGCTCTTTTTTAATAATCTTTAACTAGAATTGCTACCCGGGCGATTAAGCCCGGAGAAAAAAACTCCTGGAGAGTCATATGATTGATTATTTGCGCTATCAATGGCTGATGGTTGAAGACGAAACCATCACTATTGGAATTAATTCTGAAGGCTTAGATGAGTTTGAAAACATTGATCAAATAAATCTACCTGAGCCCGAAGAAATTGTTTTACCTAATCAAACCTGTGGAGAAATTCACCATTCCGAAGGGTCATTAAGTATCTATTCCCCCGTCGATGGACAAGTTTTAGAGGTTAACGAAGCCCTTATGGAGCACCCTGAACTGCTGCAAGAGGATAACTATGGCGACGGGTGGCTGATTAAAATCGAATCCACAGAACCTATTGATATTGAAGAGATAAAGCGAGCGAGCTTAGAGGACCTCTAATAATACCTTTCTGGTAAAAATATTAAGGTAAATTATTGAGCTCGGTATTTAGACTTTTCCCGTAAAACACTTTCTGAATTGTTTTTTAAATTATTAAATGAAATGGGAATGCTCTGATCGGAGTCTGCATCGCTATATACAGCAAAATGTAAATGCGGACCTGTAGAATTGCCTGAGTTTCCGCTTTTCGCAATAAGATCACCCTGTTTAACTAAATCCCCTTCTTCTACTTCCGCACTGTTCTGCTTAAGGTGTTGGTATATCGCAATCGACCCATCGACATGTCGAATTTCAATGGAGTTGCCTTCTGTTGAGGAATCGTTATCTGGATGATGTTCGACAACAGTAATCACCTCACCGGCTCTCGATGCAATAATTTCGGTGCCCAAAGGTACAGAGAAATCATAGGCATATCTACTTTTGCCGTAATGGCTTTCTGAGGAGCAGTTTCCCTGAGAAACAGTAACTCTTTTACCACTAGCAAAAGGAAAGATATACGGCGATGTTTCTGAGGCTGGATAGCCTGCACAGCTCAAGGGGTCTTTCGAACCGCCACCGCAACCCAGTGTGAGCATTACTAAAATAAAAACCTAACCATCGCATATTCATGGCCTTAGAAAGTGCAAGGCATGTGCCCGAAAAACTCATCGAAGTCCTATAAATAATTAATAATTTCAGTAGCTTATACTGGCTGAACTCAGTTTTTGTTTGAAAAAAATAAAAACTCAGTGCCGATTTTTGTAGCTTGTCGACGGACAAAAAGCGCCAGTCAAACTTATAGATTGCTGGTTATTGAGAGAATACTAGGGCTTGTCTTCGTCTGATGGGGCGTCTTTCTCTTGGCCTTGGGGCAAGGTTGATAAGTTAAATGTCTGCATTTCTTTACCGTCGTGGCGATAGATTTTTTGCTCACCGTCCATAACGGTAACGAGATTTACTGGGCGGCTCCACACCTTTTGTAAGTTCTCCAAAGTGGCCACCATATAATCCGGCTGCATATCAACGCCTTCATAACTATGTGTGAGAAGCAGCTCTCCGCGATTTTCAAAATTGCCATCTATCACTTGAATGATGGGCTGGCCAAAGTTTGTGAGTTGAAATAACAGCTGTTGCTTTATTTTTTTGAAGTCGCGGGTGTCGATTTCAAATTGACCCGTTCTTTCATTGTATTTGTATACGAACATTTTGTGCTCAACACAAAACTCTTCAGTTAAAAACTCATCAATAAACGTGACGTCGTTAAAATTTCTTCTGACTTCAAATATTTTCTGTCGACCCAAGCCCGTCTGTTTATCCCAATTGGCCTTTTCACGGATATCGGCGCACTCGGACCATTCGCGACCATATTGGCCTTTGTTCCAACGGTATTCTATATTTCTAAACAGTTCTATGCCGATTTTGTACGGGTTAAAACCACCCGGGCTCATCGCCATAGTACCACTGTGGCGGTCTGCAAAATCAATGATCTCTGAGTCGTCCATGATTCTTTCAGTCATCAACTTAGAGTGCCAGTAACTCGCCCACCCCTCATTCATAATTTTGGTCATTCCTTGAGGAGCGTAGTAGTAGGCTTCGTCTCGTATAATAGAAATAATATCCTGCTGCCAATCTTCAAGTGGTGCATACTGCATCAAGAAATGAAGTATATCCTTCTGTGGTTCACTAGGAAACCTTCGATGATTCACGTCTTCTTCTCTGGCTTTAACAGTATTACGTGGATTCAAATATTCTTCCATGTATTCTTTAGTTAGCTGTGGCCGCTCTTCGCTAAAAGCCTCAGGGTTCAGCCTTGGCTTTTCTTCTTTGGTTTTTATTTTTTCTTTTGCATAAGGCGAATGGCGATCAATTAGGTTTTCAAGACTCAACATCAGGTCGATAAAATTTTCGACCGTTTCAATTCCGTATCTATCAATGTACCGACGAACGCGAACCGCATGATTGGCCATGGTGTCCATCATTTTTCGATCAGTTTGAGAGAACCATTGATTGTTTTTAAAGAAATCACAATGTCCGTAAACATGGGCCATCACTAATTTTTGATCGAGGAACTCGTTCCCCTCCATCAGATAGGCATAACAAGGGTTCGTGTTAATTACTAATTCGTAAATCTTTGATAAACCGTATTGATACCCTTTGGCTAAGGACTCATACTCCATGCCCCAGCGCCAATGCGGGTAACGAGTGGGAAAACCGCCATAGGAGGCAATTTTATTTAAAGTGTTATAATCAACAATTTCAAAAATAGTGGGGAAGAAATCTAAGCCCACCTGTTCTGCAATTTTGCAAATTTCTTGTCTCGCCCTTTCCAGCTCGGGGGTTAAATTCGCCATATTACTTCCCCTTTCCTAGAAAATCTTTAATCGACGAGATAATCTTGTCTCTATTTTCAATTTTACTGATAATCATGTTTTCTGATTCGAAAAATACTTTTTCTAAATCCTTGGCAAACTGACCACTTCCGTATTTGCTTTCAACTTGCCCATATCCAAACATATTCACTAGAGGTAAAAAGAAATCTTCCAACATTTTTATGCACAGTCGAGTGTCTTCACCGCTCCAGTTGTCACCATCTGAAAAATGGAACGGATAAATATTCCATTCCGCAGGAGAGTACTCCGTTTCTATAAGTTTTTTACATAGCTTATATGCGGAGCTAATTAATGTGCCCCCGGATTCACTTGTAGAGAAGAAAGTTTGCTCGTCCACTTCCTTGGCTGCAGCATCGTGAATGATAAATCGAGTCTCTAGCCCCTTATAGTTACGCTTGAGCCATGTGTTAATCCAAAAACTTTCCAGTCGAACTATTTCTTTTTGTTCGTCCCCCATAGAGCCGGAAACGTCCATCATGTAAATCACCGCGGCCTTAGTTCGAGGCTGCATGGTTTTTTTGAACGACTTGTAGCGCATATCCCGACGAATGGGGATGATCACGGGGTCCTCAGGGTCATAAGTGCCAGAGGCAATTGATCGCTTTAATGCCTCCTTATAGGAAGATTTAAAATGTCTTAATCCCTCGGGGCCAACCGGCGCCCTTCCCGAATATTTAATGGCCTCGGTGGCTGCTTGGCTTAACCCTTTAGGCTCAATTCTTGGTAACTCCAACTTTTCACCCAATATATCAGCCAGCTCTTCGAGAGAAACTTCAGTTTCCAATAAGTGTTGGCCTGGGCTGTTCCCAGCTTCGCCTTGGCCGTCACCATCGCCCGCGCCGTCTCCCGGCTCGCCTTGACCTTGCCCAACCCCACCCTGCTGTTTTGGGCCATATTTAAATTTTGGAAGGTCAATTGAAGGCACAGGTATTTTGACAAACTCATTTTCTTGTTTGCCTATCATCTCGCCGTTCGTAACGTACTTTTTAAAGTTTTGCTTTATACGACCACGAACGATGTCTTTAAATCTGCGATGGTCCTCAATTATTCCCATAAATCCTTACTAATTTTTCTGTGAATCCTTAACGTCACCCCGAGCAAAAATGGATGCAACATAGTTAAGAACATCGGTTGCCGAAATTTCGTCGTATCCAAATTCTTTGATAAGTCGAGTTTTTACGATATCAATCTTCTCCTGCGTGTTTTTATCCGCCACAGAAGAAACTAGAGTAGTTAATTTAATTGAATCCTTTTGGTCCTCAAATAATTTTAACTCCAAAGCTTTATGCAATCTTTCGTTGGTTTTGTAATCGTACAGTCTTTCCTTCCAAAGAAAGCGCACCTATGTAGTTCATGATCTCTCTACGAAAATCATCTTTTCTAGAATCTGGAATTTCAATTTTTTTCCTCGATAGATCGCATTAAACGCTCGTCTGGCTCGTCATCTTTTCCAGTAAAACGCGGTTCCGAACCTTTTCTTTTTGCGTACTGAGCCCTTGACGTTGTCTATATAGTTAGCACAAAGTCTTTGCAACGCACCTTCGTCAGCACTGATTGCTCTTTGAACTTCGCCCTTGATAATTTCTTCGTACTCCTGACGAACAACACCCAACAGCTCACGGTAATCCGCTTTTAACTCTTCGTTTGAAATAAGCGGGAATGGTAAAATAACCCCTGACTCAAGTTCATTGAGCACCATAAAAGGATTAACTGATCCATTGTTAGATTGTTGAGCATTGACGATGGCGTTCGAAATTTTATCTTGAATGTATCTCGAGAGATTTCCCAAGACCCTCTCTTTTGGTTTCTTTACGCAATTCTTTAATGTTGTCTCTCTTGTAATCGGGTAAAGACTTGCCATTGTAGAGTTTAAGCTTTTGTAAACGAGTAAGGTTGGCCTTCTGGGCTTCTCAAGCCTTGTCAGTATTGCCCACATCGCTGCCATCTCAATGGTATGAGGAGCTATACTCACTCCGGGCGAAGCTTTTTGGAATTAAAGTCTTTTTATAAAATCTGTGTTTCATGCTTCAGCTTCTGTAATATACGGTATATCAATCTTTACTGTTCTATCTCTCAAAGCTTCCATAAACTCATTGTCTTGAAGCCTTCGATACCTGGCTCATTGGTATGACCAATAATCACTTCATCGATGTAGCTTGGGGCAAACTTTTTTGGCTTAATTCTGTGTTCCTGAGAGGCCCCAAGTAAATCATACAAGAAAGCCACATCGAGTTTTAGTACCTCTACAAACTCCAATATCCCTCGGTTCGCCAGCATTAAATTCACCGTCAAAATTAAATGCTCTCGGATCAGAATCTGACCCATATTGAGCAATCTTTCGATAGTTAATATCCCCAGTAAGCTCCGTTGAATCTTGGTTCTTTTCATCTTTTGGCTGAAAGGTTCCAATCCCTATTCTGTTGGCTTCGTTCAATACAAGTCTTTTTACTCTAACATGGCTGAGAACTTTCGTTAGGTCCCCATGGTAATGCTCTAGTAACGCATTGAAAATAAATCGACTCGGAGGACAAACCTCTCCTTCAACATGCACTTTAAAATCCGTTCCAGCCTCTTTACTTAATTTTTCGAAAACTGTAGGTCGCATAGTTTCAGGAATTAAAAGCAGTGGCTCCTCGTGCATTGGGCTTTCAAAAACTCTCACGCCATCACCAAATATGTGACCCAGCTGTCCGCCTTCATCAACCCACTCAAATGTATACATGGCTCCTTGAGGTTTTTTCGAATAAGCTTCAATGCCTTTTTTAAGCATTCTGCATATTATTGACTTTGCACTACCGACAGGGCCGTGTGCAGCAGAATCACACGCTTCTCAGTTCCATACCCTAATGCCGCCGAACGCAATACATTCATTAATTTCATTAAGGGGACGTCTAACTCAAAACAGCATCTTTGCCGCCGTTGACTTCATCATCAAAAAATTTGTATCGAGTGAACCTCTTTTTGCGTCGATGTAGCTTTCTGTTCCCGCTTCGATAACCATGTCATACATTCTCTGGAAGGCATTGCGAGTGATCATCGGATTTTCCTTGATCAAAGCAAGGTAATCATCAAAAGTTCCCTTCCAATTCAGAGATTCGTGCAGTTCTTTGTCTTCCCACTGATCGACAATATCTGCAATTTTGATATCACCCATATATGCTTCCTCCCGTATCGCATTGAGGCGTTCAGACTTCGCTGATGCCTCTCAACTCAGTATAGGTCGTGCTACTGAAAACCTCAATGATATGGGTCGTTTTTAGTGCTTAACGGGAATAAAACAAGACTGTCTGATAGAGTTTTGTTTTAAGTCTCAAATTGATCATTTTTATTTAACCGAATTAGCATAAGCGTGTTCGTTATCGGCCATAACCTAAACTAATGTCTGTCAACTGCTCAATACTAAGGTCAGAGTCTATAGCGCTTGTAAGAACTTGGAATCTTAATTTTAAACCTGCGCGACTTATTTTTAATTTCTTCAGAAAAACTTCTGAAATTCATTTCGATTTCAGAAGTACCATTTTTAAGTTCAATCACTTTTGTCCCTGCCAACATTTTCTTCCACTCGATTAAAACTCCCTGTTTTTTCTGCTCACAGCGAACAGGAAAGCCACTACCGTCGAATTGACACTCCCAATCCGGGGATTTTATGGGTTCATCAAACAACAGGGCGTAGAAAATTTTAGGATCGATGGGCACTTCAATGAGTTTTGTCATCGCCTGTGCATTCGGCTCCCCACCAAACGCAACCTTTGATTGGTAATCAACAAAAATAGCCTTTTTGGGGTCTATCAACATACTACCTACTAAGCTGCCAAGTGGACCAATTGCATCCATTCGAATTTGTTGGTTCTTAATCGCCGCTATTTTTAGGATGACTTCAAAATGATTTAATTTTTTTTCTGGACTGGTTATGAAAGTCTGCACATCCCACTCTCCCTCATTGAAGGTTGAATAGGTTTTACGTGATGTTTGGCAGCTAGCTAAAAACAGCAAAGACACAAATGATAACGTGACTAATTTTTTATTTCTTGTCCTGAGGGTCCGTCGCAGAGGCAGAAGCCGGTTGGCGATTGCCAGTGGACTGTCTTTGATTATTAATTGCTGAAATTTTTTGTTGAATCTTTTCAAGTTTACCCGCATCTTGTTCTAGCCGTGCCGCCTCAATATACATTTTGTATGCTTTATCCACCAACTCTAATCGGTAGTAGACGTCCGCTAAATGTTCGGCGATGACACTTTCATCGATCTTCGTTATATGCCTTTTCAAGGTACCGCAGGAAGCCTGCAAACGACCTTGTTTGCAAAGGATCCAGCCTTTTGTATCTAGAATATAGCCATCATCGGGTTTAAGTTCAATGGCGCGATCCACAAGAGTTTCCGCTAAATCAAGATTTTCACCCAACTCTGCATATGTGTAGCTAAATAGTTCAGCGCTTGGACGTGGTCTTTATCCATCTCCAATACTTTGTTCATTTGTGAAATCACTTTTTGGGCTAGGCCGATTCGATCATACATAGAACCTAAAAAAGAAATGGAGTTGTGTGTTAAGTGGGAACTTTTCAACGGCCCCTCTAGCAGGTCCACCGCCAAGCGATGACCTTCTTTCGTCTAAAAGCGCTGCGTACATTAGGCATAGAGCTCTGGACTGGTCTGGACGCAAGGAAATTGCTCTTTTAATGTTACTAACGGCTTTTCCTAGATCACCCCTTCTTTTTAACAATTGAGATGAGTGCATTGTCGTCTCAAGTTAAATGTAGTAGCTACTTCTCAGGAACAATACGTTGATAATAAATCTAAAGCCATATCTTCTTGCTTGAGCTCTTCATTAACATAGCCCAAATAATACAGCACTTTGTCTGAGTCAGGAGCTCGCAACAGAGCTTTAAAGCTTCTCATTGGCTTTGCCAAAGTTTTCGATACGAATAAGCATTAGAGCCATTTGCAATTTGAGCCCTAAGTTCAGAGGGTGGTCATAACCTTCTAATATTTTTAACTGTTCATAGGCTTCATCAAACTGCTCTGTTTCGATATAGATCTGACTGAGAAGTCGAGCCACTTCTCTTTCTGCTAGAAACTTTTCCTGAAAACTCGTTAATAATTGAACTGCCGACTTTAACTGACCTTTTTTAATATAGAGTCGAGCAAGGGCGACCACGGATCTTTGAAAATCAGGTTTATTGCGTAAACTATCGCTATAGGCTTCTTCTGCTTTTCCATAGAAGTCTTCGCCACGCTCAGAGTAGATTCGGCCAATGTAATAGTGAAACATGTGGATTTTATCACTTTTATTGCTCTTCGTAAGAGCTTTGAAGTGCTCAATGGCTTCGTCATATTTTTTCTGCTCTGCTAATATGGCGCCAATAAAAAGAGGAGCCTGCTCATTTTCGGGTTCGATGTCTAAAACCACATGAAATTGAGAAATAGCCAAGTCATACATTTTTAAACTCGAGTACAAGTTCCCAAGTAAAATACGCGTGGGTATGTAGCGGTCATCCAACGTCAAAGTGTATTCTGCTTCCTCAAGAGCCTCGGCAAATCGGCCCGACTTTACGTACTCTTCAGCGAGACGAAGTCGAATGGCTATTGCCTTATTGTCGTAGACCAGTGCGGCTTTAAAAGCCTCAATGGCCTTTTGAGTTTGGCCATCCAAAGCATAGGTTTCACCCAATGAAAATTGATAATCTGCCGTGGATTGCATATGAAATTGGTCGACTTTTTTATCGTAATTTTTCGGTGGAGCAAACTTTTCCGGAGCTGGGTTGAGATCGTTGAGAGCCGAATTTTTAAACATTCCCATTTTGGAGACATGTCCGCATGAAGCCATCAAAGACACGGCCAACAGGCACAAACTCAAACTTAAAGCTCTCATCCAATCCCCTAATAATTGGGTTACATATATTGATGTATCGGCTTGAACGAGAACCAGCTTGAAACTATTTGAACTTAAAAACCCGGTGAAAGCCCTTTTAATTAAGGGATTGGGCGAACTAGACCAAAGTCGTCACCAACATAACTCAACATGAGGTTAGACTTTCCGCTAACTAAAGAGGCTTTCTCAACTGGAGTTTCCAATTGTTTGTTAGGTCCACCTGAGATGATCACAATGTATTTTGCCTTTTGAGCATTTTCTTTTATGACGAGATAGTGAAAGGGTTGTCCCCAGGGGTCGCGACCAATTTTGCCTTCGGAGCCCACTTGGCTCCAGTCTTGAACCCACTTAACAGGAGACTCCTCAGAGGGAACCGAAGCCAGCCCACGGGCCAAACCCTGTCCTGGTAAAGATTTCATGCCTGCAGCCATGATTTGGGCTGAAAGACTTTCCATCTCAATTTTTGCCGTTTCGAGCTTTTTGTTCCCACCGTTGCTGGCCAAAATATACACAAAAACATAACTGACGAGGCAGAGGACCCCCAGTATTGAAAAGGCCTCAGAGCCGGTAACCTTTTGTTTTTGTTTGCTTTTATTGAGCACTGACGCATTCCCCTGGCTAACCTACTCAATCGGCTATTTATTCAGCAAACTTAAACTCTACGCAGAATTAACCTAACACCCGCTCAAAACGCATCTGATTTACAGCGATGCAGCATTGCCGTAAAACAATACAATTTTTATTTGAAAAAGCCCAAATTAGGCGCTTGACAGCTTACGACGCTCGAGGCTAAGTTGGGCCCGATCGATGCGATGAATCTAAAGGCTGTGCACACATTTACACCAGTCTTCGTAGTTTAAGCCTAAGAATTCATCGCGTAATAATAGAAACATTTGGGGAAATAACTGCGAGAGGGAGGCACTCCGTGAGCCAAGAAGCAACAATGGTTAACAAAGCCAATTCAAGAACGAAGATCATTAAGCGTTATCAAAACCGCAAGCTGTATGACACTCAGCAAAGCTGTTATGTAACACTTGATGACATTGCAAAAATGATCCGAGCCAGTGAAGAAGTTATGGTGATCGACAATAAAACAAAAAACGACATCACTGCGGCCACATTAACTCCAGATTATTTTTGAAGCTGAAAAGAAAGCGGCTCAATACGCCCTCTTTTTACACTTCGTGAAATCATCCAAAATGGCAATGGCAGCATCTCGAGCTACCTCGCTAAATTGGGTGCATTTCCTCAGGATTATCATCAAAACCAGCCGGCTCCACAGCCCGCTATTCCTGACGCTATTAAGCAAAAACCTTCTTTTGATGATATGAAACAAACTTTGGAAGAGCGTGTTGCTAACGCTGCTAACCAAGCTGCTCGCAAAACTGAAGAAGAGTCTTCAACGTTGCCAACAAGCAGCGAAAACTCCATTGACTTACCACTTCCTGGTGGAAGCCAACAGTTCGACAGCTAAAATTCCTTTTAAATTTTGATTTATTTATTAAACCCAAGTTGAACACTTGGGTTTTTTTTGGCCCTAATAACATCAAGTCCGAATTATTTTACTGACCGCCAACTTATAAAAGTGGCTTTTCTAGGTTTAACAGTAATTTCACGTTCTGCTGAGGTCTCGCCTGTTGGTTGGCCTTCAACTCCATCGAGACCTTGGATTTTTAATTTATACTGACCCGGCTTCAAACGAATTCTCGCTATTTGAAACGTTTGAGGCAGTGTAGACCACTGCCTCAGGTCTGCCTGGTCGGCAATATTCATAACTAGCCAGGCCAACTCGCCAAGACCTTCATTTTTCTGGCGAATTTGATCTGCGGCAACGGCCTTTACCGCTACTCCGGCCATGCGTTTTGCGACCAGCCTTCCGTAATCATCTTCAAGGGTACGAATGGCTGCGTCTTCAACATCATATGCAAGGCCTGTATTTTCAACCGCCTTACCGTCTATAAAAATTGATGCGCCTTGTGTTCGATTATATACCGGAAATAGTTTTGGAAATCGGTGGTTGTCCGGTCGAGCTCTTTTTCTTGGCCCCCAACCCTGTTGGTAAATTACAATTAACTCTCCATCGCGATTCTTCCAGGAGTTCTCGTTAAATTTTACTTCAGGAAACTCCGCCTTCCACTTTTTATATTCGTCCATTCTTCGAGATAAGAAAGCCACCCGAATAAGGTCTTCCTTGATATATTTAATATTTGGGTTCAACTCATAGGCCGCTTTGTAATCGATATAGGCGTCGTCAAACTTTCTGTCTTGCTCCCAAATCATTGCCGCCAAGTAATGAGCAAACTCATTCTGCTCGTAGTCGCGTTTTCCCTCTTTTTTATAGAGATAAAGCATGTTGTTGATTTTTCGAGTTTCAACGAGAGCCGCATCTAAATCATTCAACATTAAAAAATTGATAGCCAACATCGTGTTTATCATCACCTTCTCGAAGGGGTCCCCCTTGTATTGGACCATTCCCTCGTTTAAAAGCAGCGAGCCAGCCTCCCGCGAAAGGCTCGTATAATCTTGAATTTCTGCTATTTTTTCGGCGATCAAAAGGGCCTTATTCGACTCTTGATATTTTTGCTCCAATTGAAGTGCGGTGGCATAGTCGAGTAAATAAATGAGCTGGTCATCCGAGACTTTCCAGGCGAACTTCTCAAGCTCCATGGCCGCCTGTGAATAGTTACCATTTTCCATGCTTTGGCGGGCTTTGTTTACTTTTCCCTGATAGGTTGCACACCCTAGAAAAAAAATGAATAGCGTTAATAAAACTTTTCGCATGAATTGGCCTATATCAAAAATGGGGCTCAAAAAAGCCCCATTATTTTTTTCTTATTGCTAATAAAAAATTAAAGTCCGACAGATTGTTTTCTATAAATCTTTCGAATTTGTTTGTATCCTGACCAAACAATAATTCCCG
Organism: Bdellovibrionales bacterium; assembly: GCA_041391465.1. Lineage (GTDB taxonomy): Bacteria > Bdellovibrionota > Bdellovibrionia > Bdellovibrionales > UBA1609 > UBA1609. Next base: position 126,816 of record JAWKNX010000002.1, read on the forward strand.
TTTTCAAATTGGTCATATTCAGAGTGAGTTTATAGTAAACCGTTTTATCTTTACCTGCTTGCTGGACAATTGAATCCAAGCGGCCATTTAAAATAAAGTCTGCTCCCACTTGACCGCCAGGTCCTTTTCTAGAGCCTCTTTCGACCATTCCAGAATTTTGATAATCGTACTCTTCAGCGATATCTTCTCGGGCTTCCTTATCGACAAATTGTAGGCCTGATGAATTCATCAACTCCACACGAAGCATGTCGCTAATGCTTTGAGTATCAATGTGTTCAGAAGTTTTATTTTGAATGCGAGTAACCATCACGATCGGCGGTTTTTTGGCAGTTCTAATCATGTAGTGATTTGAAGCCTTGTTAACCAAGTCATGAACGGCCGTTTGCATGTCTGATTCAGACCACTTATCGTTTAACAGATTTGTGCTGTTGACATCTTTATCGTAGTCGCCTCTTACAAAGCCCTTGGGGCCGCAAGCGGAAAGTAATAAGCCAAAAACAACAAAAACTAAAACCGTATATTTTTTCATAGATGTCTACCTCTCAGGTCATTTTTTAGAGAGTTCATTTTATGGGGAATCCCACTACTGATCAACCTGCACATCTAGCTTTTAGGTAACAACAAGACCGTTACTCACTGAACGCGTGATGAGGCATGATGCTTTGCGTTTACGATCTACATAAATTGAAAGGCCTATCCGCGTCCCGGACCTGTTGCCTGCCTTAATTCAAATCAAACATACTTCCTTCCGTCTTTGTCATTGCACTCCTCATTGATCATGAAAAACAATCTTTCCATCACTGACAGCCAAATGGCCTTTCGTAGGCTGAGTCCTTTATCCACAAATGAAGTGGAAGAGGTTTGGGTTGTGGCCCTCAATTCGTCGCATAAACCCATTCAAATTCAACGTATATTTAGAGGTACCGTCGATTCATGCCTTTTTCATCCAAGGGATATATTTCGATTTTTATTCTTACAAAATGCCACCAGTTTTATATTGGCTCACAATCACCCCAGTGGTGAAATGGAGCCTTCTCCCCAAGACATCAAAGTGACTCGCCAATTACAAAGAGCAAGTCGATTAATGCAAATCAAGTTCATTGATCATATTATTTTCACAAAATATTCGTATGTCAGTTTGCGGGATTTGGGAGTTATGCAGTAGTTGCGCCCTATCGCTTCACTTCTCGCACTTCTTTGATCGATAGGTCATCATTGAGAATGATCTCATACCCATCTCGCCGAGCGTTTTCCAGAAACTGCTTAATGTATTCTTTGCGGTACTCTTGTTCGTATTGAGCAAGTGCTTCTTGTGCGGCTAAGTTTCTCGATACAGCCGTATCGAGTTGATTGTAGTCCATTCTTACCGGGTTTTTATTTTGTCGTGCAATTTCTTCGGCCGGATTATGGGGATTAAGCTGTAGACCGTACTGTTGACCTTCTCTCTTGACCTGCTCAACATCTAAATATTGTTGTTGATCCATGTCTCTTGGGCGTAATTCTCTCTCCATCTTTGCCCGTTCACGATGAATCTCCCGCTCAGAATGCAAATTTTGAAGGCCTTTATTTAAAATATCCATAGGAAAGGTTTTTTGCTCTGTGTGAGTGCTGCTAATCCGGCGGGCTCCTTTATCAGAACTTTTAAATGTATCTCTATTGGTATGCTCATGAAACACGACTAAGAGAAGGGCGACGATGGTCGTGGTCATCAAAGAAAGATCGCCACCGAATTTAGGTTTTTTCTCAGGTTTCTCCATAGATACATAGGTACTCGGCCGTTTGATCTACAATATCAAGACCTTTGGCAAAATTCTCAACATGAGACATTTCAAGAAAATTAAAAATCAAAATTTTATCCAATGATGATACAATTGAATTTGATGAAACCGTTTTATGTATTGATGAGTTTTTTAATTTTTACGACGGCTAGCACAGCTGAAATCGTCTATTGGGAGGGCCGGGACCTTCCCAATGAAGTTACTAATTCGGCAGAACCCTCTTCCGCACATCGAGGAATTGCATCAAGCACTAATGACGAAACCGAAGTCCGTACGACGTTGAACGATGTATCAAAGCTCAATTCAAATCAATTTATCGTCGGCCCAGGTACAACCCCAAGTCACGTGAAAAACTTCGATTTGCCCAGTCGGACCATAGAAGCCTATGATGCCGTGGCCGACAGTTGGCTTGGTGGTTCTGCTGGTGGGTCGTCCAACAGTTCCGACTCCGCACAGTGATCACCTATTGAGGGCCTCGAATTGGTAGCCGGATAATAAACTTAGAACCCACATTGAGTTGGCTTTCGACAATCAATTGGCCTTTGTGTTTTTCAATGATTCCGAAGGAAATACTTAAACCTAACCCTGTTCCTTCTCCTTGGCCCTTGGTGGTAAAAAACGGTTCAAAAATTCTCTCAATGGTTTCATCGTCCATACCTCTACCGCTATCAGCAATAGATATTTCGATCAGATTTTCATCGTATTTTTTCAAAGCAATCGTAATCGTACCCTCACCGTCGATGGCCTGACCTGCATTAGAAATAATATTCATAAAAACTTGGTTGAGTTGGCTTGGATAGCAAACCACATCCGGTGTTGGCTCAAACTGCTTTTTGACTTGAATTCTATTTTTCAGCTGGGGGGTCAAAATCTGCAGTGTGCTTTCAATGTTTTCTCTAATATCGACAGATTTTAATTCCGCCTCACCTAAACGAGAAAAGCTACGCAATCCGAGCACTATACTGTGAGTGCGTTTAGCTCCTTCTTCGCAGGACTTTATGACTTTTGGCAAATCTTCTTTTATAAAATCAAAATCCATATCTTTTTCAACAGCTCGCAGTTTTTCCGGATTGGACTCTGCGGTTTTAATAATAAGAAGCAATGACTGAAAGTATTCTCTAAGTGGCAACATATTTGAACTAATAAAGCTAATGGGGTTGTTAAGTTCATGCGCAACCCCCGCCACTAGCTGACCCAAACTCGCCATTTTTGCTGAATGAATTAATTGCGATTGAGTGCTCTTTATCGTTCTATTTGCTTCTTCTAGTTCAGTAACTTTGGATCGCAACGTCTTCTGGGTACTCAAAACTTCCTTAGACATCGAGTTAAATGCTCGAGTGACTAACCCCAACTCAGTGTTGGAATGCTCTCCTATTGGCTTAAACTCTCTCTCTTCTTGCATACCTTGAATTTTCGACACCAATAGATCAATGGGCGAAAGAATTTTTTTAGTTAAAAGCCACCACATGATAAAGAGAAAACCGGTGATAGTGATAACTACAAACAGAAAGGCTCTGTTAACATTTTCGATAATTGCTAACGAACTTGAAACTGAAGATGCCACTCCAGCAACGATCGAGGCGTCGCCCCAACTGTGTTGTGCAACATACAAACCGAACGGTTCTCCCGCTATAGAAAGCTGACTGTAACCCTTATCTTTACCGACTAAGTCACCATAATATTTTGGTGGATTCGTCATCAAGGTTTTTTCTGTGGATAAGATGGGCAACACATTGTATTTGTTGGCATTAATACGACTCCACTGCCCGTCAGCAAAAATAGCTATCAGCCCGTTTTTATTCTGAAAATCTTTGAGCTCTGAAATGCTGATAGATACATTTTCTTGAAGATAACCGACAAGTCGCCCCTTATCTGTGAGTATTTTTTGAAATACACGAAGCACTAGTTCATTTTTTACAAAATCAAAATACCTGTAGGCTACCCTTTCTTGCTCATCAGTGAAGCCTTCTAGAAAATCTTGTGGTGCTCGAAATCCCTTTAAACTGTTCTGGCTCGCAATAGTGTAATTGCCAGATTTATTTTTTTTAATCCGTAAAAACAATTCACCCGTTCTTTGGTAGATGTCCACCTCGTGGTCTTCGCCTGGTATAAGGTTCTCAGACGCTGCACGAAGTGTTGGCTCATAAAGACGATTGACTAAAAAATAAATTATTTTTTTATTTTCACTTCTGTATTTTACACTGGCTTCAATGAGGCGTTGCTTTGAATCCAAAAGATCTGCTAGTTCATTATATCTTGATTTTAACTTTTGGAAGTTTTCTTGATCGATGGCCCTTTTGTATTGATAAACAGAATACAAAGTGACGATTCCGGAGGGGGACGACTGAGAAAAATATAAAAACCAATATCAGAAGAGTTCTAATAGATATTTTTGGTTTAAAGTTTTCCTCGGTAGTGGTCATTGACCTACACTTGCGTCTTTAACTTCAATAATAAAACGGATTTCACCTGCAGGCATCATACGACGGTGAGGCGTCTTTGTGAGCTCAAATTCGCCATATTTACCAAACGCCTTTCGGATCTGCCCTAAGTGTTCTTCATTTACGATAAAATGAAAGTAAGAAGCATTTGGTTTGCGCCAACCGATTTCAACTTTCCCACCTTTGCGCCCACCAAGCTGCTTAATGGTGTTCACTAGATCTTGGGTCGCTTCGTCCAGCTTACTGGCTCGAATGTTTCCGCGATAAACGAATGGGTTACCCGTCGGCTCTTTAACTTCTTTTTGTTTTTTAGCCGCCTCTAATCGCTTCCCTGCCTCTATTCTGGTTTTCTCGTCGGCCTGGATTTCAGATTCTGATTTTACAACTTCGTTTTCTGCATCACTGTTCGCCTCTTGAATCTTCTCAGCTATTTTTTGTTTAACTTCGAGGTTTTTAGTGTTCACCGCAACTTGAATTTCGCTTTCCTCAATGTTTTGCGAATCAGGAACAGGAGTGGCAACCGTTGCGACCGGGTTATCTGCATCTTTTTCTACAACAACAATTTCCGTTTCACCCGGACGAGATTCGAAACCCAGTCGATCCCAGGGCAAGAACATTGCTCCCACGGCCACCGCTAGCGATAGACCTAACGCCTGAATTGCCCATTTTGCCAAGTCAGGCCAGTTCGACCAACCCAGTTTATCTACAATATAAGGAAGGAGATTAAACTGTGTCCCAATCTGTTTTGCCAAGGGCTCTGAAATCTGAGTTTCTGAAAGCTGATTACAATATTTAATTGCCTGGCGAAGCGCTTGCTCTTCTCTTTTGAGTTCTTCATCTTGCTCTAAAAATTCTTTAACTGCTTTTTCTCGATCTTCATCAAGCGAGCCCGCAACGTAATCGTACAGCATTTCCTGGGCAAGAAATCGGCTCAATCGGCGTTTCTTAGAGAACAAATTTGAATTGGACTCGTTTTCAGACATCATTTAGTGCCCTCCCCACATAGCGCCCAATTTTCTCAGTCCTCGGCCTGTACGGTGTCGAACTGTACCAACTGTAACTCCCAGTCCCTTTGCAATATCGGCATCATCGTACTTTAAAATTGCCGACCAGATGACAGCAATGTACTCGTCCTCGTCCGCATCCCTAACAAAATGCCGCCATAACCCTTGATCGACCTGGGGATTGATCTGCCATCCAGCCTCCAACAATACACTGGAGCCGAATCTCGCTTTTTTAAAAAATTTTTTAAAAACATCCTGGCATTCGTTAACCACTTTTGATTTTTCAATTGTCAGAAAATTATTTTCATCCGGATCTAGGTTTTTGTTAATTTCAATGAAAACCTTAGAGGCCGCTTCAACAGCAACACCTTCATTGAGCAATGAAAAATAAAAAAAGTTCGCTATATCCTGTTTGAGGCTCTCGACCATCCATTTAGTCCACGGTCAATTGTTTTAACAAATCCAATTCATCTAAAACTTTACCGGAACCCATGACAACGCACGAGAGTGGATCTTCGGCAATCGATACTGGCAAGCCCGTTCGCTCTCTCAATAAAACATCTAAGTTTGCTAGTAGTGCCCCGCCACCTGTGAGCACAATTCCATTGTCCACAATATCACTGGCCAATTCGGGAGGGGTTTTTTCAAGAGCTGTACGAACAGCATCAACGACCTCACTGAGTGGGTCCATCAATGCATCATTTACCTGGCTGGATGTGATTTCAATAGTCTTCGGAGCACCTGCTACCAGATCGGCTTTAATCTCCATAGATCTTTCTTCTTCGAATGGATAGGCGTTACCGATAGCAATTTTAATGCTCTCAGCGGTTCGCTCACCAATCAACAGGTTGAATTGACGACGTACATAGTTCACCAACGCTTCGTCAAATTTATCACCGGCCACTTTAATTGATTTACAGTAAACAATTCCACCCAAACTGATCACGGCAACACCCGTAGTACCACCGCCCCATATCCACTACCATATTGCCCGTGGGCTCGGTAATAGGTAGTCCTGCTCCGGTGGCGGCTGCCATGGGTTCTTCTATCAAATAAACTTCTCGAGCACCGGCTGAGTGGGCCGATTCTTTCACTGCTCGTTTTTCCACCTGAGTGATACCGTAAGGTACGCAGATAATAATTCTCGGCCGGATAAAGCCTTTTTTATGCTGAGTGGATTTCGAAATAAAATATTTCAACATGGATTGGGTGACTTCGAAGTCTGCAATAACTCCATCCTTGATGGGGCGGATGGCAACGATACTTCCTGGGGTCCTCCCCAACATATCTTTTGCTTCTTTACCTACTGCCAATACTCGATTTTGCATACCTCTATAATTTTTCTGAACAGCCACTACTGAGGGCTCATCCAAGATGATCCCTCTGCCTTTTGCATAAACGAGAGTGTTTTGCAGTGCCTAAATCAATAGCAATATCATTTGAGAAGTAGTCGGAGACTTTATCCATGAAACTCATGTAGCGAACTCTTTTCTTGAAACTGTTAAGCCATTACCCTGAAAATTTTAGGTTATATGTAAAACTAGAAGAGTCAATCCAAGAGGTTAGATTTCCATCCTAGCTCTAAATTGATGTGACGCTGCATTTTCTCTAGTTGCTCAGAGGTGTACTCCGGTTTCTTGTTCAGGCGACGAGTAATGATCTCGGCCCACACGGAGGTAAAAGTCTCGACCATTATCCGGAAGTGATAAGAAAACAGGCACTCTGCGCAATACGAAGTCTCGTAATTCCAAGCACATAGTGTATTCCAGCGCATACTCCAACTCAATGAGCCAAAAAAGCTCTGCCTCTAGCACCTCGGGATGAAGTGGCGCGTATTTTAAATAATGGAGCTGCTTCCGAGCCCATGCCGCTCTACGAGCTGATGTACAAATGCTTCTGATCGACCCCAAGCCCTCGCCCATTCCTCGATTTTCTGATGAGCTGGCGAAATGAGTGGGCATCGATCATCCCATTCAGTGGTTTTTCTGACTGACTCGATCCTAACTCAGCTTGCCTTTCGATACTCAAATAGGTCAGCGTTGAATCCACAGCCTCTTCCGCCATTAAACGATAAGTGGTGTACTTGCCTCCAGCCACAAATGTGATGTTTTTAGGGTGATTAATGATCGTATGCTCTCGACTGGTTTTACCCTCGGACTCGGCTCCATCATTCACTAATGGGCGAACACCTGAATAAGATGCAATAATGTCCTTTTCTTTCAGTTGAGCCCCCGGAAAATACTCATTAGCTACTTTTAAAAGGTATTCAATATCCTCTTTAGTGGCATGCACCTCTCGAGGGTCACCTGTGTAATCCGTATCTGGTTCCAACTATAACCATTTCGTGCCTTTGAATACCAAAAACAATACGCGATTCCGCACCCATTACTACCGCATTAGCAAGTGGTAAGCGCTCCTTTGAAAAAGTTAAATGAACGCCCTTAGAGGGGCGCATGATATGCTCCCACTTGGGTAGAAGAATATCTCCAAGGTCATCGGTCCAAACTCCTACCGTGCTAACAAAATGTCGCCCATGCACTACTAACTCTTCGCCGGCAATGCCATCTTTAATCTTTATGGATTGAATTCGACCTTGCTCGTCTCGGTTCGCCCCGACCGCCTTTGCATAATTCACTTGAACAGCACCCAACTCATTGGCCGACCGAAGTGTTTCATGCACAAGCCGATCGTCGTCCATGTAAGCATCTGAATAAACGTAAGAACCCGAAAGCTCCCTTGCATTGAGTGTTGGCATTCGCTCAACACTCTCTTTTGCATTGAGGCGCTCATGCATTTTTGGGGCTTGAAATAGCGAGAGTGCATCATACAACCACATGCCTAAACCCATCATAAACATACCGACACGAGAGCTTTTATAGATTGGGATTTGAAAACGCAATGGGTGCACTAAATGCGGCGCCAATTGAAATAATTTTGCTCTCTCACTTAACGCTTCGAATACGAGCCCGAACTCAAGATTTTCAAGGTACCTAACTCCACCGTGAATTAATTTAGAGGATCGAGAACTGGTCCCCGAGGCAAAGTCATTGGCCTCGACAAGGGCAACCTTCAAGCCTCTACTCGCCGCATCTCGTGCAACACCAGCCCCATTGATGCCACCACCAATAATGACCAAGTCAAATGTTTCTGTTTTAAGCCGATTTAAATTTTGATTTCGAGTTTCGAATGAAAATGGACACATGGATGTTTATGACTCCGCGATTTATTTAAACTTTGTTGTTTTAATTAAAAAGTAATCATCTGAAAGCTGTTCCGGTTTTAACGGTGCAAGGGCCTCTCGATACGAGTGAGGTTGGTATGCTATCAAGGCTTGTAGATGTTTAGTTCTTGCCGTTCTATAGGCCACGTCCACCATTAATGTTTTTAACTCCTCTGAATCTGCTTGTAAATGTTCTAGCCACAGAGTTTGGGTGAGCCCCCTAAAAAAACAAAATGTTTGCGCTAAAGTATCCTCGCAACTGCTGGGTTTGTCCGGGTCCGAAAAAACCAAAGCACCAGCCATTGGGCAAATAGTACTCAAGAGCCTCACGGCGCCAAGGCGCTGACCAACTCTTCATTTCTTGTTCTATCTCTGACAGTGAACTATCCGTAGAATTAAGCTTTTCAAATTGGTAGACATGATCAACATCAAGTTCACACAAAGTCTTGATTTCAATATTCATGCAAAAAGTCCTATCAGAATTGAGGTAGAATGTTGACGAATCTTTTATCCGTGGGAAATAACATTTCAAAAAATCCAGAAATTTGATAACAATTACAACTATACGCATTATATCAAAGGGATTTCATGCAAAAAGCATTGGTACAACCTCAACTGGATCAAATCATTCAACTTCTCGACTAAAGGCACTTGCAGAAGGCGCAAACCCCATTGCTGCTTTTGATGCGGACAATACGTTATGGAATATCGATGTGGGTGAAACCTATTTTCAATACCTTATTGACAATGAACTCGTGGAATTACCACAAGACCCCTGGGAGTATTATCATTCACTTCGAAATGGCCCCAACCCTCCCGAAGGCTACCTGTGGTTAGCCCAGATAATGAAGGGTACCCCTTAAAGACGCGCAGATTTGGTCACGAAAAATTACTGAATTTAAAGAAGTTCCCACCTTTGAGTCGATGCACACATTGATAACTCACCTGCAAAATAAAGGGGTAAAAACTTATATCGTCACCGCCAGCGTTAAGTGGGCTGTGGAAGGTGCTGCCAAGTTGTATAATATCCCTGAAGACCAGGTGGTCGGTGTCACCACCAAGGTTGTTGACGGCCTGATCACCGACCAACAGGATGGTCCCGTGACTTGGAAACAGGGAAAAGTAGAAGGGCTCATGCAAGCAACAAAGCGGCAAGCTCCATTTTTTGCCGCCGGCAACAGCTCTGGAGATATTTATCTTTTAGAAGCGGCCACACGCATCATCGCTTGGCCGTTCAGACTACTATCCGAAAAAGATCATCGAATTTTTGAATCCGAAGTAGAGCTCGCAAAACTATGGAAAGCAAAAATTGGTGGATGCATGACCACCGCTTAGATTAACGCCTATTCGTTGCGATCTGAATCCTCGCCTTAATCCATATCTTCAAATTCGTTCATTTCATTTTCTTGAATATCCACATCGGGACCCGGCTCGGCTTCTGTATCGTTTTCGATAATGTTATCTTCGCCTATGCCGATTTGGTCCACTGTAATCGGCATGTGAGCTTCAGCTGCTCCGTGAATATAAACGAGCTTTCCCCCTCCCGTTTTGCCGGCCTCGATCAGGGTACAGCCCAATCAATGATAAAACCAACAATGCCGAATTCACATGCGGGGTGCTTGGACGAAATACATAATAAGGCCTAACTAGAAAAAGCGCCAAAGCAACTTTAGGAATTTTCTCTCCCGCCTCTTCATGTTCATGCAGAGTATCATGTCCAACAACGTGCTCGACCACTTCTTCATCTTCCTCACCAAATTCCTCTGCAACTAGAGCCGAACCAAAATAGGCACCGGCGATGAGACAAATGATAACCCAAACGGACCGTTTAAATATCGAAGATCTGTACATGACCAGCGCCACAGCTAACGAAATTGGCAGAAGTATTCCAGCACTATGGGGAAGTGGACTAGCATTGGGTGTAATGGGGTTTCCATGTTTTCTCCTTATTCAGTTACAGCACCTGCCCAAATATCGGAATTGGAGCCGATAAGACTTTCCAAATCATCGATTTCTTTTGGACACTTTGCTGTCATGTTTTCGTTGCCGTCAGGCGTGACGAGTAAGTTGTCTTCAATCCGAATGCCGATACCGCGAAACTCTGCGGCCACATCGGTATCGTCTTTTGAAATATATAAACCCGGCTCAATTGTGAGGCACATCCCTGCCTCCAGTGGGCGACTGCGATCTTTTTTCGATTTACCGGCATCGTGTACATCGGACCCTAGAAAGTGACCGACTCCATGTGGGCAAAATTTAAAATACGCTTTTTCAGCATTGGTTTTACCTTCAAGAAGTTTTTTTCGGTCGCCCTTTAATATCCCCACTTCTAGCAGGATATCCGTGAGGCCCTCGGCCATCTGTTCATTAAGATCTTTAAACGTCGTACCTGGTTTTACTGCATCAACGAGATTTTTTTGAACTTTTAAAACGCCCTCATAAAGCTTTCTTTGCGCCGCGGAGAACTCGCCGTTAATGGGGTAGGTGCGAGTGATATCCCCGGTATAATAGTGGTATTCCGCACCCGCATCGATAAGAATCATCTCCCCGTCCACCAGATCACAATCATTAAAAACATAATGCAAAGTCACAGCATTATTACCGCCGGCCACAATAGTCCCATAACCTTCACGGGCCGCGCCTCTTTGCTTTATTTCTTTTATAAACAAACCATGCAGGGCACGCTCATTGATCCCTGGTCGAGTGGCTCGCATCAATTCGATATGGGCTTCGGAGCTGATCTTACAAGCAGAGCGCATTTCATTTTGTTCAAATTCAGATTTTATTACTCTGAGTTCACCAATGAGTGGATATGAATCCATGAGCGGGATATTGCCCTCTCCACTGCGTCCGCGCAGGGCTCTTACTTTTCTAAGAACTCCATTGATTTTTTCATCTTGTCCGTAGTGATGGTTTTGGCTGTAATAAACGGCCGAACAGTCCACGATCATCTTTGGCAAACGCTCTTCCAATTCATCTATGGGAAAGGTTTGATCGACTTGGAACGCCTCTTTGGCACCATCCACTCCGAAGTGAAACCCTTCCCAAGTCTCCATGGTGGGGTCCTTCTTTTTTACGAACAATGTGGTGGGATTTTCTGAGCCAGGTATAAACACCAAAACAGATTGGGACTCTTCAAAGCCTGTCAGATAAAACATATCTGTATTTTGCCTGTAGGGATGATGAACATCATAGTTTCGAATCATCTCCGGGTGGGACATCAATACCAACGCGCTTCCATCCTGCATCGTTTTAGCGAGCTGATCCCGACGTTTTTGAAAAATTTTTGGATCAACAAGTGGTTTTCGCATATTGCCCCCTACCGGTAATATCTGGGCCTAAACTACTGATATTACCTACATTAGGTCAATCGATATGCCCATGCGCACACACAGATTTTGCGACCCTTTTTTCTTTATTAGACAGTCACAGCCTATCTGTTGACAGCCAGACCCCCATATTGTTTGTTAGGGACCTTCAAAAAGGGTGAAAATTATGTATAAAAAACTGTTATGGGTTTGTGTTAGCGCATTACTTTTTCCAGCTTTAGTGGGAGCTCAGTCCGCAGAAATTGCTGAGCCAATCGGTGAGTCGACATCAACTCCTTCAAAGTGGAGTTCTTTTTATCAATATCAACACCGGGATCTTCGAAATCCCGAGGCGAGCCTTAACGGCGATATGGTACCTGAAAACATCATTTTACGAGCGCATTTAATTGCCATCAGCTATCAGTTGAACTCTGATTGGCAAGCTGAAGTGGGCACGCAGTATTTGGATATGGATGTTCGCTTGCTTGGTAACCGAATGGATATCAACGCTGGCTCTCGCGGGCTGAGTGATTTAGAGTTGTACGGAGTTCGCAGCTGGGAAACCAGCCAATCACAAACAGTCATGAAGGTCGGATTAAGTGTGCCAACGGGTTCTATTGATAAAACAGACTCCGCTACGGTAAACATGGGCCGAAGAGGCAACGTGACCATGGAGCGCATATTGCCCTATCAAGGACAGTTAGGATCTGGCACCTACGATGCATTGTTTGAAGTGAATCGACGTGATTACTTTGGTGCCAACGTTTACTGGCGCAACAAAATCAAATTGAAAGCCCGAACCGGTGGGCGCAACGATATGGGTTACCGTCTTGGTGATGAAGGCAAGTGGATGAGTGAGTTGAACTTCCCCCTCTTCGGCAAATATCTTACTGGAATGATTGGCGGCACCTATAAAACTTGGGGTGAAGTTACTGGGTCGAACCCGGTCATTGAAGAGATCAAAGCCAGCATGCCCTTCCCGATGGACATCGAAGATATTTACTCAAAATCCGGTGAAAGACTGGAGAGCTATGTGGCTTTAAAATCTGGTGTCCCCGTTGGACCTCTAGGTATTTTGACTTTTGAAATAGGACAGCCACTGAGCTCTTATGTATCGGGCAACGATACTGAGCTGGGCACCAATTGGTACAGCTATGTGAATCTCATCACAGAGTTATGAGTCTATTAGATAATAATTTTACTGACTTGGAAGCAGCTTTGAGTGCCTTAAATTTAAATTCTGTCTATGAGTTTATAAAATATGGTGAAAGTGATGGTGGTTGGTTTAAAAAGCTACACAATCCATAACATCAAGTTTTTAAGCACAAGCTCGTAATAGAGTAAAAGAAAGACAAGACTACAATTTAGAAGCCAAACTCCTCTTTAAGATCTTCTATGAGGCGAACCCCTGCCCGTCGACCGGCAAGTGGTAGGAGGCGTAAATTACCCACGTCCAACAGCCGCTGGCGATCTACGTTGATGGATAACTCACGCAGTTCGGGGTACTTGTTGCGCAGGTCACTTAATCGGCTGTGGGTTCTCTGTACTTGTTGCCAGTATAGTGCTGTCTCGGGCTCGTCTTTTATTTCTGATTTTTCAAATAAGTCTCCACGCCCTAGTACATTGACATAAACTATTAAGTTAACCCCTTTGTTTTTCATGTACTGAATGCTTTCTTCAATGGCGTTAATATCGGCCATCCAAACGCCATCCGGAGAAAACACGGGCGGTGTTGGCAAACAGCGATCGAGTACACTCTCAAAACTACCGGAATCTTTAAAAACTGACTGCCCGACCATATAACTCACTGACGGACATGCAAAGGGGATGGTAAATTGCGAAATATTTTTGGCTCGCACTGGCTCCGGCAATATATTTCGAACAAACTCCTTCACATTTTTTCTTTCAATCTTGTTCGACAACAAACTCCGATCCACCAAATCTTCTTTCTTCAATTTTGAAAGCTGCCACTGTACCTCAGTGACATTACCTTCACTGGCGTAATAGCCCCCAACCAATGCTCCCCAGCCCAGCCCAATAATAGACTGTACGGGAACTTTTTCCTGTTGAAATGCGTCCACCACGCCGGAGTGGGCGAGGGCCCTCACCGAGCCTGGTCCAAAAATCAGCCCGATTTTCGGAACCTCTTTGGTTTTAACTTCGACCGCTGTTTCATCAGACAAATCAACCCCTGGCTCCAATTCCTTTATTTGCACCACTGGGGGCTGTTGCCCGTCTTTAATTTGTGATCTTGTCTTAATAGACTCGCAGCCTAAAGTAAAACTCACTGCCAGCAATAAAATAATCCCGCTCTTTTTAATCCACATAAATTTAAACCTTCTTCTAATTTTTTATAGCAAAAACAAAAAACTCTTTATTGCCTTCGCCACCGAGTATACTACTAACAAAATAATCCCGAACTTCGAAACCTGATGCTCGATAGGTATCAACTATTTTATTTTGAACCTTCTCATAGGCGTTGTCATCTTTGACCACACCATTTTTATCTAATGCATTTTTTTCTAATTCAAACTGAGGTTTAACTAACGCTAGCAAAAACCCACCCGGCGCAATCAATTTGTAAAGGTTAGATACAATTAATGTCTGAGAAATAAAAGAAACATCCATAACGACTCCTTGAAACTTTTCAGCATCAATAGCTTCGCACTGGAGTAACTCTTCAAGGTTTTTGGCGTTGATGCCTTCATAACTTTCAACGCAATCCATTTTTTTAATTTTATCGTGCAGTTGATCGTGCCCCACATCTATGCCAATAACTTTGCCGGCTCCGGCCACCATAAGTGCTTCAGTGAACCCACCTGTACTCTGACCCACATCTAAAAATGTTTGCCCCGAAACATCGAGTTGTAAATATTTAAGCGCAGACTCTAGCTTCACTCCCGCCCGCGAAACAAACCGAGTTTCTTCGGAGGGCAGCACTTGCACTTCCAGATTTTCACTGGGGTCCACATCAAAACTGGGTTTCATCACAACTTTAAAATCATTGTGTCCCCAGGCAGAGCTTTTAACCTTCACTTTTCCGGCCTTGATCACGGCTTGCGCTTTGGTTTTAGAATCCACCCAATTATTTTCAACAAGCCATTGATCTAATCGCATAAATTTTAAACCCGATTTAGGTTGAATTCAGCCACGGTTTTTAACCCCTTTGCATTCAAGCCTTCTACTGCATAAATACATTTCTCAGTTACTTCCAGCAACTGGGCACGTGTGGCGTCCACACCTTGGTTGTTGATAATACTTGTGGACTCCGGGCTATTTGGGTCAAAATCATCAATGTCATCCGCCAATTGAAAAGCAAACCCTAAGAGATCTGCATACTTTCTGAGTGACTCTCTTTCATGGGGCGATGCCTGACAGGCCACAGCGGCAGCCTCGACACTTGTTCTGATCAATGCTCCGGTTTTCATCTCATGCACCCAGCGAATTTGTTCTTCACTGTGACCACCCTCGGGCACTTCGATATCCATAGCTTGACCGCCAACCATACCTACCGTACCAGCCGCTTCACTGATCAACCAAATCACTTCGGTGGCGATAGCAGGCGTTTGCCTATAGGCTTCTGCCAATAGAAAAAAACTCTCCGTCAAAAGGGCGTCCCCTGCCAATAAGGCCATGGCCTCCCCATAGACTTTATGGTTTGTTGGTTGTCCACGGCGTTCATCATCGTCGTCCATACAAGGCAAATCATCGTGAATTAAACTGTAGGTATGAATAAACTCCACCGCCTTCGCCACTGGGAGCGCTTGCTCTAAGGGTTTACCCAAAGCTTTCGCCGTTAACAGAGAAAGCAGAGGGCGAAAACGTTTGCCGCCGGTTTTCAGTGAATACAACACAGAGTCTTTTAACTTTTCATAACCCGGATGGGCTAATGAAGCTTTTTCTTCAAAGTGCGTAAATATCGCCTGTTCAATTAAATTAACTTCAACATTAAAAACTTCATTGAGTGACATTTTACTCTTCCTCAAACTCTTCAGTAACGGCAACACCATTATTATCTACACTTAATAACTTTTGAACTTTGAGTTCTGCCTTCTGCAAAGCTTCTTGACACTCTCGTGTTAGCTTAACGCCTTGTTCGAAATATTTTAACGACTCATCCAACGAGAGTTCACCGGACTCCATGTTTTCCACGATCTTTTCGAGATCTCCTAATTTTTTTTCGAAATTCATTTTTTCTCTCCTTAAAAGACTTATTTTATATGTTTTACCGTGGCCTCGAGTTCACCCTCCGCCAGTCGAATTTCTATTTCGTCACCCGGCTGAACATTTTTAGCCACCTTCAACACCTGCCCTTGATGTTTTACTAGCGCATAGCCTCGATCTAAAACTCTTAGTGGGCTCAAAGAATCCATCAGTGACATTTGTTTTTCGAGTGCATTGTTCTTTGTTTTAATCAACTCTCTCATCAAATAAGCCATGCGTTTATAAACTTGGCTCACTTGAGTTTGAGCGGACTGTAAAAGTCGATGGGGATGAACTAAACCTTGCCGCAAACCCTGAATTTTTAATTGCCGCTCTCGTATACCATTTTTAGCGGCCCGCTCAAGCCGCATCAATAATTCATCAGCTCTTTGAGAAAAATCTAAGAGTGCTTTTCGTGGGTCAACTAAACGTTGTCGAAGGCTCAAAAACTCATGGCGAGCCTCAGACAAAATCCCCTGCATAGCTTGACCCAAATATTTTTTTAAACCCTCTAATCGGTCAATCAACTCATCCGAGTTTGCTGCGACAAGCTCGGCTGCGGCGGAAGGGGTCGGAGCCCGTAAATCAGCCACAAAGTCAGAAATAGTAAAATCAATTTCATGCCCCACCGCGGAGATCACCGGAACTTTCGAATTAAAAATCGCCCGCGCCACCGCTTCGTCGTTAAAACACCAGAGATCTTCCATGCTGCCGCCACCACGACCTACGATCATCACGTCCACATCGGAGATCTGTTGAGCCAGCTCAATGGCCTTTACAACATGCGGAGCCGCTGCCTCTCCCTGAACCACCGTGGGTACTACCGTCACCGTTGCTGCTCGATAGCGCCGCTTTAATACATTTAAAATATCTCTAATTGCCGCTCCGGTGGGACTTGTCACAATGGCAATGTGCCTTGGGTGCTCTGGCAATGGCTTTTTATGCTCTTGAGCAAACAAACCCTCATCACTGAGTTTTTGTTTAAGTTCTTCGAAAGCCTGCTGGAGGGCGCCCGCTCCTACCGGCTCCATATGCTCTACATAAACTTGGTAATTACCGCGAGGTTCATACACTGACAGCCGGCCAAAAATAATTACCTCTTGGCCTGACTTGGGTTTAAACTTCACTCGCCCATTTTGGCCACGAAACATGACCCCGCTGATCTGTGAGTTATTATCTTTAAGTGAAAAATACCAATGACCTGAACCGTGAGCCGTAAAATTGGAAAGCTCCCCTTTAAGCCAAAACCTTGGGAATGCCGTTTCTAATTGTTGGCGCACCTGGGAGTTGAGATCACTGACTGTGAGGATCTTACGGTCCGAAGAGGACTTTTTCTTTTCACCTTTTTTTTGTTCCGCTTTTTTGGCCTTCAATTGGGCCGCCACGGATAAATCCCAGCTCATCTGACTCATAGTTGAGCCAACCTAACCTATGCTGCGCGAAGGGTCAAAAACAACCGTTGTCCGTCGAACGCAATCTAAGAATGGCGTCCAAAATCTAAGAAAATTCCCCCCAAAAGCGCCTCTGTCCTCGATTATTTGATTTTGAGCTCCCTCTCCCCTTGGCTTGCCCCCTGCACAGTGGCTTCGTTGAATAAATCTATTTTTAACGAAAGGGTTAAAATATGGGGATTACCAATATCTATAAATACATGCTGTCTGCAACCATAGTTGCCGCATCTATTATGGTTGGCGCAAGCCAAGACAGCACAGCCACTGACCACTTACCTTATGAAGGTCCAAAGGTAGGGGGAGAGTGCATATACAATAAAGCCTATTACAACAACGACGTTACCAGTCCAGTGGAAGTCACGTGGGACAAAGACTGTAAAACTGCCTTTGTAAAAGCTCCTGCAATTTCATTTCAAATGCTGGACACAATGCTGTTGAGCCCCGGTGTGGCAAAATGTGGAGCCTTTAACAACAAACACCAGTTGATCCGGCGAGCCGGTGAAAAAATCAATGATTTGGAAATTCGAGACGTTGAGTACGGCCTCACATCTGAGGAGCAACAGCAGTACTCTCGTTTACTTGGCCTACGCGCCCGCCACGAAAGTGAATTTAATAGAATGGAAAAGGAATATTCCAAAGCCTGGGGTGGAAATGCCAACATATGGGTCGATTTTTCCGCATGGAATGAAGGGCTTGAACTTTTACGCCAAGCCAACCCTCCACCAATGCGAAATTTTGATGTCAAACGAGTTCCGACTTCCTATGGATTTTTGTCTTTTATCACTACTGATATAAGCCTCAGTGAAACAGGCTCAAACAGCTATGGAAGAGGGGATGCGTCTATTTTACGAGATTTCGCTACCGGAGCCACTCCAATTCCCGAGGAGTTTGAAAACGAGGTGCGAGAGCGATTTGCATTGGATAGCAACCCTGAAGGAAGTATCCGACTTTTTGGATCGAGCACCAATGTTCTCTTGGAGTTTTCACTTTACGGGGCATGTTTAATAGACCGAAACGGTGACCAATTGATCAACGACGAAGATCGGATTGACCTAGAAAGCATGGCCTCCGCCGAGAGAAAAATAGAAAATGCTATTACATTTAACTATAGTTATTTTTATCCGGTTCGGACGGGAACAATTGTTGAGGCCAGAATCATAAACCCAGATGCAATCATAAGCGCGATTGAAAGTTATCGTGAAAAAAATCCTAACGTTGTAAATATTGCTACATTTCGCGAGCATATAAAGGACGTAATCACTGACAATGTTGATACTACCGTATTGAACTACTATACCCGTGAGAGAGTCGCCGACTATGAAGACGAACAGAAAGTGATCGACCTAATTGAAGAAGAACTCGGAGAGCTTTTGATTCACAGACTTGTTAATTTATCTAGCGAAAGTGCTGAGGCCAATCATTTTCGACAGCAACACTCTCATCGTCATCGATACTGCAAAAGAAAAATTTTTGGTCACTGTATTAGCCATGGACATCGTACTAGCTTCTCTTGGTCCGATCACACCAACTACGAACAAATGATTAGTGATATTAAAGTACAGCTTGATAATGCCTCGTCTGCCGAAAAAGTTATTTTCAAGAAAGAAACTCTTGAAGACACAGTTGGCGGACAATTCTTCGAACGAAATTTATAGGAGTTAACCATGTTTAAAAAAGTATTAATTTTATTATTGTTACCCACTTTTACTTTTGCCAATGAAGCTTTAACATACATCAATGTAGATCTTGATGAAGGTTTGCATTTGCCCTTGAGGATCGATTTTGTTGAGAAGTCGGTTGCGATTACCGCTTGGACGCCCTTCGCCTCCCCAAAAATCGAAACCGACCGGCGCTTTCAATTAACCCGTCAGTGTGCACAGCTCAAACGCAAAATGGACTCGGGAGTCGCGACTGTTTCTGATCTTCAACTGCGAAACTTAGAAGAGTTCAAATTTCGCGCTTTGATGCCCATTTCTGGGTTGGAGTCAAAAGTTCGTCGACAGGTAGAGCGCGTTCTCGATCAAAACAACGAGCCCTCGTCTGGCTATGAATACCGCCTTAACTACTCTGTCGAAGATTTTAATAACGTCGTCAAAATAGCCGAAGACGGATACACCGCTTCGGCAATACGCCTGTTTTCTGAAGGTTCGTCCCGGTTGACATCCTTTGAATACAAGCTGAACGAACAGGCTTTTATTTTAAGTCGACTTCTAAATTCAGGGTTTGAGCAATTTCAAGACGGCTCCTATTCCATTAAAAACGATAACCTTCCTGTTATCTGTGATTTGCTCTCAGGTAAAATCACTATCAATGCGAATTTTCGCGTCTTCCAAGAGCAAGTGGTGAACGTGAGTGTTCTCCCCAGCAGCGAACTCACAGTAAACGCTGTCGACTCTTGGAAACGTCAATTGTTCGCATCCAACCATCCAGTCGCATCGTTTATCTCTGGAGCGATTCTCGGAATTGAACTCGCAAAGCGCATGGAAGTCAGTCTCGACGAAGTTGAGCCAGAAAAATTGAATCATATTTCAAGCGAACTCTCGTCGACTTCCCTTGAAAACCTATTCACCGAAGATGTCGCCCAGTTGCTTAGAGAATATCTCTCTAAACCAAGACCTGCCAACAATGTTCGGCGCGTGAACATTGTCTACGAAGGGGTTCAATAATGAGCTTTTTTAAAAAAATTATTTTTACTTCAACGGTGCTTGTTGCACCAATATTAGCCGGAGCCAATGTGCCTTTTAAAGGGCAGATTTGCGAAAATTTTAGTGATTTTCGACCCGTGGACAACGCACAATATAGCTTTGATCGCTCTTGCAGCACCATATATATCGCTCCACCAGAAATGGGCGAAATGAATTTTGGTAACCCGATTGCTTTGAGTACGGAATTGGATTGTCAGCGCATCAACGACCGGCGCCAATCGATCAACGAAAAACTAATTGATTTGGATAACCAAATTTCGCGCGTCAATGCCAATGATGAGCAGCTTGTATTAAACAACGACGAGCTGAAGCGGGCTAGAGCAGCGATTCATCAATTGCGTCGGCACGAAATAAGAATGAAGGGTGGTCTTAAAATCATTGACGAAAAATTACGTCAGTTAAATGCGCAATTGCAGGACGCGCAGAATTCCCTTGCGGAATGCCAATTGGCTGATCATGGTTACTGTTACACCTATGAGCTGGACCGAATAAAACGAGAAATTGTTGAGGTTGAAGCCGATCGCATTGACTATGAGTTTGATTTTATGTTCTGGTTATTGAGCGAGAAAACGCTGAGGAAATGCTTGCGCTCGATATTGAGTTTTATCGAGATGTGGATTCCGATTACCGTAATCTTGACCAAGTCCTACAAGGCAAACTCACCGGGCTTGAACAGGCTTACCAATCCTTTGTAAGCAGCTTAAACAACGGGTTTGATGCACAGGCAAACTTCACTTTAAAAACTAATGTGGCGGCCCATTTACAAAAACAAATCGACGCCAACCCACAATATGCGGCTCAAATTCAAGCTCTACCAGTGAGCGAAGGTACTTTGACTTTTATCACCAAGCTCTCCGGGGACCGAACCAGCTTTCCAGTGGTACGTGATGCTCAGATTCCTGGTCTAACACGCAACCAAAGCGGACAGCAAACTTTGACCTCTGATGAATTTCGCGCCAGCAACGAATTTGTCTCAAACTATATGATGGGGCGAGCGCTTAGCGGACGACTGATAGTTAATACTTTGGGAATCTGTGCATCATTAGAAAATGGTTCATTCAATATGAATAAACTCGGATCTGCGATCACAGCCAATTTTACCTACAAGTACGATGTAGCCGTTGAGAGAAAGTTTGAAGTTTATAAATCAACCAAATATCTGCACGAAATCCTGCATCGGCAAAAAAAGCGTGGTGGTCTGTTCAGCACAAGAACATTGCATAGCTTAACTGAAAAGCAAGAAGGTGAAAAATACTTGCAAATAAAGTCCGAAAG
This sequence comes from Bdellovibrionales bacterium, assembly GCA_041391465.1. Lineage (GTDB taxonomy): Bacteria > Bdellovibrionota > Bdellovibrionia > Bdellovibrionales > UBA1609 > UBA1609. Next base: position 148,201 of record JAWKNX010000002.1, read on the forward strand.
TATCGATAGCGGCCTTCAGTACTCGGATGCCGAAATTGAAAAACTCTCCAGTGAACTTCGCAAAGAAATGATGGATGAGTTTGTACAGCAATACGGCGTCGGGTTTTTCACTAAAGGTGGACAGGTCGCGCTCATTGCGGGAGATCAAACTGCAGCTCAAGTGGCTGCCGGTGAGTTGAAAAACTGCAAACACAAGTACTGTCAATACGGCGCTATTGCACTTAATGTGGCCCAATCGCTTTTCGGTGGCAGCACTCAAACTTCCAGTTTTAGAAAAACACTCCAAGATCAAAACACAATTCAACTGCATGATGTTCGCACAGTCCCACGTTTTGACACCGTCAGCTTTGAGGTCAAGGAGTAGGTTATGTCTAAACTTTTTGTTTTTGGATTACTCTTAACCCTATTTTGCTCGGCACAGGCCCAATCGACGGTAGTGCCTGTTAACTTGGGTCCGCTTCCTGACGCTTGGAAGGGCGTCACCTGTGAATCGGCTCGGTTTTTTCATCAAGAAACTGTGCGATCACTGTCCGATGAGATGGATCTCTGGGATTTGAGTGATCTCCTTAATATGACTGACGAGCAATCCACCGATTTTTTAACAACTCGCTTTAGTAGATTGCAAAGTCTTGATCAATGGCAGTTAGATGAAGAATTGGTGCCCGTCACAGTTTCTGTTACCGACCTTGCTACCGGTGTGGATGGTGATTACGCCATTGGTATTCGAGGAATGGCCACGGGAGTATCTTTTTTAACTCCCTGGCAGCGCGAATTCTACCAGACTCGATTCAACGAAGAATCGGGCCTGGTGGAGTTGATGGTGAATTTCTCCGACATTTGCTTTAGGCCTACTTATCCCATAGATGTTTACTCAGACTGTCAGATGGAGCCTTCCACCTCAGTCTGCTGGGGGCCCGATTGTGTCGAAGTCGTCAATGGGTTTCATCCCAATCAGTGCAAAACAAAGAAAACTTTTTCGATAGATCTTTCAAGGCTTGTGCATCAATTAAAAGAGATTGGTCAAACCATTGAATGGAGGGGACAACAATGAAAGCATTTACAGTAATTTTTGTTTTCTTAATGAGCCCTCTCACCTGGTCTAACACTCTTTGTGAAGGCACGAGAACTCTTGAGGCCCTCAAGGCCCACCAAGGTGTAGTTCAGCTCAACAACTGCAATGTTGCCATTCACCTTGCAAGAGTATCCATTGCCGAAGGAGAGGGCACAAAAGTTCAAATTTATGCCGTTGACGACTGGGGGCGCCCTGAAGGTTCAGCCTACAGTGATCGGCTTGGATTGAGTTTTATTGTCGCAGACCAGTGTGCTCCTCAAGATGTCGCGGTAGCGTCAGAAAAAATCGGACGCCGATTTAGTGGGCCCAATTTTGACATCTATGAATATGTATACTTCGAGTTCGACGGCGAAAATCAAATTCAAACCATCGAGCTCGGCCGATATGACTTAACTGAAAATCGGTTCAATGAAGTTGTAAACTGTGAACTTTATCCCTATGGAGGCCAACATGATTAAATATCTATGTGCTCTGCTACTAATATTGAGTGTCGGGTGCGCACCGTCTGAGAAGTCAAATAACTCTCCCCAAGACAAACCTAAACAGTCCACCACTTGTGGCTTTAGCAATTGGGAAGAAGATGACTTCAAAAAGGCGCTGCAAATTTATGATGAAGCCATGACGTTCGAAACACCTACGGCTCAAGGCCTTTATTTTGGCATTCAGATGGGTAAGCATGAAAAATCAATACCTTGTCCAATATGGAGATCCAACTTCTTACCCAAACCCTGGTTTTGGTCAGTGAAAAAGACAGTGCATTGACCGAACTGACTTCTTTAAACCAATGTAATTTCACTCTTGAGGGGGAATCATGAAATCAATTATATTTAAATCATTATTCGCATCTATCCTTATGACTTCTATCGCCCAGGCCAACACCGGGTCTGTAACGTCTAGTCTTTCTTTTTCGCAAACTGATCAAGCAGCGAGTTTAAAAATCATTAACACTCATTCAGAGGATCTTTTTTGCCAAAGAGTCTCTGTTGAAGCTAATTATTTTGAAATAGGTTCGCGCCGACCTGTGGACACATTGCGAATCGACATACCTAATATCTACTTGCGAATGGGTGAAACCCTTGAAGAGTCGTTTGGAGAAGAAGATTTTTCTAGCCCCTACAGCCAAGACGATATGATCGACATGGGCAGCGCAAAGTTAGAGTTTCACAACGACTGCTGGCAGGAACCTAATTTGGAACAGTATTGCGAGTATGCTGATCACACAACAGATGAGCAGGTAACTCTAAGCTCTATGTTTAATGCTGCTAAAGCTCGGGACTGTAAAGACTTGGCTAAAAATCGACCATCAAGTCTACGGCTTAACGGCTTAAAGTTAGAGTCTATTAAACCTATTGGTTTTTTAAGGTCTTTGAAGCGTCTTGATCTTGGCGACAATGCGATTAGCAGCACTAAAGAACTAAAAGGCCTCGTGCATTTGCAATCATTAGATCTTGATAACAATCAGATTCATTCGCTAGAAGGAATTGAAAACTTAAAGGCATTAAAGCGACTCAGCTTAAAAAACAATGACCTTTCGGATTTAAAAGCATTGGCCAGTGCTACACAATTAACAAAAATTGATCTGAGTTCAGCTCGGGTTGAGGACTTAAGTCCCCTCTTTTTGCTGGAAAAAACCTGCATAGAAATTGCAAGCCTTCAGGTTCCGAACACCGACGCCAACATACAGGCCATTCAATTAATCAAGCAACGTAACCGTAGATACTGCCGATAATTATTTTCACCTTTTCTCCTGATACTGAACGTATCAGGAGCTATTTTTTCGAAGGGCCTCAATTTCGTGGGGCTCAAGCTGTTCCTTCAAACTTTCCGTCGTTAAAATTTGATTCACTATTTGGGATTGCTTCGACATTTGCGCCGTCTTTTCATAAAACTCAACAAGTTCAAGAAAAGAGCTTATACTCAGCTCGTCGTTTTCAATGGACGTGAGGAACCATTTCTCCGCATCCTCGAGGCGATTTAAATTTTTACAGCAAACACCCGCGAAATACCCACTCATCCCTAGGCCGGGAGGACCTAATTCGAAGGCCTTTATAAAGTGAGGTAACGCTGAAGCATAATCGCCTTTGTCCCCATAAAATAACCCCTCTTCCAATTGCAAAGTAGAGTCATAGGGATCAATGTCTTTCATCTTTTTCAGATACTCAAGAGCCTCGCGCTCCTGCTTATGAATCAAGTGGGTCCTATAAAAAGTCTGATACAGAGTAATCAGGTTTTCCTTAAGGATGACCTGTTCATATTTTGAGGCCGAAAACAAATCAACTGCGATCTCTTCAGATTTCTTCAAACTCTCCCACATAAAGGTTTCGCCCCGCCAGACCGCCATTGCAATTCCGCGATAGGCCATTGAATTTAGAATCTGCCAAAGGATTGTTTTTTCACTTTCATTTTTCAAAGTACTCAAAATGGAATCTATAGCTTGGTTGATTCTCTCACGTGATTGACTTTCGTCTTTGTACCTTATGGCAGAAACTACGTATCTTATCTGTGCCCCGAGAAATTCCGGCATAGCAACGTCTGACCCCCTCGCCGAGCCTTGTATTAGCTGATAAAGGGCTTCCGTTTTGAACGGCTTGGCCTAACGAGAGACTGCGGTTGATTTGCGCCACTTGGTAAAGATAATTTAACTCGAAGGACCCTTCACTCGTAAATGGCTTAAGAGCGTTTATGATAAAATCAAAAAGCTCCCCATCGCAGAAGTGCGTGGGTTGAATTATGCAATTTACCCCACGATTGCGAAGAAATGATTTCCGAAAACTCATCCTTCAATCTTTGGCGGGCATTGCGGAGAGCCTGGCTCGCTACATTGGTTTCTCTATCTATGAGTTCCTGAAAGAAGCCTGCTCTGGGAACCCTCTGGGGAAATAGCAATTTTTCTGATCCACCGCCTATTCTTTGAAAATACAGGGCAAAAAACTGGGCATTCAGAGTTAATGAGCCAGAATCTTGATCACCGCAATACCCTGGCGTTAAATGGGGAAACTTCATATGAAACGACCTTTTCATAGTTGCCCTATATACCAGATCAAATCGAATTTAGGCCCAATAGGGTGCTTTTTACATGGTGTAGCGGATCTTAGCGTAAAATTTGATTTTTTAATGGGCATTTTGTATAAAGTCACCACTCAAATGGGGAGTCATTTTATGTCTAAATATCGAACTAAAAAAATCACTACGGGCGCCGACTACATCTAAGACTGCGTCCGGTCGTTTTGAACCAAAACGATTGATCTAAAAAATACTGAGGTAAGTTGTGCCCAAAAATATCAGACTTTTGTTTGTCATATTGGCGGTCACTTTTACCGGTTCGGCCGTTAGCAGTTTAGCCACCTTTCTCTCCATTGAATCTCACTTTCAATCTTTTGTTTACCTCTCGTTGGCCTTAGCACTTAAAACCGGTTCCGCCTTTGTCTTAGGTGCCAACATGCCCCGAATTGTTAGTCATTGGGGCCCTTATCGAGCCTGCTTTCTGTCCCAACTCCTGGGCCTGGTCGCACTGGGCTTTTTATATTATGGCTTTTCACAAAACAGTATCTTTAGTGTGCTCTCTGGGATCGTTCTCAGTGGATTACCCATGGGAATCATTCGTATAGTTTTAAACTCAGAAATTCGGATGCAAATTCCCGAAGAGGACTTGTTTAGAAAAGTCTCTGCTCTAAAAGAAAGTGTTATGGGAATTTTGTTTTTGTTAACAGCACTCTTAATTCCTTTTTTACTTTTATCTTTTGACATTAAACAGCTTATTATTTTTGATGGCGTCTCTTACCTGATAGCTTTCGTTTTATTTTTTCGATTGAGCGTGAAAGAAAAATACACTCCGCCTGCCCAACCCTATAAACTAAAAGCCATTGATCTCTTCAAACGTCGGTCTGTCTTACAATACGTTCTCTATGCTGGGCCAATTTTGTTACTCGGGGGAGCTCTCCCGCTTTTAGCAAGCTCCAACGAAATCAACTTCAGTAACCAGCTACCAGATATTGCTCGACACGCTCTGTGGGCCTTTGAAGCCGCTTCCATATTAATTGCCAGCATATTTTATATTCGACTGAGATCTAAAATTTCCGGGAGTCGCCTCAAATATTTGCTGGCCATGAATGGCGTATTTTTGGCTTTTACGCTTTGGGCACCCTCTCATACCGTCGTCATGGCGAGTTTGTTTATGATGGCTTTATTTATGTTTTTCGGACTTCAGGCAGCCCAGGATGACCTGCTACTTGCTTGTAAAGACGATGGCGAACTCACTTATCGGTTCTCTAGTCTAATTGGGGTCTTAAGAAACCTGGGGCTGGCTCTCTCTCCATTGATTCTTGGGTCTATCTTTAAAAGTTTCACTGGGCAGCAGGCGGTTTATATTATTTTGGGGTTTCAAGGAGCTTGCCTTGCTCTCCTATTTATTTTGATCTCCAAGCGAAAAGCTTCGGATGTCGTTTTGGCAAAATAGCCACTGTTGTTATTTCAATAAATGGGTCGCCAGTATCTCGAAATGGCTCTTTATGGTAAATTATTCCCCGCAATCCACTTTCGCCCAGAACCCTCAACTAAAGTTTTTAGTGGCTTAATATTGTTTTTGAATGATTGCAGAGGCTCAATGGCGTTTTCAATGTTAAAAAAGTGGCTTAAAATATGCGCTGTCGTATTTTTTCTATCCCAAAAAGGGTATGGCCAATCAAAAAATTTAGAAACTTATAACTATATTTCTGCTGGAGCACCCAATCGCCTGTTGGATTTCGACCCGCGGAAATTTACCACTGCCCATACTAGGTATGCCCTGCAACTGGTATTTGAAAACCTTGTAAAACGCAATTATGACCAAGAATTAGAGCCCGGACTAGCTTCGAACTGGAAAATCAACTTCGACAATCAAACCCTTTTGTTGAACCTCGCCAAGGGCAGAATGTTTTCTGACGGCACTCCCGTGACAGCGCATGCGGTGAAATCTTCTATAGAAGAACTTTGCTCTCCCCAGAGCAACGCTAGACTCGAACTTAAAAATCTAAAAGGTTGTTTGAGCTCAAAAAAACCTAAAATAAATGTGATAAATGATTTTCAACTTAAACTCGAGTCGAATGGAAATCCCCAAGTCCTCCTATACCAACTGTCTTCTCTTCGAGTTCTTATTTTTAAAGAAAGTGGCGGAAAGCTTATCGGGACCGGCCCTTATTTTGTCGAAGCTAAAAAAGATCAACACCTTGTTTTGAAAAAAAACCCGCTATGGAACAACTCTAAAAATGTTGCCAACCCTGGAATCATCATCAATTTTTATAAATTGGAAGATGAAATCGTCCAAGCGTTAAAAAGCGAAAAAATACATGTGAGCGTTAATCACATGATCGAAACAGATTCGCTGCAAGTGCTTTCCAATTACAATAGGATTCAAGATCAGGCAGATGTGACGTTTACGCTGACCTTTAATAATCAAAGGGTACCATTTAATAAAAAACCGGTTCGAACATACATAGCGTCAAGAATTTTAGAAGAAGAAACTCGAATTCGAAAATGTCGAGCGGCAAACACTAAGCCCGCTCTAGGAATTATTCCAAAAGGCATTGGTGGTTCAATCTCTCACCAGAAAAACACTCAAGAAAAACCCCCTGGAAATCTAGTTCGACTAAAAAGCCCTATAAAGATTACCATCATTCAACATATTGGCCGAAAAAATCTCTGCGAAGCTCAAATTATTAAATCAATTATGGATGAACTCAATATTAAAGCGGAATACGAATATTTTACTGATTACAGCTTGCTATTAGATAAGTACGCACAGCACGATTTTGATGCCTTCGTCGAACTTTACAATATTAAAAATCGCGACGCTTATTCTGTTTTGCGATACTTTCAGAGCGAGAACAATAAAGAGAATCTGTCGAACATTAGTGACGCAACCCTTGACGAGTTCTTAAGCGAAGCACTTAAATCCCCGACCGCAGGGCAGAGATTTAGCTGGTATAGAAAAGTCGTCCAGCGCATATTTGACAACGCCTATGTTGCCCCCCTTTATTATACAATCACTAGTAGCTACTATCACAAGTGCCTGCATGGAGCTTCACACAGAGGCTCGTTCAATCCATTTATCGAGTTAATGTCAATGAAGCCAAGCGACAGCTGCCCAGTCATACTCCCTCCAGGAGGTCAGTTTTGAAACCTGGTCTCAATCGAAGATCACTTTTTTCAAGACTTTCTTTGGCCCTTAACGTCTGGTCCATAATTTTCGGACTATTGGTTGTATTGATATCAGCACTTTTTATTTATCGCTCTGTAAATGAGATTTTTCATAATCAGGCCAACCAATGGGTAGAATCCTTTCCAAGAACGGCAATAGTGAATTTGCTTGATTCGGATTATTTTACTCTAGAAAAAAATGTACAGCTGATTAAAAACACTAAATTGTTTTCGGAGTTTCACGTTTACGATCAAGACAGTGAATTTGTTGCCGGCTTCGGCCCTTCTCCTGATATTGACGATGTCAAAAGACTTCCAATACTTGATAGAACTCGCCAATCGTGGGGGACATTCACTTATACTGTTAATCACGAAGCCATCTTTAACTACGTGGGAACTTATGTAGCTGTTGTGGCAACATTTTTGTTGTTAATTTACTTATTGCAAATGCAGAACACCACACGAATTCTGCGATCAAAACAGGGCGAATTTGATCAGTTTTTAGAGGAACTGCAAAATCTAAAAGAGCATCTTTCTGACATCCGCGACAGCTCACAAATTGCCAATGCGAGAAATTTTATAGATATTGAAACTTCTGATTCCGAATCTCAACTGCTGTTTGATTATGTCAAATCTCTTATCGAGGAAATACTTAATTTGCAATTACGGATGACTGACCTGATTCAAAAAGAACAAGAAATTAAATCCAAAGAACAACTCTCTCAGCTAGCCACTCAGGTTGCTCATGATATCCGCTCCCCCCTTTCTGCGCTGGACATTTTGATAAAAACTAAGATGACAAAGTCCTCTGAGGAGCGAACTCTTCTTCTCGGAATTTCCTCACGAATACAGGGTATTGCCGATCAGCTCTTAAAAAAGCATAGGCCCGAAAACTCTCCTTTCACAGAGAACAAGACGCCTGTACCAACAGATGTTCAGGTCCTAATACCGCAGCTTATTTCGCAAAAATATTTAGAATATCCTGTTAGGAATTTTGAAATTCAATGGGATGACCAAACCAATGGAATCTGCTTTGCTGCCATATCAACGATTGACCTCTCTCGGGTTTTATCAAATTTGATCAATAACGCTATTGAGGCAATTCAGCATGATCACGGCAAAATTGTTCTACGCACCTATGTTGTTGGCGAAAGAATCACCTTAGAACTAAAAGACAATGGCTATGGAATTCAATCGAACTTTCTTAGTACTTTTTACTCCAACGAACGCGCTCATTCTGTAAAGTTAAGAGGTCACGGGTTAGGGCTGAAGGGATCGAAAACTCTTATTGAATCCCACAACGGCGAGCTGCACATTCGACCCCTCGAGAACGGCAATGGAACCTTGGCTCAAGTTATATTGCCACTGGGCGAACGGCCAAAAAATTATTTGAAATCGCTCCCCAGGTTAAGTGGTGATCGAATTTGTGTGATCGATGACGACCCTACGGTTGCAAATTCGATTGCCACTTTAGTTGGAGGGGACACTACAGTGATTAGTATTCGCGACCTCAAGGAAGTTGAAAAATATGGCCCGAGTCTAAACCAAAAATTTGATTTTTTTATTGTAGATTATGATCTCGATGATCCTGATGCCAATGGATTGAGTATCATAGAAAAGTATCAACTAAATTCAAAGTCGGTTTTATATACGAGCGAACCTTTCGATCATCTACATGAAAGGCTTTTGAAAATGAATGTCGATTATTTGCAAAAGGGAAATTTGATATAAAAAAAGTCTGTGGACTCTTATGAACTATTAACCCGAGTTAATTAAGGTGGGTGACCATGGTAACGACTTTAGGCTTCTCACACCAAGGTGAGCATGCACACCATCATCAGGGACAGTCCCCTATCTTTGTACTTGTAGGGTTAATTATTCATGAGTCCACAAACCTACAAAACCCAATATAACAAAGGGTTTTATAAATTTCAAAAGTCTCCAAATAAAAAAAATAAGCAAGCTTTTTTTGCGTTAGACATCTTATTGAATTCACTTTGTTTTTAAAATATTAGTCCAATGTCCTGTAATAATTTGATTCACATTTGCCGTTCAACAGTCTATGGAATATCACCCGTTAACTCCTGCAGTCATAGACCAGTACTTTCCCTACTTCATCTTTTTTTATGGGGCATTAATTACAATTGTGCTTAACATTCCAAAGCTTGTCGAAATTGCCGAAGAGCGCCTTTCGGAAGATCTTTTAAAACAAATGCAAGGTCATCGAATTTTGGCCGTGTCTTGTTTGTGCTTAGGGTTTTTCTGGAGCCTGCAGAACCTCTGGTTTTCCTAAAATCAATGCAATTGAGATGAGCTTGTGTAGAGTTTTAACTTCCTTAGTCGTACAAAATTCTTGCTTCTCGAATTGTGGTGCGTATCGAGCAGAGTGTTGCCCGAAGGGGAATACGCTGCTTGAGACGCATCCGCTGCCATGAGAGCGAAGAAGGTTGTAGGACTAAGGAAGTTAAAACTCTAAGAAGGTCGTCTCAATCCGAGACACCTCGCGGTCCAGTTTCCCCAAAAGCCCTATTGTGCGGGTAAAATGGCACCCTAATTGCTCCGATATTACTATAGGAACTAGGTTCCAATTGAGGGGGAATAAGTTGTCAAAAATTAATACGATTGTCTTTCAACTATTAATCATGACTGGGTTTTTAACACCCGCCTATTCTTTGGCTCAAGTTATTGGCCAAACCACTGAGCTTGATTTAAAACGAGATGCTCTTGTTGAGTGTAGAGCGGAAAAAGACCGAATAGAAAAAGCAATACGGTGCGCCCAATCCCGAAGTCGCGAACTCGGCCAATCTGCACCAACAAAAGAACTAAATCAAATTAATTATAAACGCGAATTCAAACAAACAGAAGACGGTATGTACGAATGTAGCGTACGCATCTCTGGGCACGAGCAAAAGCTTGCCGATGCCGCAATAGCCGACATTTTGGGAAGCCGAAACAACGATTTTTATGATTTGTATATTCAATGTGTTGAAAATGGTGGTGATTTTGCTCGATCGGAAAGACAAAACGATGAAGATCGTCGAGAACGTCAAGATTTTCAACGCAGTTGCGATGAGGCGAACCGAGAGTTCGTAAAGGCCTACCGCGAATATAAAAACAAATGCTCTAAAGCCGGAATCGGCGACTGCGACAACAATATAGGTGCCTGCTTAGAGGCGGTGGGGTCGTTTCGTGAGTCGGATGAGTTTGCTTATAATGTTTTTAACAATGCCCGCATGACTCCTGGTTCGACAGAGTCCGCCTGCCCTTCACTAACAGCAGAAAACTTCAAGGAAATGAAAGAAGCCTACAAAGAGATGAAAGAAGATGGCAAGGATGAGCAGCGTGAACTTCAAGATTTAGAAAAAGACATTCAAAGAACTCAAGCGGAGTCCCTTCAAAAATTAAGCAAATGGAGGCCGAGTTAAAACAAGCCACACAGGCGCTTATTCAATTTAATGCTCAAATTGAAACTCGCTTTCAGAGGTGTTAAAGACTAGGCTCCATTGAGGAACTTGAGTTAATGCAAGACATTGAAACCAAACGTGGATCGGATGATAGACCTCAGGGAGGCTATGACCGAAGAACGCATTCGACTTGATGTTGAATGCAACAACAAATTGGTGCCTGTGTAGAAAAGGCCAAAGAAGACACGATGGCAAAGTATCAACAGCTTTTTCTAGATCGAACACGCCGTCATGCTGGGTAGGCCGAACACCATGGGTGTGGGGCGTAGCTCGGCCGTATCGGGTACGTCACTTATTGGAGGTTCCGGTAAGTCTGCCCAGACAAAACTTCAAGAAGAGTACAGCCGTCAGGTGAACAGTTGTTTGAACGGTGGTGCCGGAAAAACAGCACAAGTGAACTACCAAGCTCGAGTGAAGAGTTTGGAAAATAGCTATCAAGCTCGTCTTGGACAGATCGAATTTAAAAAAGCACAGTTGGCTCGAGTTTTAGCTCAAAGGTCTGCCGAGCTAAGAACACAAAGTCAGGCTGCCGCACAAGAGCTTATGCAAAACAAAGCAGACTTGAACTCGCCGTGCAAACGATGAGCGAACAGCTGTCGCTGAAAAACAAGGCCTTGATTTGCAAATGCAAACGATGAATCAACAATTAGGCCAACGACGAGCGGCTGCAGCCTTTTCTGGGTTTCAAATGCAATTGTTCGAGCAACAGTACCTGATGCAACAACAGATCGCTTCGCAAGCAGGCGGAGAAATAGAGCCTGGTTCGGTTTATGAAGCCATTGATGCGTTTTACGCGACAACTTCGGCCGCCGATCAAATGCTCTCTACATGCCAATGTACGGAGTGCTATTCACACACCTACAAAACAGAAGAGTATAGTGGCAAGGTGATGGCAGCCCAGTGTCATCGTTCGGGACTGAGTTTTGTGCGCCGAATGACTTTCGACAGTGAGAATGACATTTGCCCAGACGGCGGCTTTGACACGCCCAATCCTGCTCTGGAGTACTCCGAGCGCGATTCATCTGGCAGAAGTCGACGCCCTTCTTCTTCACGATCAGCTCAATAGACCCTCGCAATTACGCATTGCGTTTTAATAAGTTTCTACCCCCCGGTAGGGAGGACATTCATTCCTATTTATAGTAGCTTCTAAAGGTTAATATTTTTGATGATTAACCACTTTTCATACAGGGAATGTCTGCGTTGAACTCAATTAAAAGCATATCCAAAAAACAAGTGATCGCCATCGTCCTAACAACAGGTTTTTTAACTATCGCCGCCATAGCTACATGGGTGATAATTTTAACATCAAATCTTCCGAAGCTGATTTCTGTGGAAGATTATGAGCCATTGCTTGTGTCAGAAGTCTTTGATCGCAATGGTGAGAAGATTGGTGAGTTTTTTCGCGAAAAGCGCCTTATAGCCGATTTTACTGAAATTCCTCCCCAGCTTGTGAACGCATTTGTTTCAGCGGAAGACTCTTCGTTTTACGATCATAATGGCATCAACTATGTTGCCATTTTAAGAGCTATGATTGCTAACATTAAAGCCGGCAGAAAAGTGCAAGGGGCCTCTACAATCACTCAGCAGGTCGCACGAACTCTTATATTGCGCCAAAGGGAAAAAACTTATACTCGGAAAATCAAAGAAGTCGCTCTTGCTTATAGGATGGAGGAAAACCTCACCAAACAAGAAATCCTATACCTGTACCTCAATCAAATTTATCTCGGCTCCGGCGCCTATGGCGTAAAAATGGCTGCCGATCTTTACTTTAGAAAAGATTTAAAAGATTTAACTGTAGCAGAGTGTGCAATTCTCGCTGGGTTACCACAGGCGCCTTCACGATACTCCCCCATTCTCAACCCCCAGTCTGCGAAAGCTCCACAAAGATATGTTCTCGGTCGCATGGCCCAAGAAGGATATATCACGCAAGCGGAAGCCGACACGGCAATGAATAACCCAATTAAGGTTTATGTAAGAAAAGATTTTCGAAAAGATGCTCCCTTTTACCTAGAAACCGTTAGGCAAATGTTGGTCACTGAGTTGGGCGAGGAAATGGTTCTCGATAAGGGCCTTAGGATTTACACGAGTCTCGATATAAAAAATCAAATTGAAGCCCAAAAACAAGTTCGCAATGGATTGCGTGAACTGGATAAACGCCAGGGATACTTAGGGCCCATCAAGCGACTAGAGACTAAAGAACAAATCGCCGAATTTTTGCTCGAAACACGTAATGAGCTTATGGAGGAGCATTCGCCGGTTAGAATCATTCAAGCCGATGGCTCCTTCCCTGAGCCCGGCCCATTGAATTTGTCGGGTAAAGATGAAAATGGTGAGCCTCTTTTAGGATTGCCAGAATACATTAATCTCGATGATATCGTTAATGGGGTTGTTACCCAGGTGGACGATAAATGGGGCCTGGTCTATGTTCGCTTTGCCGAACAAAAAGGACTTATTGATTTTGAAACCATGAAGTGGGCGAGAAAACCCAATCCAAAAGTGCAAGCTGCATATGATGAAATCAAAAAACCCTCTGAGGCCCTTGCTGTGGGTGATGTTATCCAAGTTAAAGTTGTTGGGCGTAAGTTTTATTCGACTCGATTAAATAATGAATTGAATGAATTAAAAAGAAAGTTAAAAGACAAATACGAGCATCCCGCTGGCTTACCTGAGGATTTTAAAGAATACACCGAAGTTCTTTTGGAGCAGGAGCCCGAGACCGAAGGAGCGCTACTGTCATTTGACCAAACCAATGGTGATATTATTGCTATGGTGGGTGGACGTGATTTTGGCACCAACAAGTTTAACAAAACTTATCAGGCGTTGAGACAAACGGGTTCCTCGTTTAAAGTTTTGGTTTACGCTTCGGCACTGGATAAGGGCTTTACCCCAGCCACTCGAATAATCGACTCGCCACTTGTTTTTGAAGAAGAGAAAAAAATCGAGGATTCCGATGAAGTTGAGCTGTCTAAGTGGAAGCCGACTAATTATGACCAAAAATTTAAAGGCGATATTTTATTTAGAAATGCTCTGATTCGTTCATTAAATATCCCCACAGTAAAAATTATTGAAAAGGTCGGTGTTGATTGGGTAGCTAACTATGCCCGTCGATTGGGAATTTTTAGTCCGTTGAATATGGATCTAACTCTGGCACTTGGGTCTTCAAGTGTCACTTTGTATGAAATGACGAAGGTCTTTTCTCAATTGGGACGACTCGGAAAGCGAATCGTCCCCCGATTGATTTTGAAAGTCACCGATGCCGATGGGAATGTACTTTTAGAAAACATTAGTTTAGACAAGCGCTTTCAGAACGAGCTCGACAAAATAAATGAAGATTTTGAGTTGCGACGACAGGCTTACCTTCAGTGGAAAGCGAAAAAAGAAAAAGAAGAAGCGGCTGGACAAGAAGGACAAAAAGAAGCGAAAGCCGAATCTGATCAACGAGCCGTCGCCCAAGAAGAGGTGGACAAAGCCGATGAGCTCAATGGCAATCCGTATTCGAAAGTTGATTTTTCTAAGCAGCCTTCATTTTATTTTTCTAACTCAGATCAATTAATTGATCCGCGAACTGCCTATATTACAACAAGTATACTTCAAGGTGTTATCGAAGAGCCCGGTGGTACCGGTGGACGCGCTCGCGCACTTGGTCGACCCGTTGCCGGTAAAACGGGAACTACCAGTGGATATTTCGATGCTTGGTTTGTAGGATATACGCCCGACGTCGTCACCGGAGTTTGGGTGGGTTACGAACAAGAAAAAACTCTCGGTATTGGCGAGGGTGGCGGTAAAACGGCTCTCCCCATTTGGTTGGAGTATATGAAGTTCGTTCATGAGGGTTTGCCCGAGCGAAGCTTCCCTGTCCCGGAAGGGATTACTTTTGCAAATATTGACAATGAAACTGGCAGGCCCGCCACAGCCTCATCTGAAAAGTTTGTTCGCCAAGCTTTTTTAGATGGCACTGAACCTAAAATTGATCCGGAACAAAATAAAGCGGGAGCTTCGGAAGACATTCAAGACTTTTTTAAGCAGGACTTATCTGAATGAAGAACATCCATCTTTGGGGGGTGAAACAAAATAACTTAAAGAACTTGGATGTAAAAATTCCTGTGGGCTCATTTACTGTAATTTGCGGCCCCAGTGGGTCCGGAAAGTCGTCGCTAGCTTTTGAAACTTTGTATGCAGAAGGTCAACGACGATACATTGACAGTCTTTCCAATTATGCCAAACAGTTTTTAAACAAAGCTCCGAAGCCTGATGTAGAAGGAGTGGAAAATATCCCTCCGGCTATCGCCATTGAACAAAAAAATTCGATTAAAAACTCTCGGTCCACAGTTGGTACGACCACTGAGGTGCATGACTACATGCGAGTCCTGTATGAAAAACTCGGAGCCGCTCACTGTCCCGATCATCATATCGTTTTAGAGAAAGACTCTCCGGTTTCAGCCTCTGAAAAATTAGTTCGTGAACTCGAGGGCGAGAGGGCCTACCTTCTCTGTCATGTACCTGAAGAAGGTCGAACTCTTGCCGCAAAAAAACTTTACCAGTACCTACTCAGCGAAGGGTTTTTACGGGTTTACCTCCCAAAAAAGCAAAAAAAGACAAAAGCTTCAAAAGAAAAGCCTGCAAAGCGAACCACTTCAAAAGTGGTCAAAGATAGCGCTGAAGCCCAGCAGTCACTACCTTTATTTGATACTGTCGCCGTCGGAGAGGTTGTTGATACAGAACAATTGCCAAGAAAGACGATACCTAAAACTGAATTTTACGTCGTCGTGGATCGTTTTGCGTTAAGAGGGCAGGATAAGGCCCGGATCGCCGATTCAATTAATCAAGCCTTTCATTTGTCTACCGTACTCAACAAAGACCAACTCAGCGGTCATGCTGTTGTGGTGACAACCACTGGTAAGCAAATGATCTTAGATGAAGATTATTCTTGTTCGGTCTGTAACTATAAGTTTCCAGAAATTTCAGCCCGACTGTTCAGCTTCAATAACCCCGTCGGTGCATGCCCTACCTGTAATGGTTTTGGTAATATTTTAGAAGTGGACGAAGCCAAAGTCATCCCGGACCCAACTCTAAGCCTTGCCGAGGGAGCGATTAAACCTTTCACGATGCCAAGCGCTCGATCCGATAAGCGTGAGCTAATGGAATACTGCAAGAGCGCCAAGATAGATATTCACACTCCCTGGGATAAGCTACCTAAAAAACATCGTTCTGCGATTTGGGAAGGCGATGAACAGTTTTATGGTGTGCTGGGTGCATTCGAATACCTGGAACAAAAAAAATATAAAATGCACGTTCGCGTTTTTTTGGCTCGACATAAAAGTCCAACAACCTGCCCCGATTGTAAGGGTGAGCGGCTTCGAAAAGAAGCATCTCAGGTGTTGTTTAACAATCACTCTATAGTCGAGCTGGGTACTATGACATTGGCTGAACTGTATAAATATTTTGAAACCCTCAACTTCAAGGCCGCAGAATTAGAAGCTGCTGGTGAGATCATAAGACAAATAAAAGCTCGGCTAAAGTATCTTAATGATGTGGGGGTTGGTTATTTGAGTTTGTCTCGAGAAACTAAAACGCTGTCTGGTGGCGAGTATCAACGTTTAAATTTAGCCAACCAATTGGGCCGAGGACTTTCACAGAGCTTGTATGTGTTGGATGAGCCCACAGTGGGTCTCCACCCCAGAGACAATGATCGGCTCATACAGATATTGCATCAGCTCAATGAAATCGGTAACACTCTTGTGGTCGTTGAACATGATCATGACGTGATAAAAAATGCTTCCAATGTGATAGAGATTGGGCCCGGAAGTGGGCATCTCGGCGGGGAAATTCTCTTTAATGGGACACAAGAGCAGTTTTTTAATTTTGAAAACTCCAACACACTCCCCTACTTGGTGCCTCAAAATAACTGGGTGCCTGAAAGACAACCTCGACCTGTAGACGAGAATAAGTACAAGTATTTTTTGAGTATTGAGGGCTGCTAAAGGGCACAATCTGAAAAATTTGACTGTGAAATTTCCTTTGCACAGGTTGGTCACGGTTACCGGTGTAAGCGGGTCCGGAAAGTCCTCCCTGGTCAGTCAAACACTTTATCCCGCGTTGGCGAGAGAGTTGAAAAAAGAGTTTAAACCTGGTTTGGAATTTAAAAGTCTAAGTGGCCAAGAGCATATCAATAGTGTTTTGTTTATAGACCAATCCGCTGTTGGAAAAACAGCACGCAGTAATCCCGTTACTTATTTAAAGGTTTTTGACGGCATTCGCCAGGTGATGGCTAGTACGCCGGAGGCTAAATCGCTGGGCTACACACCCGGTACTTTTTCTTTAAATGTAGATGGCGGCAGATGCCCCGTTTGTAAAGGCCTTGGCGTCGAAGTCATCGATATGATGTTTATGGATGATATTGAAATACCATGTGATGCTTGCGATGGTAAAAAATATCGTCCAGAAATTTTGGACATTCGTTTTAACAGAAGAAACATCGCCGATATTTTAAAGATGACCGTTCAAGAGGCTATGGACTTTTTGTATCTTACCCGAACATTCGGCGACCGCTCAGCGTTCTTAAGGAAGTGGGCCTGGAGTACATCCAATTGGGCCAAAGTGCCAACACCCTCAGTGGGGGCGAGTCTCAGCGATTAAAGCTAGCACGTGAGTTGAGCCTTACCCAACAGCGTGGCACTTTGTTTATCCTTGATGAGCCAACGACGGGGCTTCACTTTCGTGAAGTGGATTTATTGATGAATGTTTTAAATAAGCTGGTGGATGGCGGAGCAAGTGTTATAGTTATTGAACATAACCTTGAAGTTATCCGCAATTCTGACTGGCTCATTGACGTGGGGCCTGAACCCGGCTCAAAAGGCGGAAAAATACTAATTGAGGGTCCCCCAGAAATTGTAATGAAATCTAAAAAGGGACACACGGGTAGGTATTTAAAGCAATACGTCGAAGACCTACACCCCGAAAGTCGGTTTGAAAAAGACAAGCCAAAACGAACTCGCAAAGAGAGTGCACAAGTATGAAAAGCATTAAAGATGTCCTTTGGCCTGAACTACGACCCTATAAAAATCATTTTTTTATAATCATTTTTTTAGGCGCTATAGTTAGTGGATTAAAGATCCTCATCCCCCATTATATGCAACTTCTCACTGATGCCTGGATGGAGGGCAAAAAAGAGGAGGCTTTTTACTTACCAATAGTCATCGCCGGTCTTTGGGGGGTCTCAGGCTTTGTTCGATACTTTCAAATCTACTGGATGCGATTTATCTCTGAGAATATTTCAGTCAAACTCCGAAAAGATTTAATGAAGAAATATTTGTATCTCAATTTAAGTTTCTTGCAAAAGTTTGTTCGAGGTACTGGTGGGCTCATTAGCCGCATGATCTCTGACATTCAAGTGGTTCAGTCCGGTACCCAACGGCTGTCTGACATTGTTCGAGAGCCGTTTATGGCTTTATTCGCCTTTGCGTACATGATCTGGGTGGATTGGACGTTAGTAATTTTTGTTTGCGTAACTCTGCCAGTTACTACACTGGTGCTTCGTAATCTTTCTCGAAGTATTCGAAAGTACAGCCACCGCAGTATGGAGTTTTTAGAGGATCTGTCGAAAACTTTAAAAGAAAGTCTCGACGGCACGCGAATTGTTCAAAGTTATAATTTGCAAAAAACCATGAGCGATAAGTTTAACGAGCAGTCGGATCAATTCTTAGAAAGTCGAAAGAAAATTGTATTGCGTGAAGAAATGATCGGCCCAGCCAGTGAAACACTGTTTGCTGCAAGCTTGTCGATGATTTTTATCTACATCGGGCATCAAATATTTGGTGGCCACATGACGGTGGCCGACTTTCTTGGGTTTTCATTTGCCATAGGTATGCTCGGTGATGCTGTCAAAAAAATACAAGCCGGTTACGTTAAACTCCAACAATCTGCCGTGGCTCTGCAAAGGTATCAAGAGGTTTTGGATGATGGTGAAGAGGTTGAGGAAACCCCCAACCCCATACCCTTTCCCGAGAACTGGTCGACCATCGAGTTTAAAAATGTTCACTTTGCTTACAACGAGGGCCGAGATGTTTTGAGCAATATTAATTTAACTGTAAAGCGGGGTGAGATTCTAGCTCTTGTTGGTGGCAGTGGTGGGGGGAAATCAACCCTAGTCAACTTGTTGGGTCGATTTTTTGAACCCACCCGTGGGGAAATCCTCATCGATGGAATAAACATTAAGGACTTTTCACTCAATGAATTGAGACAAAATATTGGCCTGGTCTCCCAGGATGTTTTCTTATTTAGCGATAGTATTGGGTATAATATCCATGCCGGTGACTTTTCAAAACCTGCTGAAAATGTCCAAAAAGCCGCCCAGATGGCCAATGCCCACGATTTTATATTAAACGCCCCGGAAGGCTATGACTCGATCGCTGGTGAGCGAGGTACCCGGCTTTCGGGTGGGCAAAAGCAGCGAATTAGTATTGCTCGCGCCATTTTAAAAGATGCACCTATTTTGATTCTCGATGAGGCCACAAGCGCACTTGATACTGAAAGTGAAAAAGAAGTTCAAAAAGGCTTAGCGGCACTCATGCAAGGAAGAACGACATTTGTCATTGCCCATAGATTGTCGACGATCACCCATGCGGATCGAATCTTGGTTTTAGACCAAGGTAAGATCGTTGAAGAGGGCTCCCACTCCACTTTAATCAATTTAGCGGATGGCTATTACAAACGACTCATCAATTTACAGGGAAGTATTTAGACACTCTGACTATAGTCCATACACTCTTTCGAACAGCAAAATGTTTTGAAGTGAAACGATTTGCTTCTGAAATTGTCTCATTATCGTAAGCTTTTGAATTAATTTGTCTAGTAACCTATACAATCGCTCAAGCCTGTTCATTTTTTTGACGATGATAAATATGTAAAAGACTTAAACAACCCATGGGAGTACAGGTCTATGATCAATTGGGATGAGTTTGAACATATACATGTGATCAAAAAATTAAAAGAGATTTTAAACTCTTGGTGGAATATCGATGTTATTTTCACTGACGAACGGGGACAACTCAAGATTCAATCCTGATCAGGCCAAGTTGCTTAAACACTAGAGTTTTCTGTCAGAATTCCGCTCGCGACAGCTTAGCTGAAATGGTGAGCTCTGTGATCGGTAACCAGGAGTCTCTGATAACCATACAGTGTGCGTATTAAGTGGGATACCACCGGTTACGATGTTAACTATCGTACCTGCCCATTGTAATAGAAAAAAACGATTTTATGGGAATTAATGGTTGCCTATTTGGCTTTTAAAGAAGAACAATCGAATCAATTAATGAGTTCAAGAGCGCATGGCTGTATTTGGCGCGAACAGCAATACTATCGAGGAATCCGCTTCTCGGATTAAATACATCAATGACATGGACCGTAGCCACTTTTAGATCTTGTAGAGTTAGTAGCGCAAGAGGTTGTGACTCTTCATTTGGGAAATATCATCAGAGAAGATCGTATTAGAACTCAATAAGAGTGGGATCTCGTTATAAATACGACAATATGATTGGTCAAATCCAAGCCAATGCGAACCTTTATAACTGGACAAAAAAATTAAAAATGCGGACTCTACCATTTTAATTCAAGGAAAAGCTTGGAACTGGTAAAGAATTGATTGCCAAAGCCATTTTACTACAACTCCCCTCGTAAAGATCGAACATTTGTAATCCAAAAAAAAACTATTTCTTTTTAACGACAACCTTGCAGAGTCTGAACTTTTTTGGACACATGAAAGGGTCGTTTACCGGCGCTGTGAAGGACGAAAGGTCTATTCCAAATGGCCGATAAAGGAACCGCTTCTTTTTAAGATGAAATTGGTGATACTTCGCCTACAATGCAGGTAAAGCTGCTTCGTGTTTTACAAGAAGGAACTTTTGATGGGATCCACGGAAATTCGCCGAGTGGATGTCAGAGTTATCGCTGCAACCAACAGAAATTAAAGAGATGGTGGAGCAAGGGACCTTTCGGAGGAAGATCTCTACCCCTATCAGCTGAACGTGATCAATGTGGCCCGTTCCACCATTGAGAGACCATAAAGAAGATATCCCACTTTTGTGTGATTACCCAGGTCACTCTTCGAGAGCCAACTCCAGCGATTCAAAACAACTTTCGAAACGAGCTCTTAGCTTTATGATTATCAATGGCCGGGTGTAACGTGCGTGAACTGCAAAACGAAGTGAACGACTCGTCGTACTTGCTGGTGCGGATCAAAAGATCGGGCCAGATATATTTGTCACCAAAAATCTTAGAGGCGGCATCTACGAGTAAGTTCAGGGAGCTCGTGTCCGCCTTAGGAAGCTAAAGGATACTTTAGAAGAACTTGAACGTGAAATGATCAAAGAAGGTCTACGTCCAGACCGGTTGGAATAATCAAGTGGCAAAGAGCTCGGCATGTAATGCCAGCCTAATTATGAAAGTCGAAAAATACGGCCTCGATAAAGAAAAATGGCCCGAAAATCTTAATAATGTCTTAAGAAGCGGAGACATTAATGTGACAGTGGGAACCCAAGTCGTTGACTTGGGCTTTTGTCCCAAAAAGCAGAAGATTTCTATTCCTTTTCAAATGTTTCACCAACGTAAATTCAGGTAGTTTTAACAGGGTCTGACTAACAAATTTTATCACCATAAATGGTGATACATTATAGAGCGCCAACCCCCTCAAGAAATCCCAAATTATGGTCAATAATTACAGGTATTATAAGATTTATCATAGTGGAACACTGCCTGCTGAATTGATTGTCCGCTGTGCTCAAAGCCCAAAAGTTTGTGCTCGGCCTTTGATTTAACAAACGCCAGAAATGCCAAGCCTGCTTACTGTTATCTTCATATTCTTATTAAGTTTAAACTCTTATAGCCCAGCTGCACCCAGATTAGAGCTATCTATGCTTTTTCACGCTGAGCATTTTTATATGGGCCGTGTCAAAAAGTAAGTAGTTTTTAAAACTCAAGGTTCAATACTTGGTGTGCTAGATGCAAGCGTGATGCTCGCTACAGAGTAAATATGGATCAACTTGTTGTCGAAAATCCGTTTGATCGTTCTCGAATGATGCCAGCCTAAAGACAGAAAAAGAAATCAAAAAAACATTTTACCGAATTTGGTTTTCATTAAATAGTGTTAGTGATGACGGAAAATCTTTTTCCGGCAACTCTATCAAGTTATCGACTATACTTCAATTTTTGGGTCAGATGCATTTGCGGATTAACTCTCAAAAACTTATGTCCTACATACGGACACATGTCCTGCAAGAAGCGATTGATGCTTGTACATAAGAGATGTGACAAAATTTTAAACAACGACGATGTATAGAAGAAATTTCTAGAGCTCAAATTGAATATCTTTACACGAAGGCCTGTCGGCCATCAGATTTGAAATCAATGCCAGTTTCTTTCCTGAACGATCTCATCCTTGGTCCATTGGTTGAAATTAAAATTAGTAATTTTCTATACCCCCACCCTGATGGAGACAAAATAATTCATGCGATCACTTTCAGTCCTCTTCTTAACCTTAATTATTACCACACGTTGTGGTCTAAATGCATATACCATGAAATGAATTAATGTGCTGGTAAGTTTTTACAATCTCACTGGTGCGACTATCCGGGTGATCGTAGCGGTGAACCGACTCCAGCTTTGATGAGACTTTCAATCTTGGAGTTTACGATCGCGACTTTCTTGAAGTTAAATCGATAAATTAGTATCCAGATTGTAGAAGCTCGAGAAGAAGCCAATCCACTTCAGAACCTCAGTTATGCAGAGCCCAGCCCTATAAGTGCTTGCAATAGTCTCAATTTTCGGGACGTCTTCTATAAACCTTTTAAATTCTTTCCCACTGCCGTACCTGGTGCTGAATACGATGAATCTAGATACTTAAACAAAAGACCCTTGGATCCAGTTTGGAGATTATAATCCCTATTTTAATACCCTTCTGGAAGTGATAGTTTATCAAGTCTATATTGGATGGATTGGCGAATTTACCGCAAATATGCAGCTCAGTTTTTGGAGGAGTCTATAGATTTGGGAGGAACGGATCCCTCTCTTCCCACAGGAGAACTGGATTTTGTCTATGTAATTTTTAAGGTCTTTTCTCTACAGCGAATTTGGTCAGGAATATTTAAATGGGAGGCGCAAAGAAAGGTTATTCGTGGAGTCTTCGATATGTTTCTTTGTTCAAAAATCGTGACACCTATAAGGACAGTACATTGGATTCCTTTTATGTAGGAGCAGATATTGATCGCAATCCTGGCGATAACCCACATAAATTTAATGAAGAATGCAGTAGTTGCCATGGTGCCATCGACCCTCAAAGACCTGCATTTAGTCATACCGAATATGTAACTGGTTTAAATCAGGTCATCTATTCACGAAAGGGCGTTATTGAAAACAAATTGAATCGTAACCCCAAAGAGTATGGTGGCACAATGATCTATTCGGACTTTTGGGAAAACCCACTTATTACACCAACCCATCAAGAACGTTTTGGTTGGCGGGGCCCTACCTCCGGAAAAGGCGTTATGGAATGGGCACAAATGATTGTTAATTCAGAACAGTTCAGTCGATGTATGGCCCAGCGAGTGGTTAGAGAGTTTTGTGATAAGTCCGAAGATTTTCATCGCTCTAAAGGCGCTAGCCTAGAAATACAAAAATTGGCTAATGTATTTGAAGATAGCGGGTATCGATTTATGGAACTAATCAAAGCTTCGGTCGGGAGCCCCATATGCAACTAAAAGTATTTGGAATAGTTATTTTTGCTTTGCTTTCCACTGTCCCTGGGAGTGCAAGTGAGTTGCGACTAAAAGATGGTCGCACTTACGTGCGAACCCTATCCCGAGCACTTGACATTCCAATGAGGGAGTACCTCGTCGTTTTCGACAATTATAAAATGAGCTTGCCTAAAAGTGGTGATCCTTCAGAATTTATTGCTGCAAACAGCGCCATGGCAAAACTAGCTAATTATGGATGCGATGAAATTGCCTGGCTCAATGATGGTACTTTCACATTGGACTGGCTATATGATCGCTTTTTAAATCGCACTCCTACTGACCTGGAAAGATCACGAGCTATTTTGACCAATGGCCAATTCGATGTCTACTCCAACTGTATGGTTTTAGCCCTTCACCCCGAAGTTATTTTATCCCGAGGGAGCAGGTAATGCGAAAAAAACACGAAACTATTTTTGATTATTTAAAAAGAAAATACAGCCACCCTGCTTACGAATCACATAAGGCGCCCATAACAAGACGAGATTTAATTAAACTTGGTGCACTTGCTGGTGGGGCATTTGCCCTGCCTTCACTATTCCCATCGAATACTTGGGCGGCTACTCGACCTCATATACCCTTTTTATGTTTTGATTTGGCCGGTGGCCTTGGGTTGCCTGCTAACTTTCTAGTGGGGCAACGTGGGGGACCTGACAATTTGTGTGACAAATACCAACAACACGGATGGGATCCACGCGAAGGCGTAGACAAAACTTTTGGACTTCCTATGTCGGCAAAATCCAGCCGAATCCTTACTGGACTGCAAGCCACGCTGCCAGAAGAAATTCTGAATCAAGGAAGTGAAAAGTATTTTCAAATGGCCTCTATGGCTACCTTTTCATTAGACGATGGTGGAGAAACCCCCCTGTCTGCTCTGTCGATGGTTTCCAAGGCGGGGCTGGTAGGCGAAAAATTAAAATCCGGTATTAGTTTAAATCCTACATTATCTGGTGGTCACTCCGCTCCCTTTTTGAATAGCACAGCCTATCGCCCACAATATATTTCAAATCTCAATGACATTCGCTCCATGACATCATTGGGTTCTGCATTTACAAACTTACCGGAAGAAACAAAGTCCGCTCTGTTTAAACAGTTTGCTGAACATGGCATTAAGTATCCTGAACTTCTTACTGCCTACCAAGACCTACGAAACTTTGGGACTTTACACGAAGAGGGTGATCCGACGAAGGCCACTGAAGTGCGTGAAGTTTATGACGATCTTGATAACAATGAAGTTTCTGCACTTAGGGCTGCCGTCGCATACAACGTCCTCAAAGGGTTCACTGGCCCAGGCGTAATTACGATTGAAGAGTGTGATTATCATGACAACACTTCCTTTACCGGTGACCTTAAAGACGAAGAATTTGGTCGTGAGCTCGGGCGGGTCATAGCTCTTGCGCATAAACTTCAGACGCCTCTCTTCATCCATATTATTACTGACGGAGGCGTTTATTCCGACTCGGAAAGTTTTAATCGAATATGGCTTGGTGATCAAAGCCTACATTCACTCTCCGTTATTGGTTTTTATGATCCAACAAAACAAACCGAACAGCTCCAATTACAACTAGGTCATTACACACCTGGTGGCGAATTGTCTTTAAGCCCAAATAACCCGGTTGCCAATGAAGCACAAATGATTCAGGCCGTAATGATAAACTACCTCGGACTACATGGGCTTGAAGGCAACATTCAGCAATTGACAGGCATACGTGTACAGCCTGAAACCATCGACCTCTTACGCGTGTTTGGATAAACATATGAGACATTTAATTTTATCATTATCGTTTTTCGTCGGCTCCTTTGTTTATGCTGATCAAGCCGACATAAACAAGAAAATCGCACTAGAGGAATTTCGATCCCAAGTGCACCCCGTTTTAATGAATCGTTGTACTGAGTGCCACGGTGAATTTGCTGAAGATCCCGCGGGGCCAAAACACTCTCACTCCAATGCAGAGTTAGCTTTTCCCGAGTTTTGGCGTCGAATGAATGTAGAACAATTGGAGATGTCTAGTTTTTGGAGAACGGGTTCAAATAGACACTTCTGCGATAAGTTTAACTATAATTGCGATATCGATAATCAAGTAGTCTCCGAACTACAGACGGCATTAACTAATTTTTCTAAAGCTGTAAAAGAAAATTCCGAATACGCATCCTTAGAAGAAGAAACTGATCAAGTAGTTCAACTGGGACCCTCTGAAGTAAAAACACTTGAGTTCGAGATTGCCAAAGATGCTCGAGCACATCCAATAAATTTGGAAGTCGAACTAGGTCGAATTAAAGATTCAAACTTTTACTTTGTGGAGCGAATTTCTATGGTCGCTCAAGCAGGTATCTATCGACTGCAAGGAGTTCATTTGTTAGTCGACGGAGTCGCTCCTGTTAAGCGAACGGGGTATGAAAGCTTGGAGCGGTTTTTAATCTTTTCGGACCCTCTCCTAAAAACTTTGGGAGATTATGAATTCAAAATAACGAATTTTATGTCTCAGCCAATATTGAAAAAGCCCCTTGCTCCTTATCGACCCATTATCGAAATAATTCCTGGTGCGAAGTTGACGGTTCAGGTTGATTCGCTCATCGAACTTTGGCGCTACCCCGAAGGCCTATGTGATTTAATTGAACTGGATGATTATAATGATTATGTTCATAAAATTGATCACGAAGCGCGGATGATAGTGCGGGACCAAGCACTTGGTAGTTCAGTACTTTCGATGGATTTTGAGGCCAATTCAGAAAATCAAATGTACCTCAAACTTTGTCGTGTTTTCGATGCCGAAGTGAACTACTACAGCCCCCGTAGGTCTTCTGCAATGGCTGCAGTAGCCAGTGAAGATCAAAATGCGGGGCGGATGGACGCCATTACTTCTATTTGGGAGCAATGGAGAACTCAGGGACAGCCTGAGCGCAAATGGCAACCTTATGTTCTTGCAGACCTACTTAATGAAGATTCGCTCATGCAAATTCCGATTTTTCGCGGGGAGCATTTGTACAATGTTGCCGGTTGTGTAAATTGCCATGGGTCTGATTTAACTGGGGGCACTCCCATCAAATCACCATTTGGAACATTCTATGCACCTAATATTTCTGTCACAGCCTCAGATGCCTCCATTCAGGCATCACGTTTTCGAAGATGGTCGAATGATGGCCCCGCAAATTGGTCATTTGAAGACTTCAAACAGGCAATGCGAGAGGGAATTAATCCAAAGACGAGCAAGCCTTACTATCCGGCTTTTCCGTATAGTTCTTATGGAGCCATGACTGATGAAGACCTTGCTGCATTGTGGGCCTATATTTCGACTGTTCCCTCAAACCCCGCAGTTCCTAATAAACATCATAATGTGTTCGGAGCGAGTGGCTTACTCTCAGTCGTTTCGAACTTTGGATTGAAGCAATGGAAAAAGGGTTCCCTGTCTCCTGTTGAACTCCGTGCTTCGAAGATTGACTCCTCCCCTTTCCCGGAAGGGGCCTACTTAGCCAACGCGGTTATGCACTGTGGAGAATGTCATACTTCAAGGAACAGATTCTACATGACAGAAGAGGACAAATGGTTTCAAGGAGGCCTTCAATTAGAAAATAGCGACGGTAGCAAAAGTACCGTGCCCTCGATCGCCAAAGGTTCAAATATGAGTGGATGGTCGAGAAATGAGCTAGAAAATTATTTGCGAACCGGACAGGCCTCTGATGGATCTATGGCCGATGGCAAAATGCGCGAGGTGATTGAAAACCAATCTTCGCAACTTTCAGATGTGGAGATGAACCATCTTCTCGATTATTTAATGGATCAATCCAATTAAAAATATCCCCTCATTTTTTATTTAGGGCAGTTTTTTCAAATCTGCCTGAGGTTTAAACACCCATTTTAATGCCGTAATCGCGATACACAGGTTTCAAGATCAAACCAACACGTGAATCTCCTACATGGTTTCAAATATCCAGCGTAATATTAATCACTTATGAGATGCATCGACTGTCAAAAGTTTGGTGGTCCACTGTAATCCCTTTAAAAAAATTGCGGCACGAGCTTTGCCTATAGGGCAATTGAGTTCTTCGAAAATGGGGATTTTTGAAGTGCTTATTTAAATAGGAACTTTGTGGATTTATTTTTAACCGGGTGTTGGGATGAGCGTTACTACAGTAGACTTTTCAAATAAAAACAATTTGGACCAGAGGGTGGTCAACGTCTATGAACGGTTGAAAAATCTCGTTAAGGCGAGCTTCAATTGCAATTTGAAGTACTACCCATTTAAATCTCCGCTATCTAAAGAACACAAAGCTGTACAGGGGCTTTTAAAAAACAACGACCCACTGTTGTTCTCTGGTCGCACGTTATTTCCAGTCTATGTAGATAAAATCATGACTGGATATGCTGAGATTGATTTGGGGCACCCTTCTGATGAAGTCCAAACCAGAGTTCGCCAACTCATCGATTTACTTCTGGTTCGAAGTGTTAAGAACTCTCAGAGAATACGAAACATTCAACGGGTTTCTCGACTGGGTCAGGGCCAAAGCTTGAACAATGAAAATGTCGTTTTTTTAGAAAACACACCGACTTTCAAACATCGCATTGAGCGAATGTTACTTCCCAACTTTGAAAAGAGCTTTGACCCTAAAAATTTAAAATTAAATTTCCCTATTTTAGTTCAAAGTTATGCTGAGGAAGATCTTTTAAAGATGGCACTTGAGATTCATGAGCTCTCCAACCGGTATGCATTTTTCAACTTTGATGAGATTAATGATTTATCAAGTTTAACAGTTTCTTCCTTATGGACCTTGGTCCGGTCACCCTATTTATTAAAGACCTGGAGCAGCTCTCCGGCTACCAACAACTTATTGTGAAGCAACTGATTCAAAGAAAGGTGTCTGAGCCTTCGAGCCCCAAATCATTGCGGGAATTCGTCGCAGTGTTGAATCCGTTGAGGCAAGGTGCGGCGTTGACTTGGAGCTTCTCAATGAACTCAAAGCTTCGCGGATTGTTATGAAGTTCGAGTTTCAAGAGTATAAAAACTACGGATTAAAAAATTATATATATGAAAGTTTGGCTGACCTTCACCAATAATCAAATTGTCGATGGTCAACTTGCAGTCCCCGGCCCCAGAGTGATCGCTGGGGCTTTTTTTGTGTCTCTTGCCAACTAGCCCTCAAAGGCGCAATAATGAGGTTTTTCGCATTCATGTAGGAGGACCTCTTGGCAATACACGGTACACTCAGCCCCGCACCAACAGGTGAAGTAACCCCCAAGCAGCTCAATAGCATTAATGAATTTATCGCCAAAGTTTTAAAAAGTGGGGACTTTAAGGTCTTGCCTTTGGCTGGCGATGCATCGACCCGCAAATACTTCAGAGTCGTCAATGATGATAAAAGTTGGGTGCTCATGCTTTGGGACCCCTTTAATGATATTGAAAATTACCCTTTTTTAAATATTCGCCAGCATTTTGCAAAAGCCGGTGTAGATGTACCTAAAATGATCGACCTCAAACCTGAAGATGGGCTCGTATTATTAGAGGATTTGGGTGACCTCACCCTAGAAAGAAAGTTTTGGGAAACCCAAGACCAATCCATTTCTCTCCCCTTTTATATTCAGGCCATCGACGAGCTCATTAAAATTCATTACAACGCCACAAATGATCACGACGAAAATTGCACCGCCTTTAACGTAAAGTTCGATACCGATAAATTTATGTGGGAGATGAACTACGCTAAAACTCACCTCATAGAAGGGCTTGCTGAAGTTAAAATTTCAGCAGCGATGGCAAAAAGATTAGAGAGTGATTTTTTAAAAATTTGTAAGATTCTCGATCGTCAGCCCAAGCGCATTAGCCATCGCGATTACCACTCGCGAAATTTAATGATTAAATTAGATAGAGTTTGTGTGATTGATTTTCAAGACGCACGAATGGGCCCAGTACAATATGATTTGGCGAGCTTATTTCATGACTCCTATGTGGATATGCCAAAAGATATGCAAAATAAACTTTTGCAATACTATTTCGAACGTGCCGAAGGTGAGTTTGATCAAAAGTTTGATCGCGATGAATTTCATCAAATTATGCTGATTCAAACCGTACAAAGATGCTTTAAGGCATGCGGCACCTTTTCTAGTAAGTTGAATGCCAGTGATGACCGTCGATATTTGCACTACATCCACCCCACATTAAGTACGGTGGTAGAGACCCTTGAAACCCTGGGCGAGTTTTCCAACCTCAAGAGTATTATTGTCGATGAAGGTTTAATGGAGATCGATTACGAGGGGTTATGAAGGCATTTATACTAACAGCCGGGCTTGGAACAAGGTTAAGACCTTTCACAGAAAAAGTGGCCAAGCCAGCCATCGAGTTTTTAACCCTCCCCATGTTTGCCTATTCCACCTATCCCATGGAGCAAATGGGTATCAATGATTTTATAATGAACACGCATCACCTCCCAGAAACGCTCCAACATACCGTAAATGAAACCCTTAAAAACACAAACGTAAGTTTTAGCCATGAACCCGAAATTTTAGGTAGTGCCGGTGGCATCGGGCACGCAAAAAACCTGCTTTCGGGAAGTGGTGATTTTTTTGTGCTTAACGGCGACACCGTGAATTTGTTCGGAGATGTCAATGTGTTCTCTGAGTTAAAAACCCAGCATGATAAAAACGATTCCTACGCCACCTTGTTATTAATGCCTCACCCTGAAGCTGGTAAGTCGCTTTCCGCTGCTTGGGTCAACCCCGATGGGTCGATTGCCGGGTTTGGCAAGTCATCGCCAAAAGGGGGGGCCAAACCCTATCATTTTGTGGGCAGCATTTTATTTGCCGAAAGGTCACTTGCAGATATGCCTACAGCATTTGCCAATACACTCACAGATGTCATAATGCCTGCCGCCAAAAGAGGTGAACGGGTGGACTCCTATATTTGTGAATCTGTGATGTTTGGAGAAACTGGAAACATTTCGGACTATCTAGAATACCAAAAAAAATGCCTTCACCATTTGTATGCCAATGACAGTTGGGGGAAGTACTTGCGTGATATTCTGAATTACTATCGTCCAGGCTGGCGTCTATTAGATGCCAAACTGGCTGCCGAGCAAAACCTCCCCTTAGAAGATGGAGGGTTACTTTTAATTCATGACTCCAGTCAGCTCATTTTGAAAAATGGTGGAGCCCTCGTAGGGCATATTTCCGTCGGTCCAAAGTGTTGCGTTGAGGCCAACAGTTCTTTAGATAACGTCAGCATTGGTGGAGGAGTCCACCTAAAATTAAGTAATCCTTTATCTAACTCGATCATCTTATAACGATTTTTCGTGTCAAATTGATCAAATTAACTTTGAGTCAATATTTACTTTATCCTATTTACATAATAGAGCATCTGACCGAATACTAAGGTACTAACTAGCGTAATTTACTTTAGTGGATGTATGTATGTTGACGCCGAAAATTAATGAAATGACCCCCAAATTAGCCAGTAGAAAGTGGATTCTACTCGCTGAGGACGATGATGATTTGCGATTGGTCATTCGTGAGGCCATTGAAACTCATTATGACTTTAATGTGAAGGTCGTCGAAGCGCGGGACGGCGTGGAGGCCTCGGCAAAACTCAACATTCAGGCCTTTGATTGTATTATCACTGATTTAAAAATGCCCAAGCGGGATGGAAGAGCTTTTATTGACTGGGTCAAACGATCCGCAATGAATGAATCAACTCCTGTGATTGTCGCCACTGGTTTCCCCGACAACGTTATTGAAGAAAAATACCGAGAAATCATAATGCTTGAAAAGCCTTACTCCACAGATTTGCTCATCGAACGCCTTGACCAGCAGTTAAAGCTTGGTCGCCTTGATCAACGGGTGGGTGCTGAAATGCTCAATACCTTGGTATTAGTTTGTAATGAGTTTATCAAACAAGTGGCACTTGCCATCCCTGGAGAAATTAAACCCGAAGCCAAAAAAGCGGGCGACGACCTCCGTGGGGACATAGTAAGTAGCATGAAAGTAAAAACCAGCGGTGGAACATGCCGTCTGGCTTTAGGGTTTAGCAAGGAGCTTGTCGACAACATGTATTCAGCTGTTTCTCTTAATGCCACACAACCTCCTCAATTGTTGGTTGAGGTTGCATTGAAAGTTATTTTTAAACTAACAGGAAAAACCTTTCACAGCATGACAGGGATCTACCCCACACTCGACGAGAGGGTGGTCTTTACCGATCGAGACGGGCCGATTTACAAATCAATTAAAAGTTCTAAGGGTGTGGTGATTCCTATCGAATCCACGAAGGGCTGCCTATACGCCCATGCTTTATATACTAAAGAATCTAAATAGGTTTTTTACGGGTTGACGAACTGTCCCTCTTGTACTTTTTGTCGGTATCGTCGGTGTATCATTTGAAATATATTTTCTTCTTTGTGGCCGATGAGGTCGTTGCCGTGTCGAAGGGAAGCCCCTTCTGCGAGTGAGGCGATTCCACGGCCAGCTCCGTTTTTCTTGTTTTTAAAATTACGTAGTAAATTTTTAAATGGATCCTCTGCTTGAGAGCCTTGTTCTCCAGGGTTTACGGAGTTGCTTGATCCTCTGCTTGTTCGCGCATAGGAGGCTCCAGAGGTCGTGATACCCGCTGCCTCTAAGGCTTTCTTTTTGGCTTCGGCGAGTTTTTCATTCTGACTTAAGATTGCTCGAACATTGGCGTCTTTTGAGTTTGATCCAAATTGCGCTGCAAACGAACCCTTTTGCCCCATGATGTCTTTAATTTCTGCATCTGTCATACCCGCGTTTTTCATAGTGGTTTCGTTGGCAAAATCACCTGGGGTAAACTTACGACCATCTTCAAATGAAATTGTATTCGACGCCGGATCGTAATCGATACCCGCCAGGCCTCCGTGACCTGGGCCTCCTGCGCAATTTGAACCATTGATCATCTGGCAAAGCTGCTCCTGCTGATTATTAATGTTTTTAAGAAAGTCATTCATATTGGTAAAGTCATTGGGGTTGTCTGTGTTTAAGTTCGGATAAGCCATTATCAAGTTGGGGCCTGTGATGGACTGTCTTGTGGCCGGGTCAATGGGGAAGCCATTGGCGTCGTAATCATAACCCGGGATTTGCCCAAAGGTTTGTAGGTTAAGATCACTGGCTGAACCCGCAGTTTTACCGGCGCTCGTTGCGGTAAGCCCGCTTGCGCCGCAGAAGTGGTTGAGGCCAATACATTGAAGGCGCAGCAGGCAGGATCCGAAGGAGTGCCGGTACAACAACCTGGTCTGATTGCTTTTTGGTAGTGTTTTACAGAGGCATATCCATTAAGACCAGCGGCCGTGTACTGGGCGGCTTCACTATCGCTCAGCATACCCACAAGGCCGGCGGCCATATTCGCCATACCGCCACTGCTCATTGAAAGGCCACCACCGGGTGGCGGAGGGCCTACGATGTTCGGTTGAGCAAACTGCATCCCGGTGGCCATGGAGGCCGCTGAGTTCGCGGGCCCCACCGCCTGGCGCCAACCGGCCTGTGGTCGATAGTTGTTCGAATTCATGTTTCTAGAGTTTTGTTGGGCCTGTTGCATTTGGTTATTCAGATCTTGTTGATACTGATCATAAGCCTGCTGTTGTTGCAGCTGTTGCTGTTGCAATTGTTGTTGGTAATTGGCTTGATCGGCTTGCTCGAGTCGATTTTGGTAGTCCGCTTGTTGTTGAGCATTGTAAGCGTCTATCTGCTCTTGGGTCATTTGGCTGGGGTCCACTCCTTGCGGACAGCCATTAGGCCCTGTGCAGTTGTATTTGATCGTCGTGGCGTAATAATCTTCACTTTGCTCAGCATTTAAATTTGCTGTTTGTAAAAGCACAACAAACCCCACAAGACTCAACAGAATCTTTCGAACGTCTTTGGGTTGTCGACAGTTAAAGATCAACTCTCAGTCCTTTTTTATGGCTCTAAAAAAACATTTTGACGGGCTTTTTCGCGGTACCGACGGTGAATCATTTCAAAAATATTATCGCCCTTCGCCCCAATGGTTTCGCCGGTGGCAAGCTTTCGCACCATGCCGGCAGCCGTGGGTGCTTTTTTGTTTTGTCGCTTGCGCATGAGGTCTGCAATGGGGTCTCGTTTGTCTAGTTTGAGCGGCTCAATACTACTAGCGATGTTACGATCGGCACTTCGACCACCTCCACTATTAAAACCCATAGTAGATACTGTTGGTGCACTAGCCGCTTCGTCAATTCCATTGGAAGATTGCAGGCCGTCTCTTAGGCCTTTCGATAATCCGTAGATGCCAGAGAACAAATTGCGAACCTTATTCTTATCAAATCCTGCGTCTATTAATGTTTTTGGGTCACTGATGGCACTTGTCGGGAATGTCCCCTTACCGGGAAACGTCACCGAGCTGCCATCGGGGCTGAGGCGAATTCCCTGCTGATTGTAATCATTGAGGAGATTGTTACCCAGGGCCTCCAGTTGGTGCGGCTGAAGTGAGTTGAGGTCCACATCGCCTGGCGTGTTTGGTCGAAGTGCACTACAGATCGCCGGTGAAGAGTCACAAAGCCCCGCTAGGGGTTGATTATGGCCTCCGCCGTAGCATTGCTCAAAAGTGCCTGTACAGTTATTCGGCCAATCGCCCATCCCATTCGGAGGCGGCTGCCAACCATCCGGCCACGTGTTCTGATTACCCAAGTTAAAATTATACGGCAATCCGGAGAGTTCGTTCTGGACGCGACCCGCATCTTTAGCGGAACCCGCTTGCTGGATACCGTTATTAATCATGCTGATGGCCTTCATGCAGGCCATGGGATCGCCACCTTTGTTGCAATTACGTTTAGCAATGTAACCACCCACCCCTAAATTGATTGCTGAGCCAATGATGGCGCCTTGCCTAGCATCGCCAGCTTGCCCAACTAAACTTGTAGTCATATCGGCCGCCATTGCGGCTTGGAAATCATTATTCGCTCCTGCAGACATCGAAATAAAAAAAGTTAGCAGAACGAAAAGCATCAATTTCGTTATCAATAGAACCCCCCCAGGATTCGCTTTGCCTATGCCATTTTATCGGTTTCTTTAGTGTACCACTTTAGGACTTTCGTCTTAAAACAGAGAGTTGAGACTGTTTCACATTGAGACACATTCCCTTTTTTTTGGGGGCCGATTTCGAGGGTTCACCCTTAAGCCTATTTATTGAGCAATTCATATGTAAAAATCACTGGCGGCCAACCTGCCCCCTTTACAGACACTAACAAGGATCTAATTGTATGAATCCCGAGCAACTGCCAGAATCAGCGTAAAAGGGCAAATAAAGCCACTAAAATGTGATTTAGAGAAAAAATGTGGATAACTGTGTGGGCATGGGGGATAACTTTTTTGATTTTTTACGCTATAAAACAATTTTTATTATTTTAATTTTATGCTTATTTTGTAATTTTATTTTAAATTTTTATGTAGTAATACAAACTAATGCTATCGCAACTCACTGAAAAGAGGCTTCAGGCCTCCAAAAAATTTGAAGAGCTCCGACCTTTTTTGCGAATGTCGCATGGCGTAGATGGCTGGCTCAAGTTTGCCCGCCGATCGCTGAATATGAGTGTGGGGCAACTTTCCAAACGGACAGGATTAGCTCCCTCATCAATTTATCAAGCTGAACGCAATGAAGCCGAAGGGCAGATTAATTTGGCAACGTTAAGGCGGCTAGCGAATGCAATGGATTTTGAGTTGGTCTACTCGCTTGTTCCGCGGGCTCCTATTATGCAAATGATAAAAAACCAAGCCAGCGAAAAGGCTTTGCAGAAACTTGGCTCACGCGCTCACTACAACAATATGAGTGATGTGCAGGTGGACGCCCTCCGTATGGAGCTCGATGAGCTTATTCAAAACTATTTAAAGTCAAAAGAGCTTTGGGACTGATAAGTGCCAGGACTGATAAGTGCCAGGCGTCTCTTTTGGATGCGCCATACCGGACATTTTCAAAATCAAAACTCCTCAATTCCATTTAACCGTGATTTTGGCAGGTTCAAATTTTGATACCAATATCAACATGCCAAGAAGAATTGTAGAGCTATCCGATTTCTTTCCCTACCATATCTGTGCGCGGTCTAATAACCGCGAATGGTTTGATTTACCACTTGATTACGTTTATGGAATTTACGCAAACGTTATGGCAAAAACCATCGATAAATATAGCCTCGAGTGCCATGGTTTTGTGTTAATGTCGAATCACTTTCATTTTCTTGCGACCACGCCCAAAGCAAATTTATCTTCAGCAATGCGATATTTTATGACTGAGTCAAGTCGGGGCATTGCAAGAGCATCAAATCGTATTAATCGAATTTATGGCTCCAGGTACCATTGGACAATACTTCGGGAACCAACTCACTACGCCTATGCGCTAAAGTATATTTATAGAAATCCAATTGAAGCAAAAATCGTGAAAGACATCGGTTTTTATCGTTGGATCACTATTAACCCACAACACAAAAAATTCAGTGGTCTAGTAACATCAAATAACAATGGATTTGATGAATACACTCCAAAAAAGAATCGAGAACTTTTAAACTGGATAAACCAATGTGAGGATAGATTATTTATAAACTCAGTTCAGAAGGCGCTGGCGAGGCATGAGTTTCAAATTCCAATTTGTCCAAAATCTGGCAAACGTACTCACTTTGGCGACCAGCTGCATCCAAAAGAGACGCCTGGCACCTAAACAGTTCGAGAATCCCACTGGGCGCGCAAGTATTCTCCAACTAAGTTAAAGCCAAAAACCAATATGACGATGGCGAGGCCCGGAAAAAAACTAATGTGTGGTGCTTCGACCAAATAATGTCGGCCCGAATTGAGGAGTGCTCCCCAGGTGGGAGTGGTTGGCGGCGCCCCCAACCCCAAAAAGCTCAACCCCGACTCTGTGATTATGGCTCCTGCCATAGCCAAACTCATTTGCACCAAAAGAACTCCAAAAAGATTGGGCCAAATGTGCTTTGTTAAAATTCGAAGGGGGTCAGCTCCAACGGCGCGGGCACTTTGTACAAACTCTTTTTCTTTTAAATGCAAGACTTCGCCTCGAACCAGCCGAGCAAATCCCGCCCAACTCGTTAAGCACATAGCAATGATCACATTCTTTATAGACGGCCCTAGCACCGCAACCAACGACAGTGCCAACAAAAATCCCGGGAACGCATACACCATATCCGTAAATCGCATAATCAATGTGTCCCATCGAGTGCCAAAATAACCGGCCACACTGCCAAGTATTAAGCCCACCAATGCACTGATAAAAACCACCGTGAAAGCCACGAGCAAACTCACTCTTCCCCCATAGAGAACTTTAGCGAAAACATCGCTGCCGTTTTCATCTCGACCAAAAAATTCTGATGGCTAGGTGGCTCGTAGCGTTTCTCCAATTGAATTGAAAGCGGATTGTGGTTGGTAAAAGCTGGAGCAAAAATCGAAAGCAATAATATAAGGCCGATTAGAAAAAATCCCAACCAATGACTTCTCATTGCAGCCTCACTTTTGGATTCACAAATGCATAAGCTAAGTCAGTAAGCAAATTCACAAGCAAGTAAATGACGGCAACAAATAATATACAACCTTGTACCAACGGATAGTCTCTCTGTTGAATGCTGTTGAATAAAAGAGTTCCTATTCCTGGCCAATCAAAAATCGTTTCAGTTATGACGGTTCCAGTAAGTAGCGCCCCCAACTGTAGCCCCAAAGTCGTCAAAATCGGAATCATAGCATTTTTTAGTGCATGCTTAAAATACATGGCTAATTGGCTGAGTCCTTTCGCTTGCGCAGTACGAATGTAGTCTTCATTCATCACTTCAATGACGCTTGCTCGAGTCATACGAATGAGTACGGACCCCAGAGGAATCGCCAAACTCAAACTGGGTAAAACAAGATGGCTGATATCCCCTCGCTCACTAACGGGAAGCAAGTCCCAATGAATGGCAAAGCCCCAAATCAGCATTGGACCCAAAAAGTATGCGGGCAAACTCATTCCTAAAAGACTCCATGTCGAAATCGCCCAATCCAAGGGGCCGCCTCGTTTTACAGCGGTTAAAACCCCAAGGGGTAGGCCCATAATCATAGCAAAAACCAATGCTCCGAACGATAACTCCAAAGTGGCTGGAAGAGATTTTAAAATCAATGGGCCAATGGGTTGTCGCCTGTAAATTGATTCACCCAAGTCACCTTGAATTAAACCCAACATATAGTTTTTGTATTGGACTAAAATGGGTTGATCTAAACCCAATTGTGCCCGCAGTTCTTGTCTTTGAACGGCAGTGACATTATCGCCAAGAATGATATCAACCGGGTCACCTGGCACCAGGTGCAATAAAAAAAATACGGCCGTCGATACAATTAATAGGACCGGTATTAAAGAAAGCAGGCGATGTCTTATAAATTGAAACACATTTAAAGTGGATCACGCTTTTTAATTGCTGTCAGTTCCCTTGTGCCTGTTGCCCAGCTTTCGGAGGGTTAATCTTTATATTATTCATGGGCGCAGCTGATTCTTGCTCAGAGGGTTGAGCTGAAGCGCTGTTGTTTGCCGGCTCAGGTTGACTCTTATTCATCGCCATCTGATTCACTTGACCCGTGGGTATGTTGCCAAACACGTAGCGAATGGTCTTGGTGTTAAAATTAAATCCTTTCGTCGCATCGGCAGCAACGGGCGTAAGAACTTGCTTAATTTTCTGTACCGGAGACTCAACAATAATCACTTCACCTTTAATGTTGGCATTGGCGACGGACTCAATATTTTTAAACCTCGAAAGAATCCGCAAAATTCCTTTATCCTCAAAACCCGGTTCTTGTTTAATCAACGCCTGCCCTTTTTGCACCTGGCCGTCCTCTTCGCTAATGGCCTCGAAATCAAATTTGGTTCCCGGATTAAAACCCTTCTGCAACATCAAATAAGTTTGAAACGTGCTTAAAAACACATCCTTCGACAAAGTTTGCTGCAGCGTCTGTCGCTGCTGTCCATTAGCCACTGTGTAGGACATCACCTGACCGGTTTTTGTCTGCTCAAACTTTGCATCAATGCTTTTGAGTTGTGTGCCCACCTGCGAAGTGTATTGGTAGCTTAATGGCTGAAATTGATCATTTGAGACCGCCGTCAATGATTCGGTCACCATTCCCACCGGGCTCTTTGCATGCACGTAGTATTTTGAAGTAAATTGCTTCTTCGTCGAATCAAAAGTATAGCGTTGGATGGTATAACCAATGGGTTTTCCGCTGGCAGTGACACGGTAATATCCCTCAAACATAATCTCTTCAGCAGCAAAAACAGAGATTCCTGAGAAAATTAAAAATAAAACTGTCAAAATCAATGGCTTCAACGGGGTCTCCTTAGAATTCGAAATTAAATTATACCAAACAACCCTATCAAAGTCTTGTATGCAAAGGGCAAACCGTCAATGAATACCCATTACGTAGCTATATAGATGTAGAACTCCTAGACACTTGTCATATGTTTATCAGTTTAAGTTTGCATAAGGTGTGTGATAAAATTTTAGAGATAGTCACCGGGGGATATGTGCGAAAACAATTTTGGTTTTCTCGCGGCAATTGCAGAAGCACCATTGTATTTAAAGACAACGGCCAAATGGCTGTTTTTATCGCTTTAATATTTCAAGTGATGTTTGTGCTTTTTGCCATGTCGATAAATATCGGCTTGGTGGTTCACGATAAAATTAATTTACAAAACTCGGTGGATTTAGCCGCCTATTATGGTGCACAAAAACAAGCCGAAGTGTTGAATGCCATTGCTCATCAGAATTATCAAGTGCGCCAAGCTTGGAAGTTGACCTCCTGGCGGCTCAATGTATTGAGCGCTCTCGGCTTGCAAAACCATCCGGCAAATAATATTTCTGGCGCAACTGAGGCCCCATTTCGCCCTAATGTGCCCGGAGATGCTCGGACTTACAATTTTGTGTGCACGCAAATTCGTGCCAGATCGGGCACTGGCCCTTGCACCACGGCACAGCCCTGTGCCTGGCAGAGTGCCCCTGCGAATGATAACTATTGCAGTAAACCAAATTTTTCAGTTTCGCCCCTTCCACCATTGCAGATCGTTTCAATGTCACCAATTACCGCAGCTATTGATCAGATCATCAGTAATCAAGTTCAAGATCTTCGCAGTGAAATTGAAAACCGCTGCAACTATCAAGGTGCCTTTAATTGGTACTTGGGCGCCAAGTGGGTTTTTGGATTTAAGCAGTATCAACGAAATAATGTTTTGTTGATGCGAGCTCTTGCTAAAAATTTGGGACGATCCGACTTTGTAACACTCGATGGCGGTAATGTTTCAGAAGGTGTGAGAAAAACTTTTTTAAAAAATCTCACCTGGGAAAATAGGCGTGAAGCCAGTCTGCAGCACATGAACTCTATGTCTCAGTACAGTGACCCAGAGGCTTGGCTGCCCACTATTCAGTGTATGTGAATTACTATTATTTGGATCTTTTTGAAACCCTGGGTCTTACGGCATCATTAATCAAACGATCCGAAATGCCCTCAGCAGAACTCACGAAACTTAACCCGACCAACACGGGCGACACACGCAAGCATATATTCAAAGTGTACTCAAACAAGCTGTGGGTTCTCCGAACCCGGTGGAATATACTGAAGCCGGCAATTTTTACCTGCAGCGCCACCCTGGGTGTAGAAACCATGGAAGATGTAGTTTACTACGGAGTGAAGGCCGAGACGAAACCTCGACAGATTTTCTCTCCGTTTAACATTGAAGTCCCGATGGAAGAGGCGCGCGGTTACGCATGGAAGCCCTTTGGCGGCGCATTGGCCCCCTGGTATTGGAGTGCTTGGAGTAAAGGCGAAGCTCGCTCAAATGGTGGCGAGATTGTCGACCCCAACACCCCACAACGCTATGATAATAACTTTGCGGCGGCTCCCCGGGTGCGGAAAATATTTTTGCTTCCTAATTACAGTCGGTACCCTGGAGATCCGCTAGGCATGAACTCAAGCTTGCCCAAGTGTCGATTGTCGGTGGGCTTGGGCCCAATGCTCACGTGATGCAATATCAGTACATCGATAGAACCTCTGGTGGAAGATATTATGATCTTCTCGCTATGGCACGGCGCTGGATTCAAATTTGCGAGACGTAGAACTTTTAGCCCTCGCGCCCGATGTTTTTGATATCTCCTATTACACCATCATGCCTCAGTACACCTCCACTATCGCGAATCAATTGCGACTAAACAGAGCTCTTCTTGGAATACCTAATTATGTTGCCATTGCTGGAGACTTTAGCCGACAGGCCGGGCCCCTTGAGGACAACACCAGTTTTAATGTGAAAGATCGGAGTTCAGTTTCTTTTTTTATTTAGAATCTGCAGGCACTCCCTCTTTTGGTGGATTTACACAAATCCACCCCAGTGCGCGAAACTTTACCTTGAGAAGGTGGGCACACCTCCTCACCGGATGGGTGAATAACAACTACAACGATTACGGCGTCCCGTTAAGATCAGCTGGATTCTTCGGGCAGCTTTGGCAATTTTCCCGAGAGATTCGGCACCTGCACTAATGACGATTCGAGCTGGAACCCGCTTTATAAAATGCCCCGCGAGTTGTTACTCCGGAGGGGAAGGGCTGGTTACTCCGTGAAATTGGTCTCTCAAGTTTTTAAATTCAAGCAATCATAGAAATGGGGGCGAAAGTGTCGAGGTGCCAATGCCATTGACAACCCTCCATCAAGTTTAGAGTGGGAAGATTTGTAGAAAATAATACGAGCAAGACCTACGTCAAAGGTTGGTTGCACTTGAAACTCATGGCACAATAACAGCGTTGTATTTATTGTACGTATTTGCAAGCAACGTTAAAGGAAACTTAATATGAATCACAAGCTCGGTCAGTTAATGATGATAGGTCTTGAGGGCACCACCCTCACTCCAGATGAAGCCGAATTCATGGTGTTAAATAATATCGGCGGTGTCTGTCTTTTTTCTCGAAATTATGAATCTCCCGAACAGCTTTATGGGCTCTGCCAAAGTATCCA
Source organism: Bdellovibrionales bacterium (assembly GCA_041391465.1). Lineage (GTDB taxonomy): Bacteria > Bdellovibrionota > Bdellovibrionia > Bdellovibrionales > UBA1609 > UBA1609. The sequence goes on from JAWKNX010000002.1 coordinate 189,649, forward strand.
GGCGCTGCAGCCTAAAATGGCGGATAAGGCTCCGCTTTTTATCGCTGTCGACATGGAGGGCGGAAGAGTTCAACGCTTTAAAGAGCCCTTTACAGTATGGCCTCCCGCATGGAAGTTGGGTGAATTGGGCTCTAACTCCATGGCGTTTCGAATGGGACAGGCCATGGGTGAAGAGTTGCGTGCCGTCGGCGTAAATCTCAACTTCTCCCCTTGCATTGATGTTTTAACCAACCCAAAAAACCAAGTGATTGGTGATCGTGCATTGAGTGATGACCCGAATAAGGTAACAACTCTAGCGTCTGGACTTGTTCGGGGTTTTATTAAAGCCAATATTATCCCCTGCGCGAAACATTTTCCGGGGCACGGTAACACCCTTGCTGACAGCCATGAAGAACTTCCCGTTGAGGAAACGAGTCTGGAAACTTTATTGAAACGAGAACTCGTTCCCTTTAAAAAAGCTTTTCGTTCGCGATTGGATATGGTTTTGGTGGCGCATATTTTATTTAAAAATATTGATCCGGATCATCCGGTGACCTTCTCCGAAAAGTTTTTAAAGCAAATTTTAAGAGAAGATCTACGCTATCGAGGTTTAGCTATCACGGACGACTTGGACATGAAGGCCTTATCGGCCAACTACACCGCCGAAGAAATCCCGGTGAAAGCTTTGGCTGCGGGTATGGATATGCTGCTTTACTGCAACGACTTTTCAAAACCGCCCATTGCCTGCGAGGCCTTAGATAAAGCATTAAAAGATAAAGTTTTGGGTATGAACGCCATCGACGAGAGCTACAATCGCGTAATGGAAATTAAAAAAGAGACATTAGCAAAAATCCCGCCCATCTCTCTTGAGGAAGCCAAGGCAATCATTGGAAGCGAGCAATCTCAGTTGGTCGCACAAGCCATCGCCACCGGTAAAATTCCAGACGAACTCGCCACCTCAACCACCTAACCGGTAGGTGCCTACTACCTTTTTTGGATGCGCCGCCTCCCAAAAGGTGCGGACCGACTTTTGGGACACGCTGCATCCAAAACAGACGCCTGGCACCCTAGACGCTCTTAACCGCCGTTTTTTTCTAGCTCCCTAAGCCGGCGAAGATAGCGCTCATAGGCATCTTCTTGAACTTTAAGCTTGGCCAGCTCACGAGTTGTAAAATGGTCGCCGGCTTCAGTTTTATGATCCGGCTTTTCAAAATCTATCCTAATAGCAGAAAGTGCCTTTCGGTCATTCTTCTTGCGTCGCTTTTCCGGCAAAGAAGTGGCCATTTGGTTTCTGACTTTTTTAACATGTTTTCTAGCCTGTCGAGTTTTCTTTGCAGAAGGCTTTTGCTCGGTCCTAGCATTTAGTTTCTTGATAGGCATTTGTGTCTTTTCTGGGAGAGCCACAACAGGGTCTTCAACGGATTCACTTGAATCCTTAGCCCCCATTTTGGGAACATTGGCTAATTCCATAGTGGGAAACTCCGCATCCCCTACTTCGAGCGCGACGAACTCCACTGATTCAATAGGGGTTTTCGCAGTATAGATTTTTCGAGTAAAATCTGAACCGCCAGAACCGATCACTACCGCCAGTCCAATATGCATGAGGATCGCAAACTTTAAAGCATTGCGTGTTCGTGCATCAAAAGTTCTTTCAGTGTCTAAAATCAAAATCCCTATCCTCATTGTTGGGTGCCAGGCGTCTGTTTTGGATGCGGCGTGTCCCAAAAGTCGGTCCACACCTTTTCGGCAAAAAGTCGGTCCGCACCTTTTCGGCACCTAACATTTCAAGGATTGGGCCAAGTGTTGCCAAACAGATCCCATTTGGGGCAACAGAACCTGAAGGAATTACAATGACGTCAAAAATGCAGTCATCTCAGAAGCATAAAAAAAGCCTACGTGAGTTCATCACGTAGGCGGCAAAATTACAGTCCAATGAGTCGATAACTACTCGTTATCACCAAATAGTTCAGCACTAGATTTAGTCGTTCCCTGCTGACGAACTTGACCTTTTCTCTTCTGACCAGTTCGCTTAATTTTTGCTCGACGGATAATTTTTGTTCTCTTTGTCGGTGATGCCATTACTCACTCCTCAATTACGAAAAGGCATAGCTATCAAAACGAAAGGCGCAAGTCAACGCTATGCAACTGACTTTGCGGCTGCGAAGTGGTTTTTTTATAGGCGTAGTCCACGCGAAGCTTGGGCCCATCAAACCCCAACCCAATCATGTAACTGTTTTCCTTGAGGAATTCGTCGCGGACGCCCCCCATCCTCAACCGAAGGTACTCATGACTGGAAGATTCCACACCAATAGCATACTTCAACTCACCGGAGGCTGGGCCTCGGGTAAATGTGGTAATATCGCCCCTAAATTGAAATTGCCCCTGATAAAAATACGTTGCTCCCAATGCAACGTAGTTGGGCCTCTGGAACTCTGTGGGCACATCGTCCTCATCGACGACCAATAAGCTGGATGCCATCAAACCAAATCCCAATTCTCGAAAAGGAGTAAATAGCGCTCCAAAATCCATATTAATTTCGTCGTTGTTTTCCAGAATGGAGATTGCGTTTCGCTGATAGTTAAAATTAACCCCGAAGGCCAAACATCATTACTTTTCTGCGAGAGAAGCTACGAAGACCTCGCTAAAGATCCAGACACCGGGAAGAATCTCTGACGAAGCCCATAATAGTTAAAGGCTCCAGTCATAAAAACAAGCGGTCCATTATCAAAAAACCCATTCAGAAAGAGTGCTTTCGGTGCCATCTCCAGAAACATCTTGATAATGAGCCCTTCCCCCCTTCTACCTGTGGCCCCTCGACCAAGGTCGCCGGGATTAATCAGTGCACCTTGATATCCGCCAAATGAAGCCAGACCTGTACCGCCCATTCCCATAAGCTTTGCTGGCGTAAACTGCTGGGCATTTGCGCCGTCGCGACACACTAATGAAACAAAAAATAGAAATTTGCAAAAAACATCTGAAGGACATTATGAAATCTCACCTACGAAATTGCGAGCTCTATTCATCGCCCTCCTTTTATCCCATTCACCACATTCGCACAACCCAATGATCGTGTTGAACAGCAACCTCAAATTTTAAAAATTAAATCGGGTGATACTTTTTATTCTCTACTTAAAAAGAATGGGTTTAACACAAGAGCAAACCAACACCATCATTGCCGACATGAAATCCATGGAGCTGTGGATCTTTCACCAAAAACCAAGTATTGGCTAATTAAGCAACCTGATGGATTAACCCTTAAATTTTTCCACCCGACAAAAGACCAGTCATTGAATTTGGTGCGCACTAAAAATAACGCGAGAGTCGAAATGATCAACGAAAATTATCGCCATTGAAAGTCATATCACGTGAGGGCAAGTTAGAGGCTCCATCATTGCCAGCATCATGAATGTTCTTCCCGATGACTTGGTCGCCTTTCGATTTTTAGACGCTTACCGATTCGACCATGACTTGAGAAGAGATATTCAAAAAGAATGCTCACTTTAGCCTCACCGTTGATAAAATATTTAGGGAACAATTTATTCGATATGGCGAGATATTAAAAACTGAAATCAGTGGATGGAAAAATCGACCGGAGGTACTTTGTTAAGACGAAACCGGTGGCGGATTTATCAGCATGTCAGATCTTCAAGAGTCACGACCTCTTTACGCTCCCGTTAATTATGTTCGCATCAGCTCTGAATTTAAACGTCGACAGTATCATCCCATCAAAAAGCGACGAATTGCCCACCTTGGAATTGACTTTGAACTGCCCGCCGGAGAGCCCGTATATACTGCTGGCAAGGGGGTTGTTTTAAGAAAAGGTAAAAATCGTGCAGCAGGAAGATATGTAGTCGTAAAACATGCCAACAATATCGAAAGCTACTACAATCATCTCGAAAGCATCGACCCTAAAATTAAAGTGGGATCCACTTTTGGAAAATGGACAACGCGTCGGTGCCATCGGCTGCTCAGGGTATTGTACAAAACCCCACCTGCACTTTGCCCTCAAAAAGCAAGGACGATATTTAGACCCAGCCGATTACCTTAAATCATTTTCCTATATCAATAAAGAGCACTTGGTAAATCAAGTGGAGCGCATGCGAAAAGTGGCCAGCAATCCCTGATCACAAACCCAGCGAGCAAATGCTTAAATAGTGGGGACATTCATTTGTACTGTTCCCGTCCGTATCATCACAATTACTTGAGCCATATTCCACTGAAATGTTCCCCGTTCCGTAGCAGGGATCGATCGCGGCTTTTGGCACAATGCAATTGGGAACATTCATCGACGAGACTCGGGCGTCTTGGTGTGAATATACTGGTGTTGAGCCGTCGGATCTAAAACGCCTTGTAAACTCCGCCAGAGAAGTTCGCGATTCCGTTGGCGCTGGATCATTGCCAACAGGACACAACTCCAGGATTCTCTAACCAGTCCGATCTTCGAATCACGCGATATTGAATACAGCCAAAGCTTTCATCCGATATGGTTGACAGGTCCAACATATTTTTGAGGTGATAGAAACTAGTTTTCTTCGATGGGCTTCGGCAGCATTTTTCATCTTTATCAAAACCAAACTGGTAGGCCCGCCCATAGGCACGATACCCCGCATCGTTCACATCTGGGCTCAGAGGGGGCGTATTTGGGTTTTTATAATCCACAAAACTAACTGTTAAATTCCACCCCTGCTCCATCTGGGTACGACGACCAATCATTGCGCCCAAACTCCCCATGGCTTTCATTTAAATTCAAAGTTCCTCTCAAGAGGCTAGGTACAGTCCTGAAGTACGGCGAATGTACTTTCTCCCTGAAAGCGCAATGCAGCATATTCGGTCCGAGCCCATTAGACCCATAATCTCATGGCTTCTGTTTGAACTACCTACCTCATGTAAAGTGAGATAAGGGTCGCTCCCTGTCGAGTTGCGAACTGCAATTTGTGGTTGAAGCAATGTTGTTTTTGCCGAACTCTGAGTTTCTCGAGAATTTTTCTGGCCGATCTTTCACCCAATCTAAAAACTCTTGGCTGAGCCGAATTCCATTTCCATTTAAATAGGCCCCGCTTTAAAAGTAAACAATGGCCTCACTCGGTTTAGGGCAAGACAGGTGCGCAAAAGTATCTAATTTGCTTCCCTTGTAGGCCCACGGTGATTCATCAGCATTCGAACTCAGGCCCGTGCTCCCTTCGTCGGCCACGGGAGGGGCGCAGTTTTGGTACAAAAGTGCAAACACCAAAACAATTAGCGTCCAAATCAAAGGTTTGTTTTTACTCAGTTTAAAAATCATAAGTGACTGAAACCTTACGTGTTTCTGGCCAAAAGCCTATGGGTACTTTTCGGCAAAGTCTCAAAATGTATAAAGTAAATTGTGTCGTTTTTATTCACTTTTCAAAAATCCATGTGATTTTGGGTACTTATTATCCAAAAAATCATAAATTTTTCGCCGCCCTCTAGCTTGCGCACCCACTCCCTGAATGTGGTTCATTACTCGCTATGAATACTCCAATTAAAAAAGCCGTAATACCCGCCGCCGGACTGGGCACGCGATTTTTGCCCGCCACTAAGACGATTCCAAAAGAAATGCTCCCTATCGTCGATCAACCCACCATTTTACATGTGGTAGAAGAGATGTGTGCGCGCAGGAATTGAGGATATAATTCTCATTGCCGGAAGAGGAAAAACGAAATCGAAGATTTTTTTTTTGATCGATCTGTTGAGCTGGAAGAGACGCTCGAAAAAAGCGGTAAGATGGACTTGCTTTCAAAAATAACCCGAGTCCGTGAGATGGCCAACATAATCAGCATTCGGCAAAAAGAAACGCAGGCTAGGGCACGCTGTTTACACTTCTCGACCCATTGTCGGTAACGAACCGCTTCACTGTCTTGTTGGGTGACGAAATTATGATACCCAAAACAAGTCAAGACCTCACAGCCACAGAACAACTGGTGAATGTTTATAAGTCCACAGAGAAGTCGGCCCAGTTGGTGTAATGCCCGTAGAAGATCACGATGTACAAATACGGCATCATCAGTTTTTCGTCTGAATCCAACGGCCTTTACGTATGCGATGACGTGGTTGAAAACCGACCTTGAACTCCGCGCCAAAGTCGCCTCGCGCTGCAGGTCGCTACGTATTTACACCACACATTTTTTCAAGTACCTCGAAAACACTCCGCCGGGTAAAAACGGTGAAATTCAGCTCACCGACCCTATGGCACAGTTGGCGCAAAACGAAAGGTCTTTTGCCACAATTGTTACTGTTAGAAAGATTCGACGCCGGCGATAAACTGGGTTATCTTATGGCTAATATCGAAATAGGCTTAGAACATCGAACTCAGTGAAGGATTGAAGGCCTATATTAAACAACTCGCTTCGAAAATGGAGTAGCAATTGAATGGCTTCGCAAGGTTAATCGTTTTTACTTTTTTAGTGATTTTGAGTTCAAATGCTTTTGGATATATTCCTCGATTTGAAATGATTGTGGACCGCCTTGGTCGCAATCACGGCTACGGATATTATCTAATTGATCAAGAGGTTGTCATTCCAGCGCAGCCCACGCCTTATATTGTGAAAGAACAGTGGTTAATCAATACCGATGGATCATTTCGACTGCGTGTAAAAGGCGAACGAGAGCTTCGAGATAAGCTGGATATTACCATCGTTTACAATGGCATGCGAAAACATTACGTAGATGCCAGCGGTGCGGTTAAATCCACCCAAGTCGGCAGTGAATTTGCCGACCCATTATTTTTTTGGAAGAGCACTGACAAAATAATAGATCTCTTGCGACAGTTTAAAGTGCAGCTACCCGATTACAAATCTTTGGAAAAGTTAGTAAATGCAGATTCTAATACTCCTATAAACCCTGGTCGCTCAGAAACTCTTAACTTAGCTCGTGTCGGTGGCACCACTGCTTATGCCATAGGGCGCCTTACTGATTTTGGACAAGCCGAAAAAGAGCCCGCCATTTGGATCGAGCAAGATCAATTTAATATTTTAAAAATAAGACTCCCTTCGCAAACTGAAGTTGTTGCTAAAGAATATGGTCGGCATGCACGGGGATTGTATTTTCCGAAGTCCCGAACAATTCAAACCACCACAGGCAACTATCAAATCAATCTTCGACAGATAAAACCTGTTGACGGTGGCGCTTCCAACAGAGCCCTTTTAAGTCGAGCCAGTTTAGACCCTAAGAAGTATCCACATATTAAATTAAAACTTCCCGACATAGATGCTGTTAAAACCTTTTACCAAAAGTACAGGTAGGGCATGCCGAATCGATGTGTACAGGTCGCCGTTAACGCTCCCATACGGGATTTGCTCACCTATGCGGACACATTTGCTGAAACTCCCCTCGTTGCGGGTCAGTCAGTAAAAGTACCCTTGGGTAAAAGACATGTCGCAGGCCTTGTATTAAATCACGAGCCAAACACTTCCGAAGTCGACAGCGAATTCAAGATTAAAGCAGTGCAATCTATTGTTGAAGATCGCCCGCCACTTCCGGAGCAACATTTAAAGTGGTTGAACTGGTTAGCGAGCTACTACTTACATCCTCTAGGGCAAATCGCCGAGGCCTGCTTCCCTCCTCTTAAAAAGAAGGGGCGTAAAAATACCCAGGATCAAGTTTTGCCGGATGTTGCGGTTTCAATTGCGCCAACCCTTTCAGAGGGACAGGCCACTTGCTATCAAAATATTCGAAAATCATTTGGTCGCTTTGAAAGCCACTTGCTTTTTGGCGTAACTGGATCGGGAAAAACAGAGGTCTACCTTCATTTGATCGATGACGTTTTAAAATCTGGGAAACAGGCTCTCGTACTTGTACCTGAAATTTCCCTAACCCCCCAATTGGTGGAAAGATTTCAAGCTCGCTTTCCGCATCAAATCGCCGTTTTACACTCTGGTTTAACTGACCGAGAAAGAACCGATCAATGGTGGAGTATCGTAGACAAGAAAAAACAAATTCTGGTTGGTGCAAGATCCGCTCTTTTTTGCCCCATGGATGATTTGGGAATTATAATTGTAGACGAAGAACATGACTCCAGCTTTAAACAAGACGAGAAGCTCAAGTATCATGGTAGAGACTCAGCCATAATGATGGCCCGATTTCATTCTTGTCCCATAGTCTTGGGTTCAGCCACACCAAGTCTTGAATCTTGGAACAATGCCATTACAGGAAAATTTCAATTACAAAGAATGCCTTCTCGAATAGCTGGTCGATCTTTGCCCGATGTACACGTTGTCAATATGCGAGATATACGGCAGGCTCGCAAGGACCCAGAAACAAAACCAAAAGTGACTGGAAATATCGATTTGCCCTTTTGGCTAAGCGAACCGCTCTACGAAGCCCTAGTAGCGACACTCAACAGGGGCGATCAAGCGGCATTGTTTTTAAACCGTCGAGGTATGGCTCAAACTGTACAATGTATTGAATGCGGTTATGTCCATGAATGCCCCAATTGCTCCATCTCTCTAACTCTGCATCATCATAGTGAACTACATTGTCATTATTGCGACTATGGGATGCCTAAGAAAGACACCTGTCCAAGCTGCAAAGAGCCCGGTATTCAGGCGGTTGGTCTCGGCACCGAATTGGTCGAAAACGATATTCAGATTCTTTTTCCAGAATATAAAACCGCTCGGGCGGATCGGGATGAAATAACACATCGAAGTCATTTGGAAGACCTCATTCACAGAATGGAAAACCGTCAGATCGATATCCTAATCGGCACACAAATGATCGCAAAGGGCCTTGATTTCCCGCACCTTAATTTAGTCGGACTTGTAATGGCTGATGTTGGCTTTAACATGCCTGACTTTCGTGCTTCGGAGAGAAGTTTTCAACTTCTCACTCAGGTCAGTGGCCGAGCCGGCCGGCACAGTGAAGATCCCGGACAGGTTTATATTCAGACCTACAATCCTGAACACGAAAGCATTCGCAACGCCATAAAAGCAGATTTCGAATCTTTTTCCCTCTCCGAATTAAAATTTCGAGAAGAGCTCAACTATCCACCCTTTGGCCGACTCGCTTGTTTTAGGATTAAGGGGCAACATCTGGATAAAACTGAGCAAACAGCACAGACTTTAGTAGATCGCGCCTATCACCTCTCTCAGCAATACCCTCAACACTACGGTGGTATTCAAATTTTAGGGCCAGCTCCGGCCCCAATTTCTAGAATACGAGGAAAGTTTCGCTTTCACATGTTAGTAAAGGCCACTGGTAATTCCGTATTACAAAAATTTTGTGCACAATTGATCTCTAATCAAAAATGGGTTTCAAGCGGGACTAAAGTACTTGTCGATATCGACCCCTTAAACATGTTGTAAACAAACTGTAGATTTATTTTTACTTAACTGGATTAGTAAGCGTTTTTCTTCTAGAATATTTTTATGTCAAAAAGTTGCCCAAGCTGTGGAGCTCAAGCCGAATCTTTATTGAAAGTCGACACAGGCAAAAAAGTTGCACTCAATTTAGAGTTCGACGAAGTCTGTGCGAATTGCTATGAAGCTCTTCCCTCAAAAATCTCTCAGGGCATGAAGTTGCGTCAAGAAGAGGAACTTAAACAAAAAAATAAAATAAAACTCTGGAAAGGCCGTGTTGATCTTATCAAGCAGGCTCGCAACTTCATGCAATCAAAGGCTTGGTCAGAGGCCGCCATCAGTTATGAAAAATATATTAAAGTTTTAGAGTTGATTTATGAATTAGAGCCCAACGGCCTCACACCAGAAGTTTTTTCTAATGATACGCGCTCAAAAGAGCTCACTTTAGTTGTTACGGTTTATTGGGATCTCTTGCGCATTTATGATCAAAGCCCGCGCACACATGAGCGAATGGACAAAGTCGTAAAGAAGTTGATTGCCTTTGCTCCCTATTCAGGAATTTATCCCGACCTGGTAAGAAAAGCCGAGAGCCTTGCCCGAGGTGCAAAAAACCCAAAACCCTTTAGAGAGTTTTTAAAAGAGTCCAATGCTGGCCGATCGGGCTGTTTTATAGCAACTGCAGCCTTTGAAAATGGCTGGGAAGCCGAAGTTGTCACTTTAAGAAAATTTAGAGATGACCACTTAATGCATCACTGGGTGGGAAAGACTCTCATTCGTGTATATTATATAGTTTCTCCGTCAATAGCTCGATTTCTAAACACTTTCAGTGCCTTAAAGGCACCTACGAGAGCGATTTTAAGGGCATTAATTCAAATTTTGCCAAAATCCTCTTGAAAACCGGCCATATTTTATAGATCGTAAATTACAAATACTTTAGCTCTCTTCATGAAGGTATAAATGCAAACATACAAAAAAGTTAATGGTCACTATGATGTCGCTGTTGTGGGTTCTGATTTGTCTGCGCTCATCTTATGCCATTTGTTAAAAAATGAGCACGATCTGAGCACCATACTTGTATCTGCAAAACAATCTCTTGAGGATTTCCGCAAAGGGGCCGAAGAGCACCCCATTAACATTGATGAAAATTTGCAGTTTTTTTCCAGCTAACGAAATTTCAGAGAAGGAAGTGGAATGGCTCTCTGAAAAAGTTTTGGGTCAAAATATCCGAGGTGAAAATCGCGAAGCACTTCCAAGAACATATGAATCCGGTGGTTTTAAAACCTTTGTGGGATTTGGCGAACGCAAGCTAAAAACCATAGATGTCATCGATTACTACCTGTCACAAAACAATATTGAGTTAAAACTCTCGCCCGACGAATGGGTTAATTTATTATTACAAAAATACGACGGAGAGATTCTCCACAAGTCAGAACTCACCCAGGTTTTGATAGAGGATGGTCGAATTAAATCGATTATTCTTAATGAAACGACCCGCCTTGAGGCCGACAAATACATTTTTGTGGCTCGGCTCGAGATTTGTTAGAATTGATTCCACCCGACGTGTTGCCGGGAAGAATTCGCCAAAAGATTGCAAAAGCACAACTCTTCCATCGACTCAGCATGACCTTGAGCTTTTCGGAAACTTTTGATCACCACCCTGAAATGCACGTATTGATGGGGACAAAAGACGATTTTGAACCCGTTGTCGGGCAATTTTACACTACTAAAAATGATGCGGGGGAAGATCAGCTCCACTCTACTTGGACTTACCTTTGAATGAAGATGAGTATGAAGACCCCGAAATTATGACCGCTGTCATAAAGTATATGAAGCGACAAATTAAGCGGGCCTACCCTGAGTGCTTCGATGTTCTAGTTAGCGAATCCATTTCCGTGGTTCGCCATAGTCATGGTCGTGTTGATTTGGCCGAATCTAAAATCAAAGGGGTTGATAATTTTTTTATTGGTTCGTCACAGATTGGATCCGGGGAAGGTCTACAGGCAAAAATCAGTGCCGCTCACCGAGTTTACGACGAGTTTTTCTCCAATTAAGCCATGCGTCAATGGTGTGGGGTTAAAATCCTGTCGAAGCCTTTAAAAAAATAGAAAAAAACAGCATATTTTCCCCCAGCACATTGCTCGACCTATTGCTTTGTGTTACCTCTAGCTCCATTAAAAAATACGCACTCGCAATGCGCCTTGGTCCCCGAGAGGGGTCTTTATTTTGGGCCCGAAAAATGAGCCCATCGCATTGTGGGGAGGCATAACCAAGGAGAATAGAACATGGCTCATATAACCATGAAAGAAATGCTCGATGCTGGCGCACATTTCGGGCATCAAACACAGCGCTGGAACCCTAAGATGAAACCGTATGTTTATACAAACCGCGGTGGAATCCACATTATCGACTTACAAAAATCTGTAGCTAAAGCCAAAAAGGCCGCTGACTTTGTTAAACAAACAGCTGCAAACGGCAAAAAAATCATTTTTGTTGGCACTAAAAAGCAGGCCGAAGAAGCTATCCGAGAAGCCGCTGAAAAAACCGGTCAATATTTTATTACTAAGCGTTGGCTCGGTGGAACTCTTACTAACTTTTCTACTATCAAGCTGAGAATTGATCGCATGCGCAAGATTGATCAGATGCGCGAAAAAGGTGACATTCAATTTTACTCAAAGAAAGAGCGTATTGGCATCGAAAAGGAATACGAAAAGCTCAACTCCTTTCTTGAGGGTATTCGCGAAATGAAGGAGCTTCCTGGTGTTATGTTCGTTGTTGATCTCAACAAAGAACACATTGCTGTTAAAGAAGCGCGTCGCCTCGGCATACCTGTAGTAGGAATTGCCGATACCAACACGGACCCCGATGAAATTGAATTTCCTATTCCAGGAAACGATGATGCCATTCGCTCGATTCGTCTTTTCACCAACATGGTTGCTGATAGCTTCTTAGAAGGCCACGAAGAGTGGAAGCAAAATGTTCGTTCACAAAAAGACAAGCAAGAGGAAGCCGTTGTTGCTGAAGAGAGCTCTTCAGAAGAACGCAAAGACAGCAAAGGCCCCGCTGTTGTGAAGGTCTCTCGTGGCCGTAAAATGGTGGCTGCTGGTACTGCAGAAAACATTGAAATCGAAATGGAATTGGAGCAAGAGCAGACCCCTGATGATTCAGACGACTCTTCTTCAGACTCCGAAGAGAATAGCGAATCTTAATCTAATAAATCATTATAATACTGTGGGAGAGACCGACTCTCCCCGAATCATTTGGTTAATTTTAAAACTTTAAAAACGAGGATTGAAAGCAATGTCAGTAAATGCTTCTAATGTAAAAGAATTGAGAGAAAAAACAGGCGCCGGAATGATGGACTGTAAAAAAGCCCTTCAAGAAACTTCTGGAAACATGGACGAAGCCGTTAAATGGCTTCGAACAAAAGGACTTTCTAAAGCTGCCAAAAAGGCTGGCCGGACTGCCGCTGAGGGTTTAGTAACTACTTACCTACATGCTGGCGGACGAATTGGTGTTCTTCTTGAAGTGAATTCTGAAACTGACTTCGTCGCTAGAAATGAAAAGTTCCAGGACTTCTGCAGAGATATCGCGATGCACGTTGCGGCCCTTGCTCCACAATATGTACAAATGGAAGATATTCCTCAGTCTGCAATTGAAGAGGAAAAAGCGGTTCTTAAAGCTAAAGCTCTTCAAGAGGGCAAAAAGGCTGAGTTTTTAGATAAGATTCTCGATGGGCAAATTAAAAAGTGGGCTGCTGAAATCTGCTTACTGGAGCAAAAATTTGTCAAAGATCCTAATAAATCAATTCGCGAATATTTGACTGAGATGATTGCCACTATTGGCGAAAACCTCGTGATTCGTCGTTTCGCTAGATATGAGTTGGGCGAAGGAATTGAAAAGAAAAAAGAAAACTTCGCTGAAGAAGTTGCAGCACAACTTAAGAACTAAGGAAATACTTTGGCATCAGTGAAATACAAGAGGGTTCTATTAAAACTCAGTGGCGAAGCATTAGCTGGGGACCAAAAAACCGGAATAAATGTTGAAACATTGGAGCAAATTGCCAAGGACGTGAGAGAAGTTCACGACCTTGGAGTTGAGCTAGGTATCGTCATTGGCGGAGGAAATATTTTTCGCGGTGTTGCCGCTTCTGCAAAAGGTATGGATCGGGCCAGTTCGGACTACATGGGAATGTTAGCTACATGTATAAACTCTCTGGCACTTCAGGACGCTTTTGAAAAGCAAAACATGCCTACCCGAGTTCAAACAGCCATCGAAATGGCAGCTATTGCTGAGCCATATATCCGACGTCGAGCGATTCGCCATCTGGAAAAAAGACGTGTCGTAATCTTTGGCGCTGGAACCGGCAATCCCTACTTCACAACAGATACGGCGGCGGCATTGAGAGCCATGGAGATCAATGCCGATGTTATTTTAAAAGCAACTAAAGTTGATGGGATTTACGATAAAGACCCTGTCACCAATCCGGACGCAAAAAAATTTGATGAAATTTCTTACTTGGAAGTTCTTAGTAAGGAGCTGCAAGTCATGGATTCCACAGCAATCAGCTTGTGTAAAGACAATCACCTGCCCATTATAACTTTTAATTTATTTGAAAAAGGCAACATGAAAAAAGTCATCCAAGGGGAAGCTATAGGCACCCTGGTTCAGTAACAACGGGAGGACAATTATGGTTGATATATTGAAAAAAACTGCAGAAGAGGACATGAAAAAGGCCGTCTCTAAACTCAAAGATGAACTCAAAAAAGTTCGCACAGGTCGAGCCAACGTTTCTATGTTGGATTCGGTAATGGTTGAGTACTATGGTTCTCCGACACCGCTAAACCAAGTGGCTACACTGGCAACCCCAGACGCACGTTCATTTATGATTACGCCATGGGAAACCAATATTCTAAAAGATATTGAAATGGCATTGGTTAATGCCAATCTGGGTATGACTCCTCAAAACGATGGAAAGAGCATTCGGTTAAAAGTGCCTGAATTGACCGAAGAACGTCGAAAAGACCTCGTTAAGAACATTAAAAAAATCGTCGAAGATGCTCGAGTTTCAGTTCGCATGGCCCGTAGAAATGCCAATGACGAGTGCAAAAAAGCGCTTAAAGACAAAGAGATCAGCGAAGATGATCAAAAGCGTGCTCAAGATGAGGTTCAAAAACTAACGGACAAATATATCAAAGATATTGATGGTATTTCAGAGGAAAAAGAAAAAGACTTGATGACGATGTAATCATCAGCCGAGGTTGGAAAGTTGTGAATTTACCAAAACACATTGCAATCATCATGGATGGCAATGGCCGATGGGCCACCGCCCGAGGGCATAATCGGTTTTGGGGACACATAAGAGGAGCAAAATCCGCTACGGATGCGATTCAAACGGCTGTTAATTTAGGAATCGAAAACCTCACTCTATTTACCTTTAGTACGGAAAACTGGAAGCGGCCCCAACTGGAAATTAATTTTTTAATGCGCCTTCTCACACGCCAACTCAAGCGTGAGCTTAAAATGTTAATGGACAACAATGTTCGGTTTAGTTGTATGGGGGATCTTTCCAGACTTCCAAATCATGCCCAAGCTGCCGTAGCAGAAACGATTTTGGCCACTAAGAATAATACGGGGATGCGCCTTGTGTTTGCCCTTAATTACAGCGGTCGTCAGGATATTTTAAACTGTACACGCACAATTGCATCGCAGGTAGCTCGTGGACTATTGCGACCCGAAGACATTGATTCTCAAGTATTTTCACAGTTCCTAGCCGGAGCCAATCAGCCGGAGCCCGATTTAATTGTTCGAACGAGTGGTGAAATGCGTTTGTCCAATTTTTTCTTGTGGCAGGCGGCTTATAGCGAACTGTACTTCTGCAATAAACTTTGGCCCGAATTCAGACCAGAGGATTTAGAGGCCGCGGTCGATTCTTATCTCCACCGTGAACGGCGCTTCGGAAAAACCGGTGACCAAGTAAAACATGAAATATCACAAAGCACGCCCCCTGTATTGGAATGCTAAATGTTAAAAAGTCCACCAATGAGTAACTTAACCGTTCGAATCCTTTCTGCCATCTTCGCACTACTAATTTTGTTTTTTTCTTATTACCTATTTGATCTCAATGGCATATTGGCTTTCGGTCTTATAGTCGTATCAATTGGAGCCTGGGAATATTCACAAATCTGTTTAAAGCCATTTTATAAAAGCTCCCAAATATCATTTTTATTTGTCGGCTCATGTATTGCTTTGTTGGGGCTGTTTAGCTTTCCTTCTCTCTCGGCTCTGACTTTTTTTGCGGCGACTGTATGCTTATTCTTAACCCTTTCCCTTTGGTTGAGTCGCGAGCGAATTAAAACCGATGCCCTCCATCGCCTTCTATCGATGGCTGTTACCGGATTTATTTATTGCACACTTTTTCCAAGTTTTGCCTTTCGAATATTACTGAGCGACCAGGGAATTCAACTTTTTATGCTATTGCTGGTTATGGTGTTTGCGGGTGATGTGTTTGCCTATTTTACAGGAAGACTGTTTGGTCAACATCGATTGATGCCGGCCCTGTCACCTAAGAAAACCGTAGAAGGGGCTATTGGGGGCGCTATTGGGTCGGTCGCTTGTTCGATGATTTATATTCATTTAGTTGATATCGACTTTTCTCTTCCCTATTGGGGTATAGGCCTGACGGCCTTTATTACCAGTGCTACTGCTCAGACTGGTGATTTGTTTGAATCCTTACTCAAACGAGTTGCTGGAGTTAAGGATAGTGGCGGAATTATGCCCGGTCACGGCGGAGTATTGGACCGCCTCGATGGCGTCTACTTTGGCGCTCCGGTATTTTATGCCTGCCTTCATATCATTATAGGTGAGTTGAGACTCCCCTCCGCCATTATAGACAAAATGACTTTTTAAAAACTAGCCTTCTCTCCAAGCGATCTGCATCATTATTCAAGTTTTGAGTGAAATCTCTGGAGTGCTCCATTCAATGCCTTTAAAATAAAACAATGGAAGCACTAGGAATAATTTTTGAATGGTTAATGTCTGGGATTCTCCCTTTTATTATATTGTTGGGAGTACTCATTTTTGTTCACGAACTAGGCCATTTTGCCATGGCCCGGTTTTTCGGGGTCCGTGTCGAAACCTTTAGTATTGGGTTCGGACACAAAATATTTAAAAAAACCTATGGCGACACGACATATGCGCTTTCATGGTTGCCACTTGGTGGTTACGTTAAAATGTACGGGGATGATCCGACCAAGGAAGTTCCAGAAGATCAAAAAAAGTACTCTTTTTTACATCAGCCCGTTTGGCCAAGAATATGGATCGTAGCTGCTGGTCCACTCGTAAATTTCTTTTTTGCTATCATTGTTTTTGCCTTAATTGCTTTCACGGGAGAACAGCGCCCAGGCCCTGAAATAGGCGATATAACTCCTGGTACGGCCGCCTATGAAGCTGGTTTTAGAAGCGGAGATAAAATCACCCATGCCGGGGTTGGGCCAATCACCGATGAAAAAATCGTTTCTGATTGGACAGAAATTAAAACCGTTATCGAAGAAAACCCTGATCGTAAATTGGAGTTTAGAGTTGAGAGAAGTGGCAGTGATTCTCCTATTGAGTTATCAGCAATTCCTAAACTCGTTCCTAATCGGCAAATTATTAGTTTTTACGACGAAGTTGGCTATATAGAAGGACTGTCAGTCATCTCTAAAGCAACTGTTGTGGGTATATCTGACCCCAATTCTGTTTTTGGAAAAGCCGGGGTTGAAAACTTGGCAATGATTAAAAAGGTGAATGGCGAAAAAGTAGAGTACTGGAGAAATCTCGCCCAAGTGATTCGGAATGCGGCACAAGGCAGTGACTCTCTTGAGATTGAATATACAAGTTATTTGGAACGCAGCGAGAAGCCTGAGGTTAAAACGGCGACAGTGAACGTGGAAAACATCTTCCGCTTGAAGATGATGAGGCCTTTCTCAACCAAATGGGACTACATAGTCCTGATACTTTTCTTGCTGGAGTAAAACGAGCTCCATCCATTGGAAAGCGCCTCCTGGCAGCTTTTGACGGTTGAAGTCGAAGAGAATGTTGAGAACGCTTCTCCGGCTTATAAGGCTGGACTGCGCGAGGGAGATCGCATTGTTAAAATCGATGCCACGGATGTCAATGGCTGGGAAGATGTTTTAAAAACTGTTGGTGGCTATAAAAAAGAAGATCAGAAGTTGGATTTTGAAATCATTCGTGAAGGAGAACGAATTCCCATAACCGTCTCCCCACAGATGACGAAATTAATGAACGCCCAAGGCCAAGAAGAAGAGAGATTCACAATTGGGATTTATTCTGCAGGTGCGGTTGTCGCCAGCCCTGAGTTTGTTATGCAGACCTGGAATCCGATTAAAGCCATAGGCTACGGAATACACCAAAGTGTTCGCTGGACAGGCCTAACACTCATTAGCTTTGTCCGCCTCATTGAAAACAAGGTCTCAGTAAAAAACGTCGGCGGTGTAATCACCATTGGTCGCGTTGCCAGTCAGAGTTTTGAGATGGGGTTGGCGGCATTTTTGAAAATCATGGGTATCATTTCTATCAATTTATTTATATTGAATTTACTACCCATCCCCGTTCTCGACGGAGGACACCTGGTTTTCTTTACAATTGAAGCTCTAAAAGGTGCGCCATTGAGCCTTCGAAAAATGGAGATCGCTCAAACTGTCGGTATGGTCTTATTAATGGGGCTTATGCTCTTTGCCTTATTTAACTACGTCAATAACTGGTATAACGTCCAGGGTTGGTAGGCTGGAACGATTCTATGCTGATATCAACCCGGTAGAATCTCAATTTCGGCCCTTCTCGGTCGATAATTTTTTCTTGAAGGTTTAAGTTTTTTGAAACTACTTTGCTCTCCAAATCTGCCATGGTACATGCCTAGTGATGTATATTTTAGCCGTCGAAACCTCTACACCTAAAGGCAGCATAGCCATCAGTCGTGATGACGAACTGCTTTATTTTGAGGATTGGAGTCGCCCAAAAGGTCGGCCCCGTCGTGGCGAAAAATTCCTTTCCCACTCCGAAATGGTTGGTATCGCTATTGAACGGGGACTTAGAAAAACAAACCTCTCATTAAAAAACATGAATCATCTGGTCACATCCATTGGTCCAGGAAGCTTCACCGGAATTCGTGTGGGTTTGGCATCTATTAAAAGTTATTCTTTTGCACTTAACTTACCCTGCTCAGGATATGAATCCCTTAAAACGCTGGCCATGAATGGTATAAATCAAAGATCTACCCATTTTAGTCATGATGAATGCTTATAAAAATCAAGTTTATGCCGGTGTTTATCGCCCTACATCTGGAAGGCTTACCACCGACTGGGGCCCCGAAGCGTTGCCCCTCTCGGAGTTGTCGAATCGTTTGACAGAAAACTCCTACTTTTGCCTGGGAGATGGACTAAAAACCTATAAAGAAATCTTGAGTTCAGAAACATTAGCGATGCTTTGTCCCCCGCAGGACGACCAACTCAATCACACAAGTGCCAAATCATTGATTCAGTTGTTTATACAGGACTCCGACCAAAGTCGGAATCCCGTTTGGACTGAATTGAATCCCCTTTATTTAAGAGCGTCGGAAGCCGAAGAGAAATTACAGGCCGGATTACTTAAGCCGGTAGAACAACTGTAGTTTTAAGGAATAGATTACGCGTGTCAGAACTGAATGAATACAGAAAATATGGACCACTCCGTGGCCAAGCCCAACCCGGTTCAAAATTGATTGCAATCGGAGGCGGTAAAGGTGGCGTCGGCAAATCTTTTGTCAGCTCTGGTATTGCTATGTTCTTAGCGAACATGGGACACAAAACAGTTCTCGTCGATCTTGATTTAGGAGCGGCTAATTTACATACCTATCTTGGAATGGGTATGCCGGACAAAACTTTACAAACCATAATTGACGATGGAAGTTACGATATCGACAAAATTCTATCGTCTACTCACCTAAGAAACCTTAAGCTAGTCGCTGGTAGCAACGACAGCCTCGACATCGCAGACATTAATACACAACAGCGTTCGCAATTGATTCGGTCTCTTTTTTACTATCCCGCTGACTTCATAATTCTTGATTTGAGCGCAGGCACACACAATACCACTCTAGATTTTTTTAACATGGCACAAAAACACATCATTGTGACAACTCCAGAGCCTATTTCTATTGAAAACGCTTATCGCTTTATGAAGGCTGCCTTTTTCCAGGTTTTAAAACGATATGAAAAGCAACTTGATCTGGAAAGCACCATCATGGACTTAATGTCGAGAAAAAATGAGCTCGACCTCCGTTGCCCCGCTGACCTTCTTCATATAATTAATCAAGTGGAGCCTGAAAAAGGGCCGGCGCTCACGCATATTCTAAGCCGGTACAAGTTCGACATCATTCTCAATCAATCACGAACGTTTCGTGATTCAAGTATGGGCCACTCTATTCAATCGGTTGCAAAAAAATACTTCGGCGTGCCTGCCGAGTACCTTGGAACTGTTGATCACGACAACGCGGTCTGGCAGTCATTGAGAAATAATAAACATCTATTGATTGAGTCTCCCATTCCAGAATTTATGCTCAATTACTTGGTATCAGCAGAGATTTATCAAACTCTAAATTTATAAGGGCGGCCGGTTAATGCCACAATCAATCTATTCGCAAACTTATTACGAGATTCTCGAGATTGAACCGAGCGCTCCCCAGGATGAAATTCATCGTGCTTACCAGAGAGCAAAGCAAACATACTCCGGTGGATCTCCCGCACTTTATTCTATGTTTTCTGCGGACGAGACGAAGGAGCTTCTTAAGTTAATTGAAGAGGCTTATACGGTACTTAGTAACCAAGAGTCCCGATCGCGTTATGATCGACAAATTTCTAACTCGAGTTCATTAAGGGTTCAGCCCCACCAACTGGGGACTCACACCTCGACTAATGCATATTCGACGCCTGCAAAGTACCATGACCAAATGCTCGCGGAGCCGCGCAAGCCAGCTACAACTAATCCGGTGCCAGAAGGGTTTGCAAAGACACGGTTTGGTGTCTACGAAATTAATCCGCTTTTAGAAGAAGAAATTGAAGAATGCCAAGAGTTCTCAGGCGAGTTTCTTAAAAAAATTCGAATTTATAAAAAAGTCAGTCTCGAGGATTTGTCAGAATACATTCGTGTCAGCAAAGCATATATCAATGCTGTTGAAATGGAAGACTACGATGGGCTGCCTGCACCCGTTTTTATTAGAGGGTTTGTCAGTCAAATCGCCAAGGCATTGAATTTATCAGAACCTTTGGTTGCTAAAACATACATGCAGCGATACAAATCGGCGCGCCCATAGATTATGAAATTTGTCGTCAACGAATTGCATGCAAACCAACGGATCGATGTCGTATTGAGTGAGCACACCCATCTTGGCTCTCGTTCAAAAGTCACAAAGCTCATCAAAGAAAACAAAGTTGTATTGGACGGAAAAAACATTAAGCCCTCCTATCGATGCGAGTTGGGGGATGTGTTTGAGATACCAGATTTTGATTTAATAGAATCAAGAGACGTCGGCTTAAAGCCAATGGAACTACCACTAGATATTTTATTTGAAGATAAAGATATTGTCGTGGTCAACAAGCCGCCCGGGCTCGTTATGCACCCGGCAGCAGGACATGAACAGGATACGCTTGTTAACGCCTTGATTCATCACTGCAGTGATTTGTCGATGGGCACTGGAGAAAACAGGCCAGGAATTATTCATAGACTGGATAAGGATACAAGCGGAGTTCTTGTTATTGCAAAAAACAATGCCACCCACGAAAGCATTGCCAAACAGTTTAAGGACCGCACTACAGAGAGAATTTACCAGGCGGTTATCTATGGCCACCCAACTTTTGATGAAAAAACCGTGGAGTCTTATTTTATTCGCCATCCGAAAAATAGAAAAAAATTTATCTCAGCACCAGAGGCGCAAAAAGACAAAGGCAAGAGAGCTGTGACTCATATTAAAATCTTACACCGCCTTCCGAGTGGCCTCACCGTGATCCAATGCCAACTTGAAACCGGACGAACCCACCAGATCCGAATTCATACTTCCGATTTAGGCCACCCTATTGTCGGAGATCAAGTCTACGGGAGCCACAAAAGAGCTAAAGAATTGAAGTCGGTAAAAACCCGCAAAGAAATTGAATCCATGAACCGAATTGCACTTCACGCAACCACATTGGGATTTACTCATCCCGGCCTCGGAGAGACGGTACGGTTTGTCAAACCTTGGCCCGCTGATTTACACTTTCTCTGGAGTGGAATTTTATAACGGAAGGTCCAATTCGGATGCTTGAGGAAATTGTTGATAAAGACGGTGTTTGCCTGGGTAAAGGCGCGTTCTTCGATGATTATATTATTTTTTTTGGAAACTCTTCAGGCACTTTAGAGCGGCTCGCTTCACATTTTTCTAAATTCACCTTCCGATTTATCAAACAGGTCCACGGAGATCGAGTGATCGCTTCCTGTGAAGGCGCGGAAGAGGCCGATGGTCATTACACAAGTGAAATCAATATTGCCCTGTGCATTCGAACCGCTGACTGCATCCCTGTGCTGTTTAAGGCTGGTACGAGCGTTTTCGCTCTCCACTGTGGCTGGAGAGGTGTTGCCAACGGGATTAGCTTAAAAGCCTTGGAACTGTGTATGGAGGCACCAAAACAGGTCTTTATTGGACCGCATATTCCATATACTCATTTTGAAGTACACAACGATGTGGCGGCAAGGCTGTTGCGAAACTATAATGGAATGATTGAGGCTCAATATCAGCACTCCGATCCGGAAAAGTCCTTCATCGATCTTGATGCCATTTTGCTAGATCAATTTAAAATGGATGAAGATGACTTTATTATTTCAGCAGAAAACACCTTGACCGACACTCGTTACAATTCACACCGTCGTGATCAAACAAAAGATCGAAATATCAGCTTTATCTGCCGACTCAATTGAGCTCAATAATATAAAAGAATTAGAAGCTTTTGATTACTAGGCTGAGAAAGCTACACGGCCGCCCAGTTGAGTGACTCAATTCGAAGCATCCCATTTTGATCACTTCTGAATAAATAATCGGCTTGGTCACTTCTTAGTTCTATAATATAGATGTGAACGTTTGCAGTAAGTTAGTTAAAATAATACTTCTTTCAATTGCTTTGATTGCCCTAACTTCGTGTATTGAGAAGTTAAGCGGGAATATCAATACGGGCAGCAGTTCTGCACAGTTAAAATTGCCAAATATGTCACTAGAAGCCGGTGAGGGTTGGATCAATGAGAACGCCGGCACCTTTAGTTTTAAAATTATTTTTGATTCGATCACCGAGGAAGCTTTTGTACTCGATATTCAGTACACGGGGACCTACGCGAGCGAGGTATTATCTGGCAGTAGTGTTACCATCCCTAGTGGCGTGACCGAATACACTGTGGAAGTGGAATTTAACAATGATACGACCGTTTTGGGGCTCAGTGATATTAACGTCATTCTCACTCCGCCTGTACCGGGTAAGTTTTTAAGTACCAATGTTAAAAAAATAAACCTCGTCGACGATGATGCTGAGTTAATGACATCCAATGCAACGACGTTTATTAACCTGCCTGCCATTTCCATGAACCCTGGTGGCACGATTATCGAGAAGAAGGTTGGGGACAGTTATGTCTATACCGTTCCCGGATCTTCCACCGACATTAATCCAAAGTCACTTTTCCCAGCCGTTTCCGATTATAATTTTCTGGGAACCACTGCTGACAAAGATTGGGTGAAGTACATCAGCCAAGATTCTTCAAAATTAGCCTTGGTCAAGACGGATGGCACGCAATTGATCACCTCTATCGATATGAGTACGGTCACTGGCTGCGATAGTTTTAGCTCTGCAGATATCCACCAGATATGAGCAAAGTTTTGTTTTACTGTGATTCTGGGACCAACTCACCAGGACTGTTTACGGCCAACATTGATGGTTCGTCAGCGGTCAAGTTCGCCTATTCCTACACGAGTTTAGTCGGCAGCAATAAGACCTTGCAGTTTTCGCCGGATAGCAACTATTTTGTATTTTTAGAGATCCCACTTTATTACGGCGTTGGAAACCTGTATGCCGGCGCAATGGATGGCTCTTCCATGGTCATGGTGAATACGCCCGCCACAGCCTCTCAGGGCGTAACGAAATTTGAAGTGAGTTCGGACTCGTCAAAAATAATATACCTCTCCAGTGAAAACACCAATGGAATAGACGAATTAATGGCAGCCGACATTGATGGATCTAATAAGATGTCCATCACCACACCCGATATGTTTGCAAGTGGTGATGTTTATAATTTTAAAATCGCCCCTAATGCTTCAAAAGTAATTTATAGCTTACGTACTAGTGACAACCGCAATAAAGTCTACTCTGCTAACTTGGATGGCACCTCTCAGACTCGACTTTCACTGGACACCTAAGCCGTCCGCACCGAATTTTTAGAGTTTTCTAGTGATAGCACCACAACCTATCATTTTGGAGCGAACCGGTTGGAATAACCAAGGGCGATTGAAATCTGTCCCCGTCACCGGTGGTGCTATAACTAGCCTCAGTGCAAACGTTGGGAAGCTTGAGCACACCTTATTTAATGCTCGTCAAAGAGATGAAAATCTCTCCCGATGGCTCTAAAATCGTTTACATCTCAGATGAAAGTGCTGGTGGTGTTTATCAACTTTATTCTGTAAACCCAAACGGAACTGGTAGAGTTAAAATTTCTCATGCTTCGCCTGTTGCCGGTGGCGACGTGCATAGCTTTAAAATTACGGATGACTCGAGCAAAGTAATTTTTGTTGCTGATACCGTTAGTGATGGGAACAACCATTTATATGTCGTTGATATTGGAGGGGGCAACTTGAACCCGCTTCTTCCTGCGCACCCAAATCCTTATTCCAACATATACAACAACGAATTTTCACTCAACTCCACCAATGTCTTTTTTAATGCTGATTTGAATGATGATGATAAATATGAATATTTCACTATGGGCCTAGACGGCAGTGGCTTTGCCAACACTACCCCTCCAATGCCACCTCCTGCAGAAGAGTTGGGAACCGGGTTTGATCAATTTGCAATTGGTGGCGACTATATTTATTTTACCGCTCGCGGGTACGATTCCTATATCAACGACTTTCATATTTACTCCTATAACTCCCTAACCCAAACAAGAGTGAGGCTCACCGAAGACATCAATTTAGCAAGTGTTAACTTATCTCCAGATGTAGAATACAGCCCAGAAAGCAATCGAATCTTTATGTATGGCGACCTCTTTTAGAAGATGGCTACTTGTGGTCCAACAACCTGATGGTACAGACTTCGTCGACCACACAGCCTTGATGAGTTACAGCACATCGAACCCAAGAATCATGTGTGTGAATTTCTCCCCCGCCGGAGACTATATAGCATTCGCGGGTCAATGGGACGACTCTTTTACGGACCTATATGTTAGCAGTATCGATGGAACGACTTTAAATCGAATGTACAACACTATGCCTTTTGCTGCTGATGGAGTTCTTGATTTTGGTGACAATGGTGACTGCAAGGAGCGTTTCCAAATCGTGCCTGATAGCACTAAAATCATCTACACTGCAGACCACGACGCTGGTAGCGAACGAGAGCTTTTTTCGGCAAACCTAGATGGAACAGGCCGCATTCGCATATCGCAAAACTTTTCCAGCTCTGCACAAACTGTCGAGCGGATTTTAGGAGTATCTCCCGATTCAAGCTGGGTAGTATATATGGCCGACTTTGCGACAAACAATCAAGTGCAGGTCTACTCTGCCGCAGTCAATTCCGCTTCAACCAATGCATTACTAGCACCTGACTATATTACGAGTTTCGAAGCCGGCAACTATTACAGAGATTTTTTATTTTCAGATAATAGCCAAAGAGCCTTTTTTATTCTTGGCGATAATCTTTACTCAAACAACCAGGCGGGATCAGATCTTATTAAATTGAATCCTAACGACGTAACGAATATAGGTAAGCTCTATAAACTCGAAACCACACAGACCATCCTTTATTTTGGCGTGCAAAACTCCATGACTTATTTGTTCGCGGTTAACATGGATGGCACGAATCACCGCGCCCTCACCGATGGAACGCCCTTTTCATCAAATCAAGTTATAACTTCGTTTGATACTGCAGATCCTAGAGTGGTTGTTGTACTTAAACCTGGAGCCGATAATTACGACACACAAATGTTAGAAATTATGGTCAACACGGGCGTAACGAGTCGATTGGATAAACGCGATGAATTGGGCCCAATGGGTTATTCTGTGATCGATTATATCCCGGGTTCTAACTATCGAAAGTATTTAATGTTATCAAGAATCTTGTCTGGCTCCACGTTAATTTATTTTGTTCACTATGTGGATCGAGATTTGAATCGCACAGTTGAATTGAGCCGTGGCGATTACACTGGAGTTGAATACCGAATTTATGATGGCAAAGTCTTTATTCGAAAGGACAATCGCATGGGCTTTATCCCCCTTCCCTTTTAATCAATTTTTATTTAAGTGCGGACCGACTTTTGGGACTCACCGCTCCGCACAGGTGTGTCCGTACCTTTAGAGCCATGTGATGCGATTTTCCAGTTGGCGTTTTGCTTTGGGGGGTTCGTGATCCGGCCAGCCGATGACAAGGGCGCAAAGAAGTTCTAATTCGCCCTTCTTATAGTCCTCCCACTGGTCCGCACCGGTGAACGCATCCACTTCCTCTTTGATTTCAAGGGGCGCTCCCATTGTACAACATCCGAGGCCTTCAGCAACGCAGGCTAAATTCATATTTTCCACAGCCATATACACACTCCCCACGCTGGTATGATAGCGTTCGGACTGGTCGTTATGGGAATAGCAAAAAATAATAACCGGCGCCTCACCCAGCGTATAAAAAAATCGCTCGGTGAATTCATAGAGAGATGGCTTCAATCGTTTTTGCAAAATGTCTTTAATACCCAACCAGGATTTTTGCGAATACTTCAGATACTCATCGCGTTTCTCCCCCGTCGCCACAAAGAAGCGCCAGTTCTGGCGGTTCTTACCCGAAGGGGCCTGCATACCGGCCTGGATGATTTTCTCAATTAGTTCTTTTGCGACTGATTGTTTTTTAAATTTGCGAATGGATTTTCTGTTTTCCAAAAGTTGGTAAAATTGATCTTTAAATTCTTCGGACATTATTATTAGCCCCTCTGTTCAAAAGTAAGTTCGGCTGTCTCGAGAGCAAAAATCACAGTGTTCAACTTGTTTACAGTTCCAAATATTTTTTGACTCTTTTTGCGACACCAATTACCCAGTGATAACAAAGGCTTACTAGGAATTCACGGCTTTTCGCTACCTCAGCCAGAAATAGCTTCGTCAGCTGTCAAAGAATTGAAACACCCCTGAATGCCACCTAACTAGCTGAAATTACGCATCTATTTGTGAACACCCTGGCACCAATCTTGAACTATTGTACAGGCAGAGGGAAAATATGAGTTCTAATAAAGCACAAAATCCAAAATGGCAGAGCCTTTTAATTATTGGCTCGCGCATAGGAGTCGTCGTGCTGTTTGCTTTACACTGACCAGCGCACTCCACCCAAAATTACGAACTTATGTTCGCCATGTATTTAAAAAGCAATTTCGCACTGTTGTTTCCACTGCAGAAGCGAGCTTTTCTCGGATATCAACGGGCAATTAAAATTGTAAAAATAAAGACCGACAGTGGACTTTTTATCGAAATCTATGACCTATCAAAAGAACATGTAAGCCCGCTTGTCGACCGAATTCATTTACCCGATGAAAAAGACGGTTATTATGTTTAGAGGTCAGTCGACCAATTTGGCGGTCGATGATGTCAACGGGGACAATATCCCTGAAATCATAGCGCCCAGTTTCGACAAACACTTGGTCGCTCATATGAATGTATTTTCTTACAACCCCGTAACCAAGAAGTTTGAAAATATCACTAGTTCACAATGATTTAATGTACCCAGGGCTCGCTGGTGCCACCTTACCCTTTGCCTAACCCTGCCAGCGAGCCCATTTTTCTAACTATCGCCGCCATAGCAAAAACTTCAATTTTGACACGCACCGCGTAATATGCTAGTTATCTCTCTTTAAACAGGGAGATTGTATGCTTTTAAGGTCCGCATCCGCTTTAGTCGCCGTAAGCTTTTTAATGGCCTGTAGTAGTGGAGGAAAGACTGGCCCTGTTGGAAGCCTGTGTGCCAGTAATTTCGAACCCGTCGATCCCAATCTTTATATCGTTGACGAGGCGAACCCAAGGCCCACGGATAAAGATGTCGCTAACAAAGTGAGATCATTAAAAATTAAATCCGTAAAAGATCTCGATTTTTCGGACTTGGAAGAAGGAAGATATGAAGCCATCAACACCATGGTTTTCTATCAAGATCATGTAGCCGGCCAAAACAAGCCTAATTTTGATGAGAGTGGCGAAGAAAAACGAGGAGTCGGTTTTAAAATTGCTGCCGTTGAACGCCCGCGGATCCCAAGTGATCCAGAGTCTAGTGTGACTGAAGATAAGACCGCCGTTGGTGTTTATTGTGTTAGAAACTTCGACTATCTCGCATTTAAAGAAACTCAAAAAACATTTCGTTTTGAAATGTCTGCCATTCGAAGCCTCACCATTACTAAAGGTATGTCTACCGATGACATAAAATATGCCTTAGAGACATCCACATACGTCATAACTAACGAAGCTGACCCGCAAAATCCGGATCGACCTTTTTTCTATGCTCAGAGAGTTGAAAAAGATAGTTTTGAATCAAAACCGTCTGACTTTTTCAAAGGTGGCGATATTAATGGTGCCAACTACACGGCTGCACTTTATGAAGCGGAACCCGAAAGCGAAAACGGGGACCCCACTTACCAATATCACGCGGAGCTAAACCTCGGAACGCACACCGTCCAATCTCGAGTAGTTCTTAGAAAAATTGTAGAAGAATAATTAATGTTATTGTGATAGATCGCGCCAGCTTTTGCCTCGTCGATTGCTTTGATCTAATTGATATTTCCGAACCGCTTGGTTGTGCTCTTTGAGCGTTTCTGAAAACTTGCTGGTCCCATTGTTTCGGCTCACAAAGTAAAGAAACTCTGTGTCTGCCGGCTGAAAAGCGGCTTTCAGAGCGTTTCTTCCCGGGTTTGCAATCGGCCCATAGGGTAAGCCTCGAAAAGCATACGTGTTGTATCGGTTTTTAGTTTGCAAATCCACTTTGCGAATATTTTTAACTGGTCGGTTCGTTTGAACCCACTTGCCGTAAATGACCGTCGGGTCGGTCTGCAGCCTCATATTTTTTTTCAAACGATTGTGAAAAACAGATGAAATCACTTCCCGCTCTTTTTCAAAACCTGTTTCTTTTTCTATAATACTGGCAAGTATAACCCACTGATGTCTGGTAAAGTTTGAATCAGGCCGCAGAGGAGCTAGCTCCTCATAAACTTTCAAAAAGTTCCGAACCATCGCAATAACGAGTGCTCTTACTCCTTCAAACTTTGTCAGTTTATAAGTTTCTGGGAATAAATATCCCTCGAGGCTTGATAATTCTTCTCCGAGCAACTGCCGAATCAACTCAGGATCTTTAATTGTATTTAAAAACTCCTGGCTAGTCCCTAAACCGGAGGTTTCTACCATGTCCGCCATTTCAAAAGAGTTTAAGCCCTCAGGAAAGGTTATCGGATAGGAAATCGATATTCCAGATGCGAGCATTCTGAGAACAGACATTGGTGTCATGGCTCCATTAAACGCATACTCTCCGGTTTTAACTTTAGTTGTGTACCCAGTTAATTTTGCGAGTACTTTAAACTCAAAAAAACTCGTTATGATATTTGATTTATACAATTCCGTAGCGACAGCATTGAAGGACTGCCCCGGACGCACTTCGATCACCACTTGCCGCTGAGGTTCCCCTGGCGTGCCAAAATAGAAAACCCCGGCCCGAGCAATAAAAGCAAAAGTCGCTATACAAAATAACAGTACAATGTACTTCATTATTTAAACTCGTAATCCACTCCCGGAAACACAGCGTCCGGATTAAAATCTGTTTGATCTTCTAAAGAGGATACCGGAACAGAACAATATTGAACAGCAAAGTGAGCGGAAGGCCGGTCATTACCAGACTTTCCCATCCCCCCAAACGGAAGTCTAGATGACGCCCCATTCGTGGTTCTATTCCAATTAAGTAGGCCTACGCGAGCCTCCAACCAAGCTTTTTCATATAGTTCACGCCTTTTAGTAAATACTGAAGCCACCAGACCAAAGCCCGAGGTGTTGGTGATTTGAATCGCTTCATCGAAATCGTCCACTGTGTAGACACAAACATTGGGCCCGAAAAT
This sequence comes from Bdellovibrionales bacterium, assembly GCA_041391465.1. GTDB lineage: Bacteria > Bdellovibrionota > Bdellovibrionia > Bdellovibrionales > UBA1609 > UBA1609. The sequence continues at coordinate 219,312 of JAWKNX010000002.1, forward strand.
TTCGCTTTTTTGATAAACTGACTTAGGGTCGTTTTTTTCAACAACATTAATACTTGGCGTAACGTAGTACCCTGGCGTTTTTAACTCTAAGGCCTTGCCGCGCATTAAAGTTTCGGCACCCTCTCGTTCCGCGATTTGTTGAAATCTTAAATACTTTTCCACAGAATCTTCGCTGATCAATGGGCCCATAAATGGGTTCTCCTTCCAGTGACCAATCTTTAGCTTTTTCGCAGCTGCATGAAAGTTTTTAAGAAACTTTTCTTGAATAGATTTGTGTAAAACTATTTTACTAGTGCAAGAACACCGCTGTCCCGTAGTTAAAAATGCGCCAACTACTGTTTCATAAACAGCTTTCTCTAAATTCGCGTCTTCCCATATAATTGACGAGTTTTTGCCGCCCATTTCCAAGGCCAAAATTTTCCAATACTGCTGAATGGTTTCCTCTTTTATCCGAAGCCCTACATCATAGGAGCCCGTAAATAAAACGCCATCCACTCTATTGTGTGCAACTAACCGTTTGCCACTCTCCCCAACACCTTGAAGTAAATTGAAAACTCCTTTCGGAAAACCCGCCTTATCAAATAACTCAGCCATCAACTGACCCACGTAAGGCGTTTTTTCAGAGGGCTTAAATACCACTGTATTACCAATCGTTAATGCGGGTATTATGTGACCGTTAGCTAAATGCCCCGGAAAGTTAAATGGACCAATGACGGCCATAACTCCGCGAGGCTTGTAATGAATAACCCCATCCACTTGCGGTAGCGCGTTTTCAATTCTCTCTTCTGTAACTAGTTTCATTGAGTGGTTTAATGTGACATCAATCTTTGCTATCATTGCCCCCGCCTCTCCCAGGGCTTCCCAATGAGGCTTACCAGTTTCTCTTGCTATGGCTTCAGCTAGACGCTCTTTGTTTTCTGTGTAAACATCTTTTAATTTAAGAATATATTCAGCTCTTTGCCCGTGTGTGAGTTTTCTCCACTTAACGAAGGCACTGCATGCGCTTAGCACCGCACTGTCAACGGCATCGTATGAAAAACTCGGCGCAAATACTGTCTCGGTCAAATCCCCGGGTGACTTATTAGACCAACTTCCATCTGTCTTTTGAGGCTTAACAAACTCACCATTAATATAATCGCCTAGATATTCATACGTCGTTGTCACAGTATCGCCTCCTTGTTTTCATCTGGCACTATCATCAGTTTTCTCCCCATGCAATTTCAAACTTTTAATTGCATGAGGAGGCAGGACTACTCGATCATCAATGATATCAAAAGAACTGTACACAATAAAGTCTTTTGGCTGACTCACCGAAACCAGACCCCTTTTTTCAAATTTAGCACCGTGGTTTTCAAGATTAATCTCATGGCTTAATGCGTTTTTAATGATTGTAATTTCATCAACGCTTGCCTCCACATGTGGGCCGCCATCAAATGGATCCACTTCATTGTTAAATTCAAAACCAATTTTTTTTAATAAATGCAGCGCTGGTCTTGTTTCATCTGAAACCTGCCCCATAACTAACCGAGCCCTTGAATCCAACAAGCAGGTGTAAATATCCTCTTCCGGAAACAGTGATTTGATAAACTCCTTATTTTGTCCGCTCAATGCATCGGCTTCCTTATAAGGCATACCGGTAAAACGCCGCCCTAGCGCCTCCCAAAATTCGCTTCGCCCTTCATCGGTAAGGGGTGGTGCCATTTCACTTAAAATTTTTGACTCAAATTTTGATTTATTAGATCCAATGTATTTGAACCTCGCTAAAGATAACAATCGGCCTACTTTTTCTGGTCTTCTTCTGTAAGCGCGATCAACAACCAGGCCTCCTACTTCAGAGGGGCCATCTGTGTTTAAATTTAGACGTAAAAGTTGATGAATAAACCCCACACTCAGGTCGGGACTAAATCTTTCTTTTTTGATAATTTTAAAACTAATATTTGGGTTTTCGGGCGTACCTTTTTTGCCGACAATTTGAGATGACCCCACCACTCTTTTTTGTTCTAAATCTTCCAGAACAAACATATAGCGAGCTTTCTCTCTCACTACATTTCCAGCAAACGATTCAAGGCTTAGCTCAATTTTAGAAATAATCTTTTTTTTGTCAGAAGGTAAATTCAACAAAACAAATTGTTTAGACAAAGCGAAAATGTCCTCGAGATCAGATTCATAGGCTTGCCGAACTAAAAAACTCATTAATAATTCTCCAGAAAATGTTGCTCGGTCAAACGCTGGTAAAACTCTACGGAATTTTTTAAATCTTCTATATCTACCGATTCGTTCGGCTCATAAGCATTGCCATCGTGCTTACCGGCTCCAAACACCAAACACTCAATACCCATTCGGTGAAAAACGCTGGCTTCAGTACATTCAGAAATCTTACCCGTAGCTTTATTGATCTCCAGCGTATCTTTGAGAGTTTTTCGTGCCAATTGTAAAAACGGTGAGTCGTCCTTTGTTTTAAAAGCAGATTTGTAATCTACAACTTGAAAAGTCGCCCCCACTTCCTGACAAGACTGATGCAGCTTGCGCATCCATATTTCATACTGCTCGTTTGTAATATTCGGAGTTAACCGACACGACCCAATAAATCGGATATGATCTTTTTTCTTTTTCACCAACCCAATGTTTATTGTCGGTATATTGGGAAAAAACCCCTCACAAGGAAAGTCTAAAAACTCATTTTCAACCTCTTTAACGGTGTTTAGAATTCGTGAAATTCGTGAAGCAACAGTTTGTTCTGAGAAGCCACCCATTAAGTCGAACTCTAAAACTGAAGACTCTGGAACGGCATTAAAGTTATATCCGCCCTCCATATCCATTACAGCTATTCCGTCTGGAAGCTGCGCCAGGTATTCCATCATATTAACAATCGCATTTTGCTTAGGTTGACCTTGTGTCGAAGCGCCCGTTTCACCATAAAACATCTTACTCTGACATGAACTACTTAACATTAGGTCGTGCTTTTTATGATAATCTAATTCTTCTTGAGAAAAGGGGACGCTGATTTCTACAACTGCCAACCCAAAGCTCGCATTCACCAATGTCATTTCAGTTGGGTGCCCGACAAGAGCGTGTGATGCTTTAATTTTGCCTCGACGAATTAATTTAATAGCACCCGACATTCCAGCAGAGCCATCAAATGTTCCAACAGCGACCACCGGATACTTCTTTCCGGACTTTTTTAGCTGAATCATTGCCTGTATCTTGCATAAAAAGTCCAACTTGGATTTTGCAGCTCCTAATCCGTAAAAAGTATCTCCATAGATGCTTCCGTCAAAAGGATTGCTGCCCGTTTTTGTCCACATAGAAAATATTCCGGGGTCACTCGTGTCCAGGTGAGACTGCAACATTAGCTCGTTTTCATAAGTTTTGTCGTCCAGACGAATAATTATGTTCTTTTGAATGCGATCTCCAAATTGCTCTTCTTGAATCTCAACGTTCAAACCGTGTTTACGACAAAACTTCGCTAAAAAGTCCACTATCTCGGAGGTCCCCTGAGATTGAGAGCTGTCTATAGAGATAAATCGTCGGCATAGCTCAATAAACGTCAAGCCAACTCCAAGACTGATTTTTCAATAATTGCTTTAATTTCCGCAAAATGTTTGTCCTCTAGTACGGCCGGCAATAAAAATCGCAGTCGAAAAGGACCGCGTCCGCAGCCAAACGATATTAATCCATTTTTGTAGAGAATTTTTGCCAACTCCAACATCTTCTCTTTACTGCCATCCAAAGGAGTCACTGCACACATTAGGCCCAATCCACCAGCATCCTGCAATAGTCCCCTGCAGGTCGTCTCATTAAGTTCATTGAGAAGACCAATAAATTTATTGTGAATGATTTGAACTTTTCCCTCTGGGCCTTGATAGCCTTCATTATCCATAATCTCTAAAATTTCTAACCCTGCGGCAAGAGCAGATGACGAACCGGCGAAAGTACCCGCAATTAAGCCCGCCTGAGGGTTGAGCTCATCTGTGTACAGTGTGCAACCAGATTGGATCGTCTTTGCAACCGTACAAACATCAATATACTCGCCAATGCCTAAAGTCTCATAGGCAAAAAACTGACCTGTTCGGCAAAATGTTTGAATCTCATCGTTCCAAACCGGAATCCCATGTTCCTTACACAGCTCTAGTAATGGAATAAAAAACTCTCTCGGTGCAACATTATACCCGCCCTCTCCCTGCATGGGCTCAAACGTAAAAGCACAAATATCACCTTTGTGCTTTTCAATGTGCTTTTTAAACTGTTCCAAAGACTCATTTGTCGAGTTTGGGTTGTTCTTATCATAAAACGGGATTCGCAAAACTTCATCGTAACGCGGCAGCCCCACTCGCATAGTATCGTTGTCGGTAATTTCAGCCATCATCGAAGTGCGGCCGGCAAATGCGGCCGTCATCGCAACAATCATTCTTGCGCCGTTAGATTTTTGTCGACACATATTAAGGGCATTTTCGATGGCCATTGACCCAGAGGTGGTTATCCAACTGTGATTTAGGCGACTGTTTCTTCTAGAAAGTTCAACTATTTTTTTAGCAAAACGAACCATTTCTTTACCCGGTTGCAAATTACCCTGCATAACCACATCTTGGATGGCGCCTCGCAAGCCTGCCTTGATGATCCTCGGATGAGAGTGACCAAAGATGTTAATGCCAATGCCGTTAATAAGATCCATTTTGATCGATCCGTCTTGAAGCTCCACATAAGGACCGTTGCCGATTCCACTACCGACATAGGGGTAAAATAGAGGCCTTCCTCTATTTTCCTCCAATTCGGAGATCCACTCCTGTGAGGATGAAGCCAGTTCCGGATTTTCCCCTGCTACACTTTGAATCGAAGAGCCCAAGCGACCCACTTCGCTGACAACCTGATCAAATAGGTTATTTAATGATTCCGACTCGGATAATTTGTCGCCAATACTTTTTGCCATGCTTCACCTCGATAATTAAAACAATGGCACCCAGCTTACTCTTTTTCTGGTCACATAGACAAGGGGGTTTCCTAAGGGGGCAGGACCATAAACCACCAAAATGTCTGAGTTAATGATGGACGATACGGCGCATCCTTCGATACACTTTTTTTATGAAATTTTGCTGGATAATCTCATTAATATTTTTCTTCAACCTCACTGTATTTTCTCAGACAGAGCCCCCTTCCGAAACGCCGGATCAACCCAGCTCTGTGTCCACAGGATTTGATTCAGAAAACGAGCCCACATCAGGTGAGACTTCTGAAATTAATACTCCGCAAGCTGAGCCTCCAATACAATACAACTCTGCCGAAGAGGCTTTTATTGCTGGAGTTAATTTTTATCAAAACCAAGCGTTTCCAAAAGCAGTCGCTGCCTTTCAACAAGCTTATCAGCTACAACCGAATAACAAATTGGCGGCATATAATTGGGCCTTTCGGCCACTCAAATAAATCAATTGGGTTTGGCCGTCGGGGCCTTCGACGAGCACTTTTTTGGACCCCCTGTTTTCTTCTGCAAAAACACATTTAGAGGAAATCGAAAAAAGAACCCCGCTGTTAAGCCCGGCCACGGCAACTCACCCCTGTCGAACTTAACCGCTGGCATAATAAACTATACGCCCACAGATGTTGGGCTTGCACTTTTAATAGCGACATTACTTTTTGCAGGCTGGAACGGTATTAAATTTTTGGGACAAAGAAAAAAAGCTTTTGAAGAAGAGCTGACCCTCCCGAATTTTCCCATTCCCGTGGCCGCGTCCTTTATACTTTTGATCGCTCTTTGTTTAGTATTAACTATAAAAATCAATGATTTAACTAAGGTCAAGGGAACGATTATTTTGAATGAACAACCCCTTTATTCGGGACCAACTGAAACCAGCGCTTCCCTGTTTAAACTCAGCGAAGGATTTGAAGTTATAATTAAAAAGCATCAGAATGATTGGACTTTAATTACCTATCCGGGTGGATTTACGGGCTGGGTTCCTGACGAAACTATTTTTAAACACACAGGCTGGTATGAATGAATTTTCTTTGGGAAAACTTCTTTAGAAAAGGGCAAAAAAATAGAACTTTGGCCCATACTTTGAGTGAAACTTTTCTTTTTGAGGACTTAACGAGCCGCGAGATTAATTTGCTGCTGAATACGGTTCACGTCCGTAAATACCGGCCGGGAGAGTATATCTTTCGTCAAGGTGAAGCGGGAGTGGGAATGTATATTATTGTAGAAGGCAATGTTGATATCGCAACTGAAGATGAACGCGCCAAAGAGCCCGATGCCTCTCAAGAAAACTCCTATGTCACCCGCCTAAAACCGGGAGATTTTTTCGGAGAGCTCGCACTCGTTGAAAAAAAATCTCGTCGATCCGCTTCCGCCATTTCATGTGGTGAGAGCACTCTAATAGGTTTTTTTAAACCTGACTTGGTGGATTTGACGGAGAGAAGCCCTTCGACAGGTGTAAAAATTGTAAATCGACTCAGTGAAGTGTTAGGCCGTCGGCTCCGTGAAACCACAACAAAGATCACCGAACTACGGCGTCAACTTGAGTATCTTAAACCAAAGAAATCTAACAAATGAATAAAGACGTTTGGAAAAGAAGAATTATTAGAGAACAACGCATTCAAATGGGCGCGTTTTTGCTAACGATTGCCTTGCTGTTTTTTATGCTCATCAAGGTTAATAACTTATTGATCTCTTTTGTTTTAGCCTTTGTTATAAGTTATCTCTTTTCACCCATCGTCAATTTGATGGAACGAAAAGGGTTTTCCCGAGCCCTGTCTATTTTCAGTCTATTCTCTATAACGGGGTTTGTCGTTACCGCTTTAATTTTAGCTCTCTCCCGGTGATTTTTCGACAGCTCAGTGAGTTTAAAGAAGTATTCCCTCAATATGTAAACGATTTATCAACCAGTATAAATCAAACAGAGGAGCAACTTTATTTCTTACGAGACTTCTTCGGTAGCTTCGATATTTCAGGGACTTTTGAGAGCTATGAGGATTATTACCCAGTCTTTGTTCGAAGACCTTCCCCATATCTTATCGCGTTCTTTAACTACCGCCTTTCTAGCCCCGTTATTTGCTTTTTTTATGTTAAAAGACGGTTCTAAGTTTTCTAAAATGCTATTTTCCATGGTGCCTAACAATGTATTTGACTCACATTAAACCTTCAGCACCAAATCAATACGCAAATGGGTGGATTTATTCGGGCGAGATTGTTGGAAGCGGCATTTGTCGGAGCCATTACCTGGGTGGGCTTATGGGCTATTAGTTTCCCCTTTGCTCCAATTCTCGCGTTTTTCGCAGCAATCACCAATTTGATCCCTTATGTCGGCCCTTTGGTTGGGATGGTGCCTGCGTTAATTATTAGTTTTATTAATGGTGATGGAATGGTCGGTATGCTCATTACTGCAACTCCTTATCTAATCGCCCAAATCATCGATGCCTTTTTTATAATCCCCATTGTTGTGGCGAAAATTGTCGATCTCCACGCAATCACCGTTATTCTTTCGTTAATCATTGGCGCTCAACTTCTTGGGGTTTTAGGTATGATCATTGCCATACCAGTTGCGTCGGCACTGAAAGTCACTATTTCCAACGTGTACAGACACATTCTTGATTTTCGCCTAGGGTAGGCTGCATTCTATGGCCTTAAACCCAATGCCGCAGCGTGTTTTATTGATGCGGCCGCCGGATTGCTAACTGGTGGTTTGATTGACTTATAACGCCGCGGAAAAGTACACTGGCGCTTATGAAATTGACGATTCTACTCCCACTTCTTGCCATTTTATTCATTGGCTGTTCTAGCTTCGAAACCTACGATACGAACACAGCAGAAGGCGCCTTTAAACAGGCCCAAGAATACGAAAAATATGAACGCTATGAGGAAGCTATTTCTAATTACCAGCAGGTAAGAGTAAATTCCCATATAGTAGTTTTGCAAAGCAGTCTGACCTAAAAAATTGCAGACCTCAATTATAAGCGTGAGGCCTATGGTGAAGCTCAAATTGCCTATCAGATATATAAAGAATTTTACCCCCGAGATTCCATTTCTGACTACGTTACCTACCGAATTGGGATGAGCTTCTTCAAACAATTACCTGAAAAAATTGGACGTGATCTAAGTGTCGCTGAAGATGCCGTTCGATACTTTGATGAACTTCTCGACCTCTACCCGACAAGCTCTTATGTGGAAGACGCAAAAAAGAACAAGGCTAAGGCGCTGAAGCTTTTAGCAGAAAAAGAATTATATGTTGCTGATTTTTATATGAAGCAAGAAACCTATTCATCGGCGTTGGGACGATTTGAAGACGTTTTAAAAAATATTCAAATCTTGGTTTTGATAAAAGGGCACTGCTTGGAGCTGTGGTCAGCGCGCATCGAAATGATAATCAACGTAAAGCACAACAGTATTTAGAACGACTTAGCCAAATAGCACCTGATTCTTCCGAATTTCGAAAAGCTAAAAGGGAGTTGAATTGATGAAGGATTCTGTAGATCAAACTGAACTCCTCGTAACGGCAAAAGAATATTTCAACGAAGGTCAATACCGACAAGCAGAACCTCTCCTCAATCAAATCATTTTGAGAAATTCAAAAAACGCCGACGTATTTCATATGCTCGGCACAATTTTTTATGATCAAGGGAAATTCAATAAGGCAATTCGTTCATTTAAACGCGCACTTGAAATAGATCCTACTTTTACCGATGCCTCTGTCGGCCTCAGTATTATTTTGAATGACCTCGGAAAATACGATGAGGGGCAAAAAGTCTTCGAGGAGGCGAAAAAATTCTCGATAAAAAGCGAATGGAAGAAGACCCATACGTGAATGAAAAACTTGCCTTAAAACATGACGAACTGGCTGAGATGTACACTCGATACAATAGACACACTGAAGCTCTCGATCAGTGGTATCGATCGATGAATCTGTCTTTGGAAAAAACAAAATATGGAATTAAAATTGTCGACGGATTGTTAAAAGTTGACGAAGAGAAGAAGGCTATTCAGCTTTTGGAAAGACTCATTGTCGAACAACCTAGTTTTACCGTCGGGCGAATTCGACTTGGACAAATTTATTATGCCGGTGGGCACATTACGAAAGCCATCCGTGAATGGGAACGGGTTTTAGATAAAACCCCTGATCATCAACAGGCCTCGCGATTGATTCGAGAGGCGCAGGAAGTAGAAACAACAAAAATGGAATCCACTTTATAAGGAACAAAAAATGAGCCAATTAAAAAGTCAAATGGGTGCTTTTATTACCGCAGACGAAATCAACACAATGGTTGCTGATCTTGCTAGGCAAATCGAACGTGATTACGTAGGTAAAGACATTGTGATTATTTGCCCTTTAAAAGGTTCCGTTTTGTTTGTCGCAGATTTAATGCGAAAAATTCAACTGCGATCAGTTTTGGATTTCGTACATTTGATTTCTCCTCGCGGTGAGTGTGTCCGGATTGTTCGAGATATTGAAACCGATATTACAAATAAACACGTTATTGTCGCTGAAGAAATTATAGACGCGGGAAGAACTTTAAGCTTTTTGCTTCAGCGGTTAAGGGCTTCTGATCCGGCGAGTTTGAAAGTTGTTACTTTGCTCGACAAACCTGCTCGGAGAGAATTGCCGATTAAACCCGATTATTGCGGACGAACCATCGATGACAGGTATGTGGTTGGGTATGGTTTGGACAGTGAGGAAATCGGAAGAAACTACGCCGATCTATTTACCTTTAGAAACTAGATCATTAATGCTCATACAGCATGGGATATCAAATGTTGTTTGGGGCTATTTTTGAACTTGTTGTCCGTCGGACTATGAAATCGAGTATGAGAAAACAGCACTCGAATCTAAAAAGTTAATTCACTAGTACATTTACTACAAAAAGTATAACTACCGAATAAACGAATAACATGACTAATTGACCATTAAACACGGATTCCCCCCGGCCTGAAAGCCTCCACTCCATCGAAGACCACATTAAATATACCATCAATGCCCGGATCTATCGTCAAGAAAAACCTCATAAATCTCAGCCAGTTAGCCTATATAATGTGGCCAACTAGATCATAGTCGTGTGCATCCGTGATTTCAACTTGGACGATTTCACCGACTTGGGCCGTCCCCTCATTCACATAAAGAATTCCGTCTATATCAGGAGCCTGCATCGAAGTTCTCCCTTGCAGCAGCAAGTCCGTCTCTTCGCTAACTCCTTCAATGACAGCCGGAACTACTTTTCCAATCATCTGCTGCTGTTTTTCACGAGAAATTGTCTGTTGAAGTTGCATGAGAGCATCATACCTTTGCTGCTTTGTCTCTTCGTCAACCTGGTTTTCCATCGAGCCGGCTTTTGTATTCTCTTCCGGCGAGTATTTAAAGCAGCCCACTCGATCAAACTTTTGCTCTTCTACAAACTCCAACAGCTCTTCAAACTGCTCTTGTGTTTCACCTGGAAACCCTACAATAAATTGAGTTCTAATTGTGGCATCCGGAATTTCGGCGCGTATATTATCAAGACAATCTACTATTTGCTGGCGACTGATTCGGCGATTCATTGTCTTTAAAACCTGGTCGTTGATATGCTGGAGAGGCATGTCAAAATAATTTAATAGGTTTTCCCTCTGCTTAATGAGTTGGACGACCTCGGGCCCAATGCCATCCGGATACAAATATAGAAGTCGAATCCACTTTGCCCCTGATTCGTCAGAGAGCCGCCTCAGTAATTCATAAGGTGATTCTTGTCGCTCCGGATCTTTGCGTTTTAAGTCCCACCCATAATCTGTAAAGTCATGAGATATGACAATAAGCTCCTGAACCCCTCCAGCAACTAATAGCTTCGATTCGCTGACCACGGCATCTAAACCACGAGATTGTAAATTCCCTCTGATCAGTGGAATTGCACAAAACGCACAACGTTTCTTACACCCCTCGGAAATTTTTAAGTAAGCTCTATGGCCCGGTTGAGAATTAACTCGTTGTGCCCCATCTTCTTGTAAATATGTTGGGAGGTTAAAGAAGCGTTTTGCAACTTCACCTTTTTCGTCAAGACCTGGATTTTTTAATATTTCGGCAATATTTTGAAAAGAACCGGAACCCAAAAAGACATCCGCCTCTGGGAGACCTTCAACTAACTCATCTTTGTATCTTTGAGTTAAACAACCCGCCACAACTAATTTTTTCAACTGTCCTTTGTTTTTTAATTCGCCCATTTCTAAAATTTTTTGAATAGATTCTTTTTTAGAGTCTTCGATAAACCCACAAGTGTTGACGACAACGGTATCCGCCTCTTCTGGGGCATCCGTCACCGAATAGCCCTCTTTTAATAAGGACCCCAGCATAATCTCACTATCTACTAGGTTCTTAGGGCACCCTAAACTGACAAAATGTACTTTTTTATTAAGCGATTCGTCCGACAGATTTTTCTGCACACTTACTCCTATTACAGATTTTTTAAAGTTCGGTGACCTGTGCACCTTTTGGAGGTGAATAATCAAAAAAGTTTTTTTCATAAGGAGCATCAAACAACGGAGTTGTAAACTTCATTTGAACTTCACTTTCAATTTCGTCCCACTGCTTTATAAGACGCAATTCATTAACTGCTTTATCAATTATCAAAACCAATTTTTCAATTCCTGGTAAATATTCAGGCTTAAGGGGTTTCAATTTAATACTGACCAAGTCTCCCTTTTCACTGACGCCTTCTAATTTCAATTTGTCCCAAACTTTTTTATCACCAAACAATAACGCCATTAATGCGTTTTGCTTTTCCGCACGAGTTCTTGGCATGCGAGTCACTTGCCAAATCTTTTTTTGCGCACTTGTCGTGTGTTTTGCCAGCCAAATATGGCTCTTGTTAATAACAACAATCTGTTCATCGGGTTCGTTGAAATCGATCCGGACTTGCCCTTTTACAAACATGAGGCGCCCCGAACTTGTATTTTCAATGTCTAAAAGAGTAGTGACGACTTTTTTCTCAACCTGCATGTAAACCGAATCGGACTCCCAGTATTTATCCAAAATAGCCTGGGCCTGCCGAACCGCCGGGTTGGTTTTAATTGAATCGCTTGTGGCCGCCGAAAGGGTAGTGCCGATAACGGTCATCATGCCCATAACAACGATCACGAACTTTGAAATTAAAAGGCTAAAATTCATTGCACAAACTCCATCCCAGTTAGGGATGACACACAATATCAATAGAGGGGTTAACCTGCAACTCCAATCATTGGGATAGGACACTTCCGCAGCTCCTTTTGAACTCCCCTACATTGGCTTCGACCTGTTTCCAAGCTACCTTATTTGAAATTTTTATAATCTCGATTTCAGCGACCCCTCCGTTGGCGATATGCCAGACAAAAGACATCAAAACCACAACAACTTCTTTCTTGAAATAGATGATAGGCCGCTTCCACTGTAGATCCTGTGGTTACGATATCATCTACAAATAGAACGTTTGGTTCTTCTTTGAATATGGACGATTTGTTAATCCACTTCATAGAGGTAGCTTGTCTTTGTTGCCGGCCCTTTGTTTTTTGCTCCTTATGACTCCCTCTTTTCAATGGTTGCAGCATTGGTCGACGGGATAACGATGCGAGTGAGTGCGCCAATGCCTCAGCGTGGTCTGGCCCTTGATGGGCTGGGCAAGGAACAATAAAAACATTCTTCCAAGAGTGCCTTTTGAGCACGAATTTCTGCACGTCGGATTCTATTGGCAACAAGAGGGGATAAGAATTTTTTTGTGACAACACGAGCTCTCTAACAAAGTGATCATTAAATTGGTTCCACTGAATAAGAGAGAAAACTTTTACTTTTTTTCCGCTCTGGGGCAGCTGAATGTAAAATGATTTTGGTCGAAGCAACATTTTCATTCGTGTGGAACATAGTTCACACAGTACGCCTCGGGAAGATTTGAGGTGCCTGCTACAAATTCGACAGTATTTAGGTATGTAATCCATCATAGATTTTGATTAATGCAAACCATCGTACGGCTAAAACCACATTCGGCTGCTTAGATCAAAATTTAAATTCGGATTTCGGATACCCAATCAGAGATTAATTTTTTTAACTTAGGCACTCTTCAGCGTTAAGCATTGTGATAAGGGGTTTTATTTATTATGGAAAAGGCTCTGTAAATTTGCTCGAGCACGACAATTTCCGCCACGTGGTGATTAAATACAAAAGATGAGAGACTCACTGATTGGGTGGCATTTTTTTTAATTTCTTCAGAAAGACCAAAGGCTCCCCCTATAATAAAATTAATTGTTTTTGGACTGCGCTCGATAAATTTTTGCAACAAGTCAGCAAACTCCTCGCTACTGAATCTTGTTCCTTTCTCATCAAACACAATGTCAATTGACCCAGGCTGCAAGATCTTTTGGATCTTTTTCCCCTCATCTTCTATTTTTGCCTTTAATTCGCTTCTAGGTGCGGACCCAGATTTTATTTTTTGAATTTCAAATATACACAGTGGTTTTAACTTTTTCAGGTAAAGCTGTTCCGCTTCTTGAACATACTTCTCTTTGGATGTCTGGATTGTTATCAATCGAAATGCCGTGGCCATTTTCAAGAAGATTGCCGTTTTAGATCTTTATCCTCAAGATTCAAATTTTTCCCGTCACTCCAAAGATCTTCGATACTGTATTCGCTACGAACGTAATCATAAAACAAATGAATTAGTAAACTGCCATAATCTATAACTACCCATCGACCGTCTTTTATCCCCTCTACGTTATAGGGGAACACTCCATACTCTTCCTTCACTCGGTCAATAACTCTTTCGGCCAGCGAGGAAGTATGTCTTTTACTCGTACCAGAAGCCACAACTGTGTACTCCGCTGGTTTGTCTAAATCATGCAAGTCAAAACCCTGGACGTTGATTGCCTTTCGGTCAAACAAAGCTTGTCCACAAAAACGAGTGAACTTCTCATAGTTTTTAATTTTTTCGCCAACAGTGTTATAGAGCTTGTGCTCGTGAATGTATTTTTCAACCCTTGAGTCTAACTGTTCAACAGTTGATTTTCCCGTTCTTAAACGTTTTCGAATGTCAGAAGAAGAAATATGGAGATCTTTTAGCTTTATAAAATGAATCGAACGTCCTGAGGAAAGAACCGCCGTCTCACCATCAAATTCAGCAACCAACTCTGACATCTCGCCGGGAAAGTCCTCTTTGGCAAGGGGCAAGTAGGCCCCAGGGCGGGTGGTTACGATAATATTTGTTTTAGCTAATAGCTCTCCATATTTTAGCCACTGATCAAAAATTTCAAATTGGTCGGCGCCAATGATTAAATAAAGCTCTTCCGATGAGTACTCCTGAAGGTAGGCTTTAATTGTATCTATCGTATAGCTAATGCCTTTTCGCTTTAATTCGATGTCGTCATATTCTAAAACTTCAGGGTAATCTTGAATTGCAAGTTGGACCATTTTAGCTCGCTCTTTAGGAGATGGGCCTTCCATTTTTTGTCGAAGCGGGGCCTGTGCGGCAGGTATGACTTTAATGGTACTTAAATTCATTTTTTCTGCCACGGTGACCATTGAATTAACGTGACCCATATGAATTGGGTTGAACGACCCGCCAAAAATTCCAATTTTTCTGTTCATTCAATTCCTCAAGAGATCTGGTGAACCCAGCTCTTTAATTTAAATTTGAGTTTATCAATATTTTGACCTGTGGCAGCTGAAATCTCAATATATTCAATGCCCTTTTCGTTCAGCCTTCTTTTCACGTGATTTAAAGTTTCAATAGGCGCAGAGTCCACTTTATTCAATGCCACTAGCTGCTTTCTCTCAGAGAGCGGGGTCCCCAGCAATGAGTCTTCTTTTGAAGACTCGTCATACATGGAAAGCTCGTTGTTGATATCATTTAAGTCTTCAAATGGATCTCGACCAGTCATTCCACTGACATCTAAAACATGCAAAAACATTTTTGTGCGCTCAATATGTCTTAAAAACTGAATTCCCAGTCCCGTTCCTTCATGTGCACCTTTAACAAGTCCCGGAATGTCGGCAACAACAAAACTGGAGTCATCAGACACTTTCACCACTCCCAAATTAGGAGTCAAAGTTGTGAAGTGATAGTCGGCGATTTTTGGCTTAGCTGCAGAGATCACTGATATTAATGTGCTTTTGCCCACATTGGGAAACCCAATAATTCCCACGTCAGCGATGGACTTCAACTCCATCACCACATTCACCGACTCTCCTGGCATGCCTTTTTGTGCCACTGATGGCGCCTGGTTTACAGAGGTTCGATAAAACCAATTCCCTTTTCCGCCGATTCCACCTTTTAGGAATATATGCTCTTCATTAGGTCGTGACAGATCGACAATAACTTTCCCACTATCGGCGGCTTTAATCACTGTTCCCACCGGGAGTTCAAGGACCAAGTCCTCACCGTCTTTACCCGACATTTTTGAACCAAAACCCGGTTGCCCATTTGGGGCACTGAATTTTTTTCGACCTTGAAAATGAACAAGAGAGTTCAAACGATCCGATGAACGCAAAATAATATGTCCACCTCGACCGCCATCTCCACCATCTGGTCCACCACGCGGTATATGAGCTTCTTTTCTGAAACTCACGCATCCGGGACCACCTTTTCCGGAGTTTAAATTTAATGTAATTTCATCTACAAACTTCATTTTTCAACACCTAGACTAAAAAAAAGCCCATTCTCAATGAAGAGGGCATGGGCTTATAAAGTCAAAATCATCAGTTGTCGGATTATATTCAAGCAGATTTTGGATAAACGCTAATTTTAAACTTACGCTTATCGACTCGCTCAAACTTCACCAAGCCATCAATTACAGAGTAGATCGTATGATCACGACCCATTTTCACATTGTTACCAACATGAAACTGAGTGCCTCGTTGACGAACTATAATTGTTCCCGGCTTCACTGGTTGCCCACCAAATCGCTTTACGCCGAGTCTCTTACTATTACTATCTCTTCCGTTCTTCGTACTACCTGCGGCCTTCTTCGATGCCATAACTTCACCTCTATAAAATAAATTAAATTACGATTTTTTCTTAGTGGTCTTCTTAGCTGTTTTCTTTTTAGTCGCCGTTTTTTTCTTAGCCGCTTTTTTCTTAGCTGTTTTCTTTTTAGCCGTCGACTTTTTAGCAGCTGCTTTTTTTGCAGTTTTCTTTTTCGCTGTTGCTTTTTTCTTAGTTGCTTTTTTAACAACCTCTTTGCGACCTTCTTGTTTAGCTGCCTGCTTTTCAGCTTCACGAGCCGCCAAAATTTCTACTTTTTTTGCCGGATCATAAACCTTCGCAGCACTCTCTGCTTGAGCGGTTTTTCCCGCAGGGTCTGTAATCGCCTTCACGAAAAGCTCAGTATAAAGCTGACGATGACCTTGCATGCGTCTGTAACCCTGTCTTCGCTTCTTCTTAAAAACGATAACTTTAGGAGCTCGATCTTGGTTAGTCACAACAACTGTTACTTTTGCATTTGCAACAGTGGGCTCGCCCAATAGCGTTTCTTCTCCGCCTACGGCCAAAACCTCAGTGACATCAAATTCATCGCCCAACTCTTTATTCAATTTTTCTACTTTTAATGTATCACCTGGTTGCACTTTATATTGCTTACCACCTGTGCGGATAATGGCGTACATGGGTTACCTCCAAATTCTCTAACCTAAGCTGCCTTAAAGAGATGGAAAACTGCCACGACGCACCACCTATGTCAACGATTTAGCCCAGCATTTGGGCATTCTTGCATTATTTTTTATGGCCTCATATGCAATAGGTTCGATCTGAGTCGAGGGCTTGAAATTTACTGTCGCCTTATTTCAAACTCTTCAACATGGAACTGGGGTTCCACATCGATGGTCAGCTGATGGCCGAGCAGGCTTTCAATATGCTCCAGCATTTCCACCTCTTGTTCATAGATCCAATTAGCAACCTGGGGCTGACAACTCACCGCAACATCCAGAGGTTCGCCTCCCGACAAGGTAATTTCTCTTTCGATGGATCGAAAGATTTCGTTGGCAACGGTGGCCAGTTGTTTCACGTATCCTTTGCCTTCGCAATAAGGGCAGGGCTCACACAATGTATTCACTAAACTGGGGCGGGTTCGTTTGCGAGTCATTTCAACTAACCCCAAGTCAGACATATGAATGATCGCAGTTCTAGCCCTGTCTTTTTTTAATTCGATTTCCAATTGATTGATGACTTTTTCTCGATGCATTGGATTCTCCATATCAATCAAATCGAGAATTATAATTCCACCGCAATTTCGGATGCGCAGTTGATGAGTGATTTCTCTAACAGCCTCTAAGTTGGTTTTTAAAATCGTGTCATCCAAATCTTTTTTACCCACATATCGACCGGTATTCACATCCACCACGACGAGAGCTTCCGCCTCATCAATGACGATGTAACCTCCCGATTTCAACCAAACTTTTCTCTGCAAAGATCTCGATATTTCAATGTCGATATCATAGGTATCAAATAGGGGTTGAGGATCTTGGTAAAACTCCAAACAATTTTTAAAATTAGGCATAAATTGGCCCAGAAAACTGCCAATTTTTTTATAAGCAGCTTTTTCATCGACAATGACTTTCTCCACATCGTCATTCAGCAAATCTCTAAGGGCGCGCAGTTCCACATCGATGTCAGAATAAACCAATCCTACAGTTTTTTTCTTTTCATAGTTTTTTTGAACTTCAGACCAAACCAGCTGCAAATATTTTAGGTCCAAATCCAAGTCAGAATGTTCCGCACTTTCACCGGCGGTTCTCACGATTACGCCGCCATCCGGTTTTAAACCCTCAACAAGTTTTCGTAACCGCTCTCTTTCCGACTCATTTTCTATTCGGCGGGAAACTCCAATATGCTCCACCTGCGGCATATAAACCAAGCTCCGGCCCGGGAGAGAAATTTGCGTGGTTACACGTGCGCCTTTCGTGCCCAGAGGATCTTTTGCCACCTGAACCAAAAGACTTTGCCCTTCTCTTAAAAGGTCTTGGATTGGCGATTTTATGTAATTTCTCTTAAATGGAGTGTCGTGGGTGTCTGTCAAAGAAGGGGCTTCTTCGCTATCCTCGGCACCACTTTCTTTTTTCGACATGTACTCTTCGTTGGCGAGTATGTTCTCTAGAACATCTCCAACGTAGAGAAAACCCGATCGTTTCAGACCAATATCTATAAAAGCGGCTTGCATGCCGGGCAGGACGCGAAGGACTTTCCCCTTATAAATCGACCCGACATGGGTCGGGGATCTGCGTTTTTCAACTTTATAGTCAGTCAACTCCTTGTTTTCCACATATGCTACTCGTGTCATATTGGGACGGACATTGACCAAAATTTGCGATGCCAACGGGCTCTCCTGAGTTTCTGAGCCGACACCATAGCATAAACCGGGAAAAATGAAACTCCCTTGGCAACCTAGACTCATAAACATTTATTTTTATAGGTTTTTGGCCGAAAAGTGGAGTGTCACTTGAGGAGACTTTTATGGCGGCTATTGATGAACTTTTTAAGTTAATGGTGAAACAAGAGGCTTCAGATTTACACCTTACATCTGGAGCACCACCTTATTTAAGAATCCATGGAACGATGGTTAAGTTGGAACACCCCTCTCTTTCCAACAAAGAAGTTCAAGGCCTACTTTTCGAAATTTTAACGGACAAACAAAAAAAAGAATTCGTTGAAAATTGGGAGCTCGACTGCTCCTACGCCTTAGAGGGGTATGGACGGTTTCGTTGTAATGTATTTATGCAACGCAAAGGATTAGGTGCCGTTTTCCGTATTATCCCTACTGAGTTAAAAACCATCAAAGAATTAGGACTGCCAAACAATTTAATAGACTTGGCGAGTGTACCACGCGGCATGATTTTAGTCACTGGGCCCACAGGTTCTGGTAAATCTACGACATTGGCGGCCATTCTTCATACAATCAACATGACCCGCAAAGAACATATGATCACCATTGAGGACCCGATAGAATTTGTTCACGAAAACCAAATGTCACTGGTTAACCAACGGGAAGTGGGTTCGCACACTAAATCATTTGCTAAGGCATTGAAGGCTGCTCTTCGTGAAGATCCAGATATCATCTTGGTTGGTGAGATGCGGGACTTAGAAACTATTTCTCTTGCCATGACGGCTGCCGAAACCGGTCACCTTGTATTCGGAACACTTCATACCAATTCAGCCTCTAAAACCGTTGATCGAATCATCGACGTGTTTCCTGAGAATCAGCAGGCACAAGTGAGAGTAATGTTGGCCGAGTCGCTGCGAGGCGTGGTAGCGCAAAATTTATTCCCCACAATCGACAAACCGGGCCGAGTTGCTGCTATTGAAATTTTAAAAAACACCTCAGCAATTGCAAACCTAATTAGAGAGGGAAAAACTTATCAAATTCCTTCTGCCATGCAGACGGGAATGCAACACGGAATGATTACTTTTGAACAATCCATTAACAAATTGATAGCGGATGGCCGAATTTCTAAGGAAATTGGCGACCAATTTTGGGGCGTAAAAGTATTTCTGAAAATTCCCAAAACAATCCGGGGCATAAACCCGAAAACCGATCTCCACAAAACTCCCCGGCCGCTTCCCGACCAAAACCGAATCCAATGGTTGGCAGAAGTGCTCCACCTAAACCGAATCCTGCCACACAAAAAAAGCCGGATACGGAAGTCAAGTCTACCGGAGACATTAAGTTCTATGACGACAATGAGGGCGGTAGCGCTAAAAAAATTATTGGCAGCATATTTGGCAAAAAATCTGGCTGATCAACTTCTTAGAATTCCCAAGTATATGCAAGATTATACTTGGGGCTTGAAGCAAACGGTGCATTTTCAGAAAATCCGTTTTTTGGAGTGTCCAACTCTAATCCGTAGTATTCATAAGGCCGCGTAGCCGTCTTATATGTGGTGTACGAGGCCCCTATAAAAACTCCAAGTGCGAAGCCGATTGCTATGTTCGATAATTTATCTTGGGGGCGGCCATAGAAGCTCAAAGTGCTTAGACCTAAAATTGCTCCCGCAAGGCCAGCGAAAATGATAGTTGCCAATTGCTTGCGCGTTCCTGTCGACTCAGTCATTTGCTGGTCATTAAAGTCCTGCGCATAGGCATGATGAGATGCCGGTGTAACCAAAGCCACTGATAATACTGTCATCATGATTAAAATTAGTTTTGCCAAGGACCATCTCCGTCTTTAAGAATTTTAAAATCTAAAAAGTTTCTGGTGATTTCACCGGATACCTTTCAACAGAAACCACATTCGCACTCTCCGGCCCTTTGTTTATTGCAACCGCGAATTTGTTAATCTTCAACTCCTCACCGGTTACCAACGCCTCAACTCGTCCATCAATTAAGTTTCTCACCCAGCCTTTGAGGTCGAATTCCACTGCAACAGTTTGGGCAAAATATCGAAAACCTACGCCTTGAACTTTACCTGTGATTAAAAAATGAAAAGCGATCTCTTCATTGCCCATTAACTCACTTTAATGCAGTGAAATAAACCAATCAACATTCAATTATCAAGACTTAAGTCCCAGGGAGGGGCTTGCTATCAGAAACCTCTGATTGGATCAGGTCTAAAAAGCGTTGATGATATTGATCTGCCACTCCCGCCATTGAAAATAGCATTCGAACACGTTCGAGAACCCTTTCTTTGGCTGCCTTTTTTTGCTCGGCTGTTTGTGTATCAAACATCGCAATGGCACTGGCCATTCGCACGGTTGCATTGGGTGGCACAACCTCCCCTTTGTTTCCAACAAGGAAACCGGCATCTCCCACATCTGTTACAATACAGGGAAGCCCAGCGCACATGGCTTCTCCAACTGCATCCAGTGGAACTTCTTGTTTACTCGAATAAACAAAATAATCGGAAGCCAATAAAAGTTGCTGAACATCACCCCGGTCCCCTAGAAGCCAAATTCTTTCCATCGCAGAATCGGAAAGTGTTGCGCGCAAAATTCGATTTTGGTTATCTACACCTATGCCTGCGAGAACAAACAAAGAATCATCTCTGCTTTCAAGATTCATTTGCATAGCTTGAAGTAAACTTGGAAAATCGGCTGAATCATTGAAGTCTCCCACTGAAATAAAAACGGTTCGAAACCGATCAAATCGATAGCGTCTTTTGTATTCCAACGTAGACTTGCGGTCTCTATCGTAGGATTCCAGGTCGTAACCATTCGGAATTACAATGCCATTTGAGCTGTAGCCTTCTTTTTCGTGATTTTTTTGGTTTTTCTCTGAGGAGTAAATGACCATGTCCGCATGACTCGATAGCCGTGCCACTTTTTGGATGATTTTGCCAGCAATGCCCCGAAAGTCCGTGTCTTTGTTAAACGAATCTCGAATGTTCATTACTAGTGGACTCTGAAAGAAGTATTTTCTATGAAAGTAGTGGGCCGCAAAGCATCCATAGTACATCCACCCGCAGACCATATCGAATTTTCCCAATTGCTTTACGGCGGTACTCCAAAGTTTATAAAATTTTACGGGATGTGTAATGTTTAGATGAAGAACCGGAATTCCCGCATTCTCAAGTAAACCCGTGTTTAATCCGGGCTTACCCAAACAAATTATCTGTTGATCGACTTCGCGCTTTTGGAGCTCAATAGCTAAAAGACGGAGCTGCTTCTGCGTGTTCCCTCGATCCAAATCTGTAATAACATGAAGAATGTTCATTAATTTTGACCCTCCTCCTGATATTAACTCTTTTTGTCATTTCTTACTAAGGGATAAACCGCATAGGTTACTAGAAATAGACTTCCACAAAGCCAAAAATTTATGTACGCTGCCTATCCTGGAGGGACGTATGGCCAACTTAAGTCGATATATAGATCACACCCTATTGGTAGCAGATGCTCAACCAAAGGATATTAAACGCCTTTGTGAAGAGGCAAAAGAGTTTAGTTTTTATTCTGTTTGCGTGAACCCCACATATGTTCATTACGCAAAACAGTTATTGCAGCAGACGGATGTTAAAGTTTGTACGGTTGTTGACTTCCCCCTCGGAGCTTCCGGGATTAATAACAAAGCGACTCAAGCCGAGTATTGTTGCCGAGATGGTGCCGACGAGATTGATATGGTCATTCCGGTGGGTCTTTTAAAGGCAGGACGAAATGACGAAGTTCGCGACCACATACAAGCCGTTGCCAAAAAAGTGAAAAAGCACGGCAAAATTTTAAAGGTGATTGTAGAGACCGGTTTTCTTAATCACGCTGACAAAATTGTCGCCTGCAAAATATTAAACACCTGTGAGGTGGATTTTATTAAAACATCAACCGGATTTGGGCCCAGTGGTGCAAAGGTTGAAGACATTAAGTTATTTAAAGCTGAACTCAATGATCAAATTAAGATAAAGGCAAGCGGCGGAATAAAAACGGCCCAACAGGCGCGAGAGCTCATAGAGGCAGGTGCGGATCGACTGGGTACAAGTGCCAGTGTCGCAATAGTTTCTGGTAGTTAAATGTCTGATTTCACTCCAACGTTAGTTATTCGAAACAGAAAACGCGGTTTGGAACACACCGAAGCAGAGTTGAGTTTTCTCATTCGGGGTTATATCGACGGATCTATTCCTGACTATCAGATGTCTGCTTTTTTAATGGCGACCTATTTCAATCCACTTTCTAAAAGTAACACGTCATTGCTGACTCGTTTAATGAAAGAAAGTGGCGAGACTATAAAGTTCAACGGCATTGCAAATATCGTTGATAAACACTCAACCGGAGGCGTTGGCGATAAAGTTACAATGATATGTGATCCTATTGTTTCGGCCTGTGGTTTGCCTGTCGCCAGCATCGCCGGAAGAGGCCTTGGCCATACCGGTGGCACATTAGATAAGCTTGAGTCCATCCGCGGATTTAATGTATTTCTAACCAACGATGAATTTGTAAGCCAAGTTAAAGAATCTGGGTTGGCTATCATGGGGCAAACCGAAAATCTTTGTCCGGCAGATAAAAAGCTTTATGCGCTCAGAGATGTGACAGAAACCGTTGATTGCATTCCGCTTATTTGCGCCAGTATCATGTCGAAAAAACTTGCCGAAGGAGTCACCGGGCTCGTGTTGGATGTAAAACATGGCAGCGGCGCCTTTATGAAGGAAATGGAACAGGCCAAGGAGCTCGCGGAATGGTTAAAAGATATTGCTGAAAATAATGGATTGAAATGCCATGCTCTTTTAACCTGTATGGAGCAACCACTCGGTCGTTTTGCCGGCAATGCTGTGGAAATTAAAGAATGCATTGATATTTTAAAGGGAAAAACCTGCATCGAAAATGATACGGATTTTTACGCGGATACGCGTGAGCTCTCCCTTGAGATTGCAAAACATATGCTTTTGGTTGGTAACAAATTCGACGATGAGGTGGCTGCAAGAACGGCAGCTCAAGAAGCACTTGAAAGTGGTCGAGCTTTTGAAGAGTTTCAAAAAATGTGTCGCGCCCAAGGAGCTGAGAGCGCAGAGTCGATTGTTATATCAGACGACAAGACCATTGTTTCCGCCGATCAAGCTGGTTATGTGACGGCTGTAGAGACCGAGACTATCGGTCGAGCTAACATACAGCTTAGAGCAGGGCGCTTGAAACACACAGACTCTATAGACCCGTCTACGGGAGTTGAATGGCACTTTAAAATTGGTGATCAAATAAAAAAAGGGCAAAAGCTTTACACGCTTTACACCTCTAATGAGTCAGACGTTGAAGGGGCAACGCACATGCTATCTAAAAGCGTCACCATTTCTGACTTCAAAATTGATCCGCCCCCACTGATTGACGAGGTCCTCATATGATTTACGAAAACTTAAAAAAATCCGTGGCTTTCATTCGTGCAAAAACCGACTTCACACCAGATATAAGCGTAACACTCGGCTCTGGGTTGGGGCATTTTGCACAAGCCGTCGATGTCGTTTGCTCAATTGAATATAAAGACATTCCTGGTTTTATCCCGCCGAGTGTCGAGGGGCATGGGGGAAAACTTATTCTTGGTCACCTGGCAGGTAAAAAGGTCGCTCTGCTGCAGGGGCGTGTTCATTACTACGAAGGCCACTCCATGGCCGAAGTTATTCACCCAACAAGGGTCGTGGGAATGTTGGGTGCGAAGGTTGTTATCATTACCAACTCTGCTGGGGGCTTAAATAAAGAAATTGAACCCGGAACTTTTATGATATTACGTGATCAAGTTAATATGACCGGTGAGAATCCTCTGCGCGGCCCTAATATTTCTGAATTAGGTGTTCGATTTCCAGATATGAGCGAACCCTTCGACACGGCCTTGTCGGATCAACTCGAAGAGGTATTAAAATCCCAAAACGTCCCTTACTTCAATGGCGTTTATTTCGGAGTCCAAGGACCCACTTATGAAACTGCTGCAGAAGTAAAATTGTATGGCGACATGGGTGGTGGCGCTGTCGGCATGAGCACTGTTCCGGAAGTCATCGCCGCTAAACATATGGGCCGAAGGGTTGTTGGAGTCAGTTGTATTACAAACTTGGGAACGGGACTGTCTCAAGTCGCCCTGACCCATGAAGATGTTAAAGAGGTCGCCGCAAGAGTTGAAAATCAATTTTCACAATTTTTATCGAAGTTTATAGGTGATATAAAATGAATTCAGTTGATGCCGAAAAATTAATGCTCGCGTTAGTTAGTGCTTATGTTTGGGTCGCTCATTGTGACGACGGCGTTGATGTCGTTGAATACAAACATTTTTACAGCGCCATTTTACAGTCGCCGTTTGCTACTCAGTTTGATGAGGTCGACTTAAGGCATACCTTTAAAGACATGGTTCGACTTTTTGAAGACGAATTCGAAAGCGCTCTCGAATTAACTCGAAAACGAATTTCCTCTTACAAAAATCAACCCATTTGGGCTGAAGAAATTATTCGATTAAGTCGTGCCGCTGCTGTTAGTGATGCAGTTTTACATCCGGTGGAGGAGAGCGTTCTTAGTGAAATTGAGGCTACACTTTCGTAACTTCAAAACTCCCATTTTGGAGTTATATTTTTCCCGACTTTTTTGGAATTGTCCCGCGAACAATTAACCATAAGTCTAAGTCCAGATTTGTGCTCCAGCGCCAGCTGAGCGGATCTTATAAGGATTGGACTAACCGGAATCCAGCCTAAAATAGACAATATAAGAGGTGGTGCAGGATGCGCCTTCCGAAGGGAATAACATGGATGTTAAATCTCTACTTCGAGGCACTGTTGTGCTTTTTCACTGGCTCTAATCGCCTGTGACAAAGGGACTTCTGAAGAGGTCTTTCAAACTTCTGCAAATTGTCGAGAACAATACATTGCTGGCGAATACCTTGTGCAGTGGACTGATGGAACGATTACAAAAGTTCATCACGAGACAGAAGACGAACTGTTTAAAAAGACCATCGAGCCCAATCGAGAGTTCATAAAAGTTGTCAATCCAAACATGCGAATATCTATACAGCCCTTTGATAAAATTATCCCTCCCAGGTGGCGACATTAATGATCCAGAAAAAGACAAGAAAGCAGCTCCTAACTTTCGCAACTGGGGACGGCAAGCCGTTAGTGCCGCTTATGCGTGGGAAAACGATTATCGTGGACAAGACATTACCGTAGCCATCATTGATAGTGGAGTTGCCATCGCAAACCCTCTTAAAAACGCGAATTGTTATCAACGCGGGGGAAGAAGGCATCGACATCAATGGTAATGAAAAGGCGACCAACGGACTCGACGACGATGGAAATGGATTTGTTGATGACTATCAAGGCTACAATTTCGCAACCAACACGCCCCAAAATGTGGACAACAGTGGCCATGGAACGCACGTTGCCGGAATTGTTGCAGCTGACCACGATAAAATCACCTATATAACAAATCTTCCTCAGGGGATTGCTCCGAGAGCAAAGATTTTGCCGTTGGATTTTATAGACACTGATGGCGGGACACTGGACGACGCTATTCGAGCCATAGACTACGTTATAATGATGAACGAGCAAATGAATATTCGCGTGGTCAATGCCAGCTGGGGTGGGCCATCGTGCAGCTCAATTCTCGAAGAAAAAATTTCGCAACTGGGCCTACATAATATTTTATTTATTTCTGCTGCTGGAAACTTGGGGCGCAATCTTGAGAATCCAAATTATTTTGAGTACCCGGCCAAATTTAAGCTGGCCAACCAGATCACTGTTGGCAGTACCACATTTTTTGGGGGCATGGCGGGGCACTCCAATTATGGAGAGCTTTCTGTGGACCTTTTTGCTCCTGGTGAAGATATATTTTCTACGCTTTTTGAAGACAGTGTTGGGATGCTCACCGGTACCAGTATGGCGGCTCCTTTTGTAGCCGGCGCTGCTGCCGTGTTATGGTCTGCAAAGCCCACTGCCAACTATAACGAAATCAAACAAGCCATAAATGCGGGAGTGGACTACGACCCCTTCATGATTAGCATCACGCGAGGGAGCCTTAATATCCAATGTGCATTGGAACATTTACTGAACCAGCCCTTGTCTCAACGCTGTCAAAACTAAAATAACGGCAAGAGACCTCTGAAATTTACAAATTATGATGCGTAATTTAACCGATTCACGTCGGGAAAATTTACGCTGCCTTTGCGGCCATTTTCATGTAAGACTTTCGACAATTTTATTCTCACATATATGGAATAGCTATATGCGTTATTTTATTGAAGATCTAGGCAAATACGTTAACGAGACCGTTGAACTTAAGGGGTGGGCCTACAATACCCGCTCCAGTGGAAAAATTAAGTTTTTAGAGCTGCGTGATGGAACAGGAATGGTTCAGTGCATTTTCTATCGCGGCGAGTGCGATGAAGCCGCTTTTGAAAATTTCGGAGAAATCACTCAAGAAACGGCACTTAAAGTGACGGGAGTGGTTCGCGAACACCCCAAAAAGCCGGGCGTTTTTGAAATTGGCGCGGAGAGCTTTGAAATTATCGGAGCTTCTCCAGATTTTCCAATTTCTCCCAAAGAACACGGGACTGATTTTTTAATGAACCACCGGCACCTTTGGCCTAGATCAAAACGTCAACATGCTACGCCATCTGTGTTCGGTCCGAAATCATTAAATCCATCCGAGACTTTTTGATGGCCGTGGTTTTACTTCCTTACCGACGCTCCCATATTTACGCCCAATGCCTGCGAAGGCACCACAACCTTAGAGCGAAACTCAGCATTGGATGACAAAGCTTATCTCTGAAGTGGACAAGCTGTACATGGAAGCTGATCGCTGCTGCCGGCAAGGTCTTACTGCTTGGACCCACTTTCAGAGCTGAAAAGTTCAAAACTCGAAGACACCTTATCGAATTTGATGGTTGAGCCAGAAGTGGCCTTCAACGACCTTTTATGACAACATGGATTTAACAGATGCTTGGTGAATACATTATAGCTTAACCATTAAAAACTGCCGAAGAACTATCGGTTCTGGAACGCGATATATCGAAACCGGAAGTGATTAAGGGCGAATTCCTCGGATTCACTACAAAGAAGCTGTAGAAATAATTAAAAAAGAGCAATCCTGATTTCGGTTGATGGCGATGATTTTGTGGTGCTGATGAAACTATTATCAGCTCCAAGTTTGATAAACCAGTAATGGTTCACCACTACTCCCACCGCCATTAAAGCCTTTATGAAAGAAGAGCCAAAGGACCCCACCCATCTCATGAAGGTCGATATGCCGGCCACAGAGGGCTACGGTGAAATCATCGGCGGCAATAACGGGAAGACAATTTGATATTATTTTAAAAAAGATAAAGAGCATGGTCTGATGAAAAGGATTTCGGGTTTTGGTACAACGATGATACTTGTGCAAATACGGAACTTTTCCGCATGCGGGTTTTGGCCTCGGGATTGAAAGAACGGTAGCGTGGATTTGTGGTTTGTCCCATGTCAGAGAGACAATACCTTTCCGCGCTTGTACGGGCGAATGTACCCTTGATTCTAATATTGAAAGGAATTGTTATGGCCGAGATGATTACAACTGAACATAAGATTCACAACCTTTCGTTGAGGAAACGAAGCTGCGTTTGAGGGTGGTGGTGCTGATCGAGTTGCTAAACATAAAGAACAGATCGATTGACGGCAAGGGAGCGGTTGGATGTGTTACTTGATCCAGGGAGCTTCGTAGAAATCGATCGCTTTGCAAAACACAACTGTCGTAACTTTGGAATTGAGAATAAACGAATCGATGGTGATGGAGTAATAACTGGATACGGCCGAATCAACGGAAAGTTGGTTTATGTTTACTCTCAAAGATTTTACAGTTTTTAAGTGCAGGCGGTATGAGGTTTCCAGTCTCGAAAAAATTTGTAAAATCATGGATATGGCATTAAAAATGGATCCCCGTCATCGGCCTGAATGACTCTGGTGGAGCTCGAATACACGAGGGGTGTTGAAGCGCTTGCTGGATATGCGGATATCTTTTTAAAAAATACTATTTCAAGTGGAGTAGTGCCGCAGATCTCTGCCATCATGGGCCCTTGTGCGGAGGGGCAGTTTACTCGCCCTCTCTGACTGACTTTGTTTTTATGGTGAAAGACATTACCTTTGACAGTTTGTGATTTGGTCCAGATGTTATTAAGTCGGTAACACACGAAGAGGTGACAAAAAGGAAGAATTGGGCGGAGCTTCAACTCATGCTGCAAAAAATCGGGAGTTGCTCACTTTGCCACAGACAACGATAAACACTGCTTGTTAATGATTCGGGAACTGCTTAACTTTCTCCCTCCCAACAATATCGATGATCCTCCTGCACCGGACGGTTGACCTAGATCGTTTAGAAAAAGCCCTCAACGATTTTATACCCGATAACTCAAAAAAACCTTATGACATGAAAGAGCTTTTATCAAAACAATTGTCGATGAAAGTTACTTTTAGAGGTTGCCAGTCAATATGCACAAAACATCGTAATTGGGTTTGCCCGGTTTAATGGTCGCAGCGTAGGGATAGCGGCGGCAAATCAGCCTCAGGTACTCGCTGGCTGTCCCAATATTGAAGCCAGTCGAAAGGCCGCACGATTTGTTCGGTTCTGTGACGCCTTTAACATACCATTAATTACCTGCTGACGTTCCTGTCTTTGCCGGAAAGTACTGACCAAGAGTGGAATGGCATCATTACCCATGGCAAAGTTACTTTATGCATATGCCGGTGCCACCGTACCAAAAATTACTTTGGTCACTGAAAAGCTTGATGGCGGTGCCTATGATGTTATGAGTTCAAAGCATTTACGAGGCGATATTAATTTGGCCTACCCAACTGCTGAAATTGCCGTGATGGGAGCTGACGGTGCCGTTAATATTATTTTTAGAAATGAAATAAAAAACGCAACTGACCAAGAAGCTGAACGTGCTCGATTGACTGCTGAATACGAAGAAATGTTTAACAATCCGTACATTGCCGCTGAGGTTGGGTTTATCGATGAAGTTATTGAGCCAGCAATGACTCGAAAAAGAATCATTGATTCTCTTGAGATGTTGAAAAACAAAAAGGATTCCAACCCGCCAAAGAAACACGGGAACATTCCTCTATAAGGGAAGGCTGAGTTTATGTTTAAAAAAATATTAGTCGCCAACAGAGGCGAAATTGCCATTCGGGTTATTCGAACCTGCCGCGAAATGGGCATTCAATCTGTCGCCGTATATTCAGAGGCCGATCGAAATGGGCTACACGTTATGTTGGCCGATGAAGCCTACCCCATTGGGCCTGCAGCCAGTGCAGAATCTTATTTGCGAATTGATAAAATTATTGAAGTTGCGAAACTCAGTGGGGCTGAAGCCGTTCACCCGGGGTATGGCTTTCTCAGTGAAAATGCCGATTTTGCAACTGCACTTAAAGACGCCGGCATTGTTTTTATTGGGCCCACGGCGGATAACATCAGAGCAATGGGTGACAAACTCGCCAGCCGCGAATTAATGAAAAAAGCCGGAGTGCCTACCGTGCCTGGTACCGAGGGCTCTGTTAAAGATGCTGAGCAGGCTAAAGTTGAAGCAGAACGCATCGGCTATCCGGTAATAATTAAGGCTTCAGCCGGTGGCGGCGGGAAAGGCATTCGCGTTGTTCATGACCCGAAAGAAATCGAAAGCCAATTTAGAGCCTGCCAGAGTGAGGGGTTAAATTATTTCAAAGATGATCGAGTTTTTATAGAGCGATTTATTCAAAACCCTAAACATATTGAACTACAAGTATTTGGTGACACTAAAGGAAACGTCGTACACCTGTTTGAAAGAGAATGTTCCGCCCAAAGAAGACATCAAAAGGTTATTGAGGAGGCTCCTAGTATTTCTGTTCCTGATGAAGTGCGAAAGCAAATGGGCGATGTCGCAGTTAAAGCTGGAAAAGCTATTAAGTATATTGGTGCAGGTACCATTGAATTTATTTTTGATAATAACACGAAAGAATTCTTTTTCATGGAGATGAACACTCGATTACAAGTGGAGCATCCCGTGACAGAGATGATTACCGGCTACGATTTGGTGAAGGAGCAAATAAGTGTGGCTCTCGGTAACGAGCTCAGCTTTAAGCAAGACGATATTAAGATTAATGGTCATGCAATTGAGGTTCGAATTTACGCTGAGGATCCCAAAACTTTTGCACCAAGCCCCGGAAAAATTAGAAAGTGCCGACCGCCCCAAGGTCCGTTTATCCGCATGGATAATGCGGCCTACGCGGGATATGAAGTACCAATTCACTATGACCCGATGATTGGAAAACTGATCGCGTGGGGGGCAGACCGAAAAGAGGCTATGGCCCGACTTAATCGCGCTCTCGATGAGTTTATGCTAACCGGTGTAAAATCAAACATAGTACTGCATAAGAATATTTTAGCTCACCCTCAATTTATTGATGGGACGTATACGACTCAATTCATTGATAGTGAGATCGCTGGTAAGAAACAAAAAGAACTGTTTTTGTTTGTCGATGAAAATGTATTTATTATTTCGGCTGCCATTGTGGCCTATAACGAAGCTAAACGCCGAGACACATCAAGACTCAATATAAATAGCCGCTGGAAAGATGTCGGTCGATCTAGCCAATTGAGACATAGTTAAGAGGGAATACTTATGTACTTTGAAGCCACTACACAGGGGAATGACTATAAGGTGAAGGTGAACGAGGGAAGAAGTGCTTGGAATGTACAGCTGTCTAAAAACGACGGACCTTGGGTCGAGCATGTTATTCTAAAGGAAGACTTTCAGATGTTGAATGAGGCCATAAGTTTCATGTTCAACAACCACTCCTACCTGGTTGATGTTGTCGGGAAAGATACTGACTACAACGTTTATACCCGTGGGTCTTTTAGAACGATAAAAATATTTAACGACGAAATGCTTTTACATGAAAGCCTGAAGTCCGGAAAAGGGTTGGCCGCCGGAGACAATCTCAACGCGGGCATGCCGGGAAAAATTATTAAAATCCTTGTGAAAGTGGGCCAGGAAGTGGAAGAGGGCGACCCGATTTTAATAATGGAAGC
This sequence comes from Bdellovibrionales bacterium, assembly GCA_041391465.1. GTDB lineage: Bacteria > Bdellovibrionota > Bdellovibrionia > Bdellovibrionales > UBA1609 > UBA1609. The sequence continues at coordinate 250,685 of JAWKNX010000002.1, forward strand.
CATGAAAATGGAAAACGAAATGCGGGCCGAAAAATCCTGCAAAGTAAAATCCATTAACGTCAAAGAAGGCCAAACTGTTGAAAGTGGTGCCGAACTTATCGTATTTGAGTGTTAGTTTGTTCTGACAATTCATTTTTGAAACGGCGCTTGATCTATCAGCGCCTTTTTTATTTTAATGCGCTTTTTTGATGTCGTTATTTTTAGTTATTATCGACACTAAGATGATAGAAAGCCCATATAATGCCAGCATAGGAATCATCATCATAATCATGCTGATCACGTCTGGCGGCGTAAACATTGCAGACCCTGCAGCTAGTATGACGATAGCATAACGCCAATTATCTTTTAAGAAATTTGGGCTCACCAAGCCGAGCTTCGCTAATATGGCAAATACCAGTGGCATTTCAAATGCGGCCCCAAACACCAATGTTGTTGTAATAAAAAAGGACAGGTACTCATTGATCGTAATCATCGCCTTGTCCACTTCTCCCCCAAATTGAAGAAGAAATTTGAATGCCATGGGAAGAACTGCAAAATATAAGAAGCTGACTCCCGATAAAAATAAAAAGGTACCAAAAAAAATGAAGTAAACACCAAATCGCTTTTCATTCTGATAGAGGCCCGGCGCGATAAATGCCCATATTTGATATATCCAAAAAGGTGATGTCACCACTACAGAGGCTAAGACACAAACTTTAATATGTGCCAAAAATTTATCCATGGGAGCAGTGAATACTAATCCATCTTGGGGAAGATACTGAGCAATTGGCATTCGAATGAAGTCAAAAATAAGTTCTGAAAAATTCCAACAGGCGATGAATCCCAAAAAAACAATTATCATCACCCGGATGAGTCGTTTTCGCAGTTCCGTTAAATGTGAAACTACACTTTCTTCTTTTTCCACATCAACGTCACTCATCAGGTTTCCTCTCGGCGGCCTGAGGTGGTTCGCTGATCTCATCATTGGATTCACCATTTTCATCGTTCACGCTGTGTGCCTGCGCATGTTGAGTCTCTTGCGTCTCTTGGTGTTGAATTTGCTCCGGGGTGGGTGGCGTTCCCTGTGAGACCGTCCCCTCTGCGGCTTTTGCTTTTTCATTAATTAAATCCAAAAGGCGCTTTTCAAAATCAGCGGCCTCCTGGACTTCCTTTTTAACATCGTCAACTTGAGATCGCACTGAATGTTTTGCATCGGCTAATGAGCTCGTTATGTCTGCTGATATATTTCGAAATTCTTTTAGGAGTTTAGCTAAGGACTTGGCCACTTGCGGTAGTTGTTGGGGGCCAATAACGAGAAGCGCGATAGCACCCAAAACAATAAGCTCTGTGAATCCAAAGTTAAACATGTCCTTAGATTACCTGGATCCTCTTAAAAAATACAGTGATTTTGAAGGGGCTAGTTTTTGGAAACTTTATGCGTTTGAGCATTCAAAAGTCCAAGCTCTGCCAACTGTTCCTTCGCTAACTCAGATCCAGTTGCAATATATCGATCATACAAACGCAGTAGATCTTCATTGGATTGGACATTGGTCTTCTGAGAGATGTAAGTCAGAATATCCACATACCTCACAAAATTTTCAGCAATATTTTCATAGGTTCTCGCCATCAGATCTTCGCTCACTAAAGCCGACAATGACCCGTATGCGGAGCCGCCAATACTAATGTAATAGTCGATATCTATAATTTTTCTTTTAAAGCTATCCCCAAAAAAACCACTCATGTAGAGGCTCATATCACCTAGACGTTTTAGTTGTTTTTCTTTTTGTCGTGATTCGAGTTGATTTGCCTTTAAGAAAAGCTCTGCCATAGTTATGGACTTTCTTTTTCCAGAGGTTTCGCAGACTTCAAATAGATTGTCGGTAAACATAAAATAATTGAGGAGAGAAGCGATGTATGTTTTCACCTGAGGCACTCCCTCGACCTTTAAAGACGTAAATGCCTCTTCCACCGATTGAGCAAAAAACTCTTGGCTATCTAAAATTAAATCTGGTGCTAAACCTTTTTGGTTGTCGCGATTCAATTTTACCTCCTCAGACCTTTGGTTCCGCTCCTACTTTTAAAAACGGATGTTCCACACAGATATTTTATCAAAAATCCAAAAAAAACTCGAAATTTGTGTGAATCTTTAAATACTTAGGCCTGAGTGCCATTAATTGAGATTATGGAACACATAATTGTCTCGCTTTGAAACACGACTTTAGTTTGAGGTTCCTACTCCTTTTTCGGAAGCGCCGCCCCCGAAAAAGCGAGTAGGCACCTCGACGCGACTTAACCGACGCGGCTGATGACAGGAGGTTGCGAGAAAATTTCATTGGCCAGCTTTTTTACGTCTGCACTGGTTACAGTTTTAATTCTTTCGCTGTACTGAAAAGTTTCTTCAGCCGGAATTCCGTATATCTCATCAAACAAAATCGCCGATGCACTGGAGGATGTCTTTTGCAAATCAATATCATGTCGACCCATCAGATATCTTTTTGCACGATCCATTTCCGATTCGCCCACAGAAACGTTTTGAATTTTATCAAATTCATCAAACATCATCTTTATGGCCTTCTCTGATTTCTCTGGACTGCATCCAATGTACGCTCCAAAATATCCAGCATCGATGCCTTCCATTTTGATGGGAGAAACACTGTATGCAAGAGACTCTTTGTCTCTCAATTCTAAAAAGAGTCTGCCGCCTTGACCCGCCAAAATAGCCTGAATGACATCGAGTGTATATTTTCGATGATCCTCGAACGTTAAGCCGGGGAAACCAACAATTATGTGCGCCTGTTCTTTGTCGCTCTCCTGTTTTAACTGTATCTTTTCTTTAGGGGGGTTGAATTCAAATTGAGTGGCTAATATCTCCCCTTTTTGCATTTTATTAAGATTTCGATTGAGTTGGTCCACCCATAATTTCTCGTCGAACGACCCCGCCAGAACAATTTTACAGTTGTTCGATTTTAAAAATGTTTTACGTAAATTCTTAAGGTCGTCGGCTGCCATGCTCTGTATCCGTTCAGCATCACCCAGCGGGTCGCGGCTGTAGGGGTGATTTTTAAACATGGCCTGAGTAAACTGTCTTACACATTTTTGTGCTGGGTTATCGTCACGTTTTCTTATCTGCTCGAGCATAATTTGCTTTTCGCGCTCCATCGCCAATGCATTAATGTCTTCATTGAACATGCAGTCAAAAAACAAGTCTCTGACCTCGGAAGCATAAGGTGTCAATGCTGTCATACTTAACCCACAAGTATTTCGACCGCCAAATGCACCAAGACTCGATGCTAACATGTCCATTTTATGGCTAAGTTCATACTCACTTAATTTGTTTGTTCCAGAGGTCCAAACGCGTGAAAGGAGCTCCGTTGCGCCGATTTTCTCTTCCTGCTCTATCCTAATACCGGCCAAGAAGGCCGCCTTTAAAGAAACCACGGCGGTGTCGTTAGAGGGGTACAAAATCAATTCAGTGCCATTATCTAATATTCTTTTTGAGAGCTTCGCTTCATGAGAAGAAGGTGTCGGCTTCCATTGGGGTGTTTTAATTTTTTTCCCACCTTTGGCTAACTTTATCTTTTTTGTTTCAACATAAATTTTTGAGTATTCTTTGTGCCAAGCTTTTAATAGTTTTTTTACTTGTTTTTCATCTTGATCCGTCAAAAACGAGACGCAAGTACTCTCGGGCTTCATATATTTACGAGCTACTCGAATGACATCTTCGGCCGTCACCTGTTTGATTTGGTTTAAAAACTCTTTTGAGTATTTGTAATCTCCAAACAAGTGTTGATAAGTGCCGGTATTGCGTGCGAGTCCATCGACCGTTTCCATTGTATAATACTCTTCACTTTGCATGTTGATTTGCGCTTTTTTCATTTCTTCTACGGTCGGTATCTCGCTTAAAAACTCTTTCAGTGTCGCATTGAGTGTCACCAATGCATCCGCGAAAGTACTTGGGTTGGTGCTTGCAGAAATCGTGAAAAACCCGGGGTCAATGGGCGTAAAAGAGCTGGAACTCACATAGTTAACAAGTGGCTTGTTAATTCGCATAGCCTGTACGAGCCGGCTGCTCTCACCTTGTCCCAGTACGAGTGCCATAACATCTAAGGCTGGAATATCTTTATGGTCCACTTTGGGGACGGGCCACGAAATGTATAAAGTATTTTCTTTGAAGGCGGTTTGTTTAACAGTAAATCGAGGTTTATCGACTTTCTCTTCTTTCTTTCTTTTAATTTTTTTCAAAGGGTAGTTCTCGAAGGCCCCAAAGTGTTGTTTTACTTTTGATTTGAGTTCGTTTGTTTGAAAATTTCCAGCAATAACCAGAGTCATGTTTTCCGGTACGTATCTTCGGTTGTAATAATTAACGAGAGTTTTTTTTGTGACTTTACGAATGACTTTTTCATAGCCAATCACTGGAATTCCATATGGATGATTTTTATAAAGAGTTGAAAATAGCTGCTGACTGCCCACTCTTCCTGGATCATCTAACCCACGCTTAATTTCTTCAATGACCACTTCTCTTTCGTTGTCGATTTCTTTTTCATCAAACTTGGGAAACCCCATCATCTGGCTGATTACATCTAAGCCCACATCCAAAAATTTCTCTGAAATAGTGACGTAAAAAACGGTTTGATCAAACGACGTGTACGCATTGAGTTGGCCGCCCGAACCTTCAACCAAAGATGCTATTTCTCCAACTCCATACTTTTCTGTGCCCTTGAAAACCAAATGTTCTATAAAGTGACTGATGCCCTCTTCGTTTTTTTGCTCGTCAGCGCTTCCTGTCTTCACCCACATTTGCACTGAGACAACTGGTGCTTTATGTGATTCTACAAAAATAACATTCATTCCGTTTTTTAATTGCATTTTTTTATACATAAAATAGAACCCTCTTTATGAAATCATTGGGAATTTATATTCACATTCCTTATTGTCTTCAAAGATGCCGCTACTGTGATTTTACGACATTTGAACAAGAGAAAATCCTGCCTCCAGGGGAATATACTTTTCACTTGCTCGAAGAGATTCGCAACCGTGGGTGTTGGGCGCCATCTAAGGCTGTCCATTCCATTTACTTTGGTGGCGGCACTCCTAGCCTAATAGACTCAAAGTTCATTGTATCCATCATTACAGAAATTGCCAATGCAGGGTTTGAATTGTTGCCAGACGCCGAAGTTACCATCGAAATCAACCCCGCTACTATCGACCCAAATAAGCTCGAAGACTATCTTAAAGTCGGGGTGAATCGTTTTAGCGTGGGTGCGCAGTCCTTCGACGACAAGCTTCTCAATGATTGTGGCCGACGGCATTCCGCCGAAGACACTCGAAATACTTTAAAGTTGCTCTCTGAAAACCATCTCAATTACTCCTTTGATTTGCTATTTGGGCTTCCACACCAATCGCTTTCACAACTGCAAAAGGATTTAGAGGAGATTGATTATTGGAAGCCTCAGCACTTAAGTGCCTACTGTCTTACCGTACCTGAGGGCCATCCTATGAGTTTTAATCGCCCCTCTGATGATGTACAAGTGGAGATGTTTGACGTCATTGAGAGTCAATTGAAGCAAATGAATTTGTTAAAATACGAAATTTCAAATTTCGCTGTGCCCGGCAAAGAATCTCGACACAATCTCACTTACTGGCAAGATGAGCCTTATTTGAGTTTCGGGTTAAGTGCCCACTCCTATTTTCCTGAGTACCAAGAGCACCGTTTTGGAGTTCGATTTTGGAATCCAAAAGATTTTCAAAGTTACTTTCATCAAATCGAACACTGTGAGCGTGCTGAAGACCTTCCAAAAGAGCAGATCGAATTTTTAAAAACTCATGAATCACTCACAGATTATTTCCATATGCACTTGAGAACTCACCAGGGACTTTCTCTTGATGCTTTGCGCAAAAAGTTTGGACTTCAATGGGAGAGTGCAATTAAACCCATAGAAAAACTAGAAAATCAGGGGCTTTTGCTGCAAAAAGATGGGCGCCTGATGCTCTCCCGGCAGGGGCGCCTTGTAAGCAACCAGGTTCTGTCACAGTTTACTTTTTCAGAGGCAGATCTAACTGTTTGAATTCGCAATGATTTTTGCTAAACATATGCCTTTGATAGATCACCCACATTGACTAAATTAAATACGGACCTAAATTTGTAAAGCTTAATAGATGGGAGAAGGCATTTGACGTCAGATAAGCCTAAACAAGATAAAAATCGAAAAGAGAAACTTGAGAACCTTATCAACCAAGACTTTTCCAGTGATGGGAGCGAAATTGAGTTCGAAGGTTCTGAGGAAGAATCTGAGAGCGAAGATTCATCGGAGCAAGAATCTTCAAATGTCACTCCATTGAGCAATGGCGACGGCGAATCAAAAGCCAAAGAAGAGCTCTTGTATTTAAAAGCAGAGTTCGACAACTATAGAAAGCGAGCCGTTAAAGAGCGTTCGGATCTCATTAAATACGGACCCGAAAAATTGGCTGTAGAGGTTTTAAATGTGGTCGACATTTTTGAAATGGCTTTAGGTCAGGATGTGACGAGTGAAAATCTGGAGAGCTTTAAAGAGGGCATGACAATGACCCATGCCCAGTTGATTCAAGCTTTAAAGAAATTTGGAATCAAGGAAATAGACCCTCTCGGCGAGCCTTTTGACCCCAACAAGCACGAAGCTTTAAGTAACCTTCCAACTAACGAATACCCAGAGGGGCATGTCGCTCAAGTATTCAAAAAAGGTTATATATTTTATGAAAAAATGATTCGACCGGCTCAGGTATTAGTAGCCGTGCCACTTCCTGTTGAGGCGTCAGAGGAAGAAATGGGAGAATCAATAGAGGAATAAGTCATGAAAGACTATTATAAAATTCTGGGCGTAGATCGCTCGGCCAATGCCGACGAAATCAAAAAAGCGTATCGTAAGCTGGCGGTCAAATACCACCCCGATAAAAACCCCGGCAATCAAAACGCTGAGGAAAAGTTTAAAGAAGTCACCGAAGCCTATCAAATTTTATCTGATCCAGAAAAAAAGCGTATGTTTGATAACTATGGCGCCGCTGGTCCTGGAGGATTTCCGCCCGGTGGATTCGGCGGAGCCGGCGGTCCACAGTATCAAGACTTTGAATTTAATTGGGGCCAAGGAGGTCCTTCTCCTCAAGATATTTTTAATGATATTTTTGGCGATATATTTGGCGCTACAGTGCGGGTGGCGGATTCAGTCAAAGAAGACGTAAGGGTGCTGATTTAAAATACACACTTAATGTAACATTGGAAGAAGTCGCAAATGGAGCGACCAAAGTCATAAGTTTTGTCCGCCAAAGAAGCGGAAAGGATGATCAAGCTCGATTATCCGTAGCTGTTCCTGCGGGCGTAAAACACCAGCAGAGGTTAAAACTAACCGGTGAGGAGACACTCCTGTAAACGGTGGTGACGCGGGGGATCTCTATGTTGTCGTTCATCTGGTAAAACACCCACTATTACCCGCAATGATATGGATTTGCTCATGGAGCTGCATTTCTTTTGTTGATGCCATATTGGGCCGAGAAATAAAAATTCCCACGCTTTCAGGCAAAGCCAGCTTGAAAGTCCCCGGAACCCACGCCGGGCAGGTCTTTCGCCTGAAGGGCAAGGGCTTTCCAGCTCTAAAGGGCTCGCAGAGGGGTGATATGTTGGTGAAAATCACCATTGATGTTCCTAAAAACCTATCACCAAAAGAAATTGAACTTGTAAAACAGTTGTCAAGCATTGCCGACAACGCCCCAAAGGTGAGAGAATTTAGCCAAAATATGGAAAAAGTATTGAAAGCTAGGTCATAAATGTTTCGAATTTTTCTCACAGTATTAGCAATCATATTATTAAACTCCTGTACTTCGGCGCCTAAAAAAGTGCCGCCACGTCCTGCCAAGGAAGCGGATCTTCAGCTGTTAAAAAGCGCCAAAAAAGACATCATAAGCAATCGGACAAGTCGGGCAAAAATGAAGTTAGAGAAACTTTTAGCTGGCGATCCCTCATCTGAAATTATTGATGATGCCCATATTGAACTGGGAGATATTTATTATTCGGAAGAAGACTACCAAAAAGCCTATCAAAACTATGTTGCTGTGGTTCAGTCTAAAATCTTTTCTCCCATAGAAGCAGAAGCCTCTTATAAAGCGGCTCGCGCATTGGTAAAAATGGGGCGGTTTGATGAAGCCATTGCGGTCACTGACAGTTTGCTTCGTTATAATAAAGTTTCAACCCAATCTGTTTTAAATATTTATAAACTCCGCTTTTTTTGCATTCAATCAACTGGGCGACCAATGGATGCGATCAAAACACTATTAACTCTTGCTGATACAGAGAGTGATGCTAAAAGAAAAGGTTCCTATCGTTTAAAAGCCATTGATTTTGTCGAATCACAGTTGGATGAAAAAGATTTAAATGAAGTGGCTTATAACTCTGACTATAAAGAGCTGCAGGGTACGCCCTTTAGACTGGGACTACTTGATTTTGAAAATAAAAACTTCAGTGACAGCAGAAGCCGCCTTTCAAGGGTTTCTAGTGTTATGCCTGACACTGAGAATATCTGATCGGGCTCAAAAAATTGTAGAACAAATTGATGCCCGAAGGAAAGTCAGTCCAAGAACGATTGGCGTAGTATTGCCTTTAAGCGGAAGACACTCAGAGGTCGCCTACAGAACCTTACAAGGTCTTCAGCTCGGTCTTGGTATATATGGTAATGACCGTTCCAACTTTAAGTTGGCCGTGATCGATAGTGAAACGAACCCCGACCAGGCCAGAAGAGCCACGGAAAGACTCGTCATAGAAGATCATGTTATTGCTGTGGTCGGTAGTCTTTTGAGTCGAACCGCCGTCGCTGTCGCATCAAAGGCCGATGAGTTAAATGTACCAAATATAACTTTGTCGCAGAAATCCGGCCTTACCGAAATTGGCACTAATGTTTTTCGAAGTGCACTGACAAGTAAAATGCAAGTACAAGAGCTGGTGCGAACGGCCATGGACGAAAAAGGGATGAAACGGTTCGCTGTGCTCTACCCCAACGATAGGTATGGCGTTGAATTTACAAATTTATTTTGGGACGAAGTGAAGGCTCGCGGCGGTGAGATTGTAGCCGCCCAAATGTACCCACCTAAATCGACAGACTTTTCTGGGCCAATTAAAAGACTCGTTGGTACATTCTATATTGATGATAGACGAGACGAATATCAGAGAGTATTGCGAAAGTGGTATTCGAAACAAAAATATATTAATTCAAGAATTTCTCCACCTAATGATATTCTGCCTCCCATCATAGACTTTGATGCCATATTTATTCCAGACAACGTGCGCGCTGTTGGGCAAATTGCCCCTGCACTTGCTTACCATGACGTAAACAAAGTGACTCTGCTGGGAACCAACCTGTGGAATAGCCCGGCCCTTATTGATCGGGCACAACAGTATGTACAAAATACGATCTTTGTTGATGGTGTTTTATTAACAGACGAAGAGTTTCAAAAATCGAAGTTTTATAGAGACTTCTATTCAACCTTTAATAGTTACCCTACGATTTTTGAGGCTCAGGCCTATGACGTTGGCCTATTATTACGACAACTTATATTAAGTGGCGAACAAACACGGGGAGATCTCCAAGCGGCTCTTCAAAAGGTTAAAGGCTTTCAGGGCTCTCTTGGCGAAATATCCATGCAAGCAGACCGGGAATTATCCCGTAATTTAGTACGCTTAAGCGTTCAAGACGATAAGATTATGCGGCTAGAGCGAAAGAAAGCCGCAATGAATCCTGACTCAAAGGCACCCAATAAACTCACACAATAAAATAAGTGTCTAAGAGCTAGACATAAGTATTTGTTATATTTTCAAAAAACATTTTTCAGATCACTTTGGCTAACCGTCATTATTGCCTCTGCTGTCAACACTGCATCGGAACGTTAGGGTTTCGATGGGGTTACTTTCTTCTGGCTAGGACGGCCAGGTATTTAGGGGGACAAGTGTTGGTCAGGGACGACCAACATTAAAGGGCCCAGCAAGTCTTCGCTGGGCCCGAGTCACGATAGAGGGGGCGCACTATGAGTCTAATAATGAATAAAGATGCAATTGCTGAGTTCAAGCTTCTTTTGTTGGAAAAAAAATCCACGATCCTCAATCAGCTACATGAAGTAAAGCGGGAGCTGGAAGAGCGGCGCCAGGATACTAGTGGTGATGAAATCGACCAAAGTTTAACCGTGCTCGCAGAAAATCAAATGGTGGATAAAAATAATCGACTTCGTGGATTGCTTGTTGAGATTGAATCCGCTCTTGGACGGATTGAATCTGGAAAATACGGGATCTGCGAGGAGACGGAAGAGCCTATTGAGTTGGACCGGCTTAAAGTTATTCCGTGGACACGATTTAGTATCGAAGGCGCTGAAATCAGAGAGGCCTTAAAATCCAAGTTTGCTTAAATTTTTAAACATGTTTCTACCCTCATGTTTTCTTTAAGAGCGCCCGCATGGGCGCTCTTTTTTTATGCAAACGGCGAATTTCATTAATAAGAACACTTTGTGTTGCCACGGTATTCCAACTTTGGTGATTTCCCAGCTTCACTATGTTAGTTTTTTGAAATCAATGAGGTCGAGGAACAATGGATTTATCTGATCGAAACCTACAAGACGTTGAAGAGCTTTTGCAGCAAAGGTCTCAGTTAATCAATGAATCTATAATTATCCATAACGACGACACCTTGAAACCACGGCTCCGCGATCGATTGCGGCGCCTTAAACTACTTCGTCTCATGCGAATTGAAAAAACTTTGGCGAGAGTCCGTCGTCACAACCCTTTCAAGTCATAAGTCCTGTTTTCCTTCCCAATACCGTCTATTTTCCAAATAAGTGTCAATTTTCTAACGAGACGTTGGCTGCAAATAGCCAAAATGATTCGAAAATCCAGACCTGATACCTCTATTTTTTCTTAAATACGTGTGCGTCAAGGCCGAAAGGAACTATGACAAGACAACTTTAGATCAGCTCCCCGTTGGAGGAACGCAATGAGTTTTGATGACAAAGTACTCGATATACCAGAAACGCTACCAATGTTACCCGTTCGCGATATTGTCGTGTTCCCTTACATGATTCTTCCACTATATGTGGGACGTGAAGGATCAATCAGAGCTGTAGAGGAAGCCCTCTCAAAAAATCGTTTGATTTTCTTAGCATCACAAAAAGAGATCACTGAAGAGAACCCTACTGAGGACTCTATATATAAAGTAGGAACCATCGCAATGATTATGCGCATGAGAAAACTTAGTGATGGGCGCGTAAAAATACTCATTCAAGGTGTTTCTAAAGGTCAAATTACTCAGTTTAAACAAACTGACCCTAATTTCTCCGTGAAAGTTGAAAAATTACCTGAAGCAGAAATTCCAAGTTCGGCAGTAGAATATGAAGCGATGATTCGTAATGCAAAAGAGCAGCTAGAAAAAATAATTGCTCTTGGCCGAGTTCTTTCTCCAGATATCTTATTAGTATTAGATGATGTAACAGATCCCGGTCGCCTAGCTGACCTTATTGCCAGCAACCTCGGCTTGAAGGTTTCTGATGCGCAACAGGTATTGGAAACAGAAGATCCAAAAGAACGACTTAATTTAGTGAATGAGATCCTCTCGAATGAACTTGAAGTACTACAGATGCAGGCTCGAATTCGAAATACGGCTAAAGATGAAATGTCTAAGTCACAGCGCGAGTACTTTTTACGAGAGCAAATGCGCGCCATTAAAAACGAACTTGGGGAAATGGACTCCAAGACGGAAGACATGGAAGAGTTGCGTGATCGCGTAATGAAGGCCGGAATGCCAGATGAAGTGCAACAAGAAGCCATTAAACAATTAGGACGACTTGAGAGAATGCATCCGGACGCCTCAGAAGCATCGATGGTTCGCACCTATTTGGACTGGATGGTTGATTTACCTTGGGCCGTAACTACAAAAGATAACATGGACCTTAAAATCGCACAGAAGTATTTAGATGAAGATCATTACGATCTACACAAAGCAAAAGACCGAATTATGGAGTTTTTAGCTGTACGTAAGTTGAAAAACGACATGAAGGGGCCGATTCTTTGTTTTGTCGGACCTCCAGGTGTGGGTAAAACTTCTCTTGGCAAATCCATCGCGAAAGCACTGGGAAGAAATTATTTTAGAATTTCTCTCGGTGGCGTAAAGGACGAAGCCGAAATCCGAGGACACCGACGTACCTATGTTGGAGCTATGCCCGGAAAGATTGTACAAGCTTTAAAACAAGTAGGATCTAATAATCCCGTTATTGTTTTGGATGAAATTGATAAATTAGGATCTGATTTCAGAGGTGACCCAAGTGCCGCAATGCTTGAGGTATTAGACCCTGAACAAAACAGCACATTTAGAGACAACTATTTAAACGTGGACTTTGACCTGTCGAATGCACTGTTCATTGCAACAGCCAACGTGTTTGACAACATTCCGCCAGCGCTTCGCGATCGAATGGAAACTCTGCATATCTCTGGTTACACAGAAAATGATAAAGTTCTCATCACAAAGGCTCACGTTATTGACCGACAAAGAGCAAACAACGGTCTTAAAGAAGATCAAATCACATTTACCGACGAGGGCATCGCATACCTTATTGCGCATTACACCCGCGAAGCTGGGCTAAGAAACCTTGAACGCGAAGTGGGCTCTGTTTGCCGAAAGGTCGCTAAAAAAGTCGTTATGGGTGAAATTGAAAAAATTGAAATCACACCTGAAGCTATTGTTGAGTTACTTGGACCACCAAAATACATGCGCGACGAAGCCTTAAAAGAGCATCAGATCGGGATTGTTACAGGACTTGCTTGGACGCAAGCTGGTGGGGAAACACTCTTTGTGGAAGCCTTGGGCATGAAGGGCAAAGGCAATTTAGTCATGACAGGTCAATTAGGTGATGTCATGAAGGAATCGGGCCAGGCCGCTTGGAGCTATGCAAAGGCTCATCAAAAAGAGCTCGGCATCCCTCCAGAGTGGTTTGAAAAGAATGATGTACATATACATTTGCCAGCGGGAGCCATTCCTAAAGACGGTCCTAGTGCTGGAATTACTATTGCAACGGCGTTGATCAGTCTTATGACGGAGACTCCTGTAAGACACGATATCGCTATGACTGGAGAAGTGACATTAGCGGGAAGAGTTCTGCCCATTGGTGGAGTGAAAGAGAAAGCTCTCGCGGCTCTCACTCAGGGTGTGACGAACATTATCCTGCCTTTGGCAAACAAAAAAGATCTTGCTGACATTCCTGAAGAGTTTAAAAAGAATTTGAACTTTCAATTTGTGGAAAATTTAGATGAGGTTTTAGCACTTGCATTTGATAAGGGCGCTAAAAAAACTCGCCGAGGCAGCAAGGGTGGCAAGAAAGCCAAAACGCCAACCGCCGCTTCTGCCGCTTAAGAAATATTGATTTTTTAAACTATAAGTCGAGGAGAATCTCCTCGACTTTTTTGTTTCATAAAAACGATCGCCCTGAAAATTAATCTTACTTTCTGGTGGGGAGACCAAGATGTTGTTCAGGGCAATCAAAAAATTTCAATTCCCTTTTTTATGACCCATGACAGGCACTGCTTCGACTTCCACGAAATGTAGCCCCACGGCGTTGATCTCCATTTACGAGGAACTCTTGGACTTGAAATTCGTACCCGTTCCGACTCAATTGAGCCGATTCTACATAATTGAGCTCTATTGGTGTAAGCGAGGCTTGGCGCCGGTGAATAGCCTGCTCCCGCCTGTTCGTATCCGGGTTTAATTGAAACCAGGTTTGCTGCACGTCAGCTTTATGAGACCAACACGACACTAGTAATTTGTCTTCACTAAAAACACAGTCTTCTTTTGGTATTTTTGCTGTCGTTTCCACTCTTACAGAACCTATAGCTCTATTAGATATGATTTCAGGTCGAGTAAAAATATTCATTCCATGGGTTTTAAAAATAACATGTTCATCCGATTCCTGGACGGTTAAATAATTATACCCAAACGACCCATCCCAACAGTTGTTATGAATGGTCGTTATGTTTTCTGCCTGTGCATTGAGGGCACAAAAAAATATTAATGCGATAATGTGCTTCATTTTAGAATCCCAAAAGTTAAAGTTTTTGAATGGACGGGTTAAAAACGCCCTCGGCATAATAATTTTCATACGGGGATTTATTAACGAAGTTCACCGTGACATGCTCCTGCTCTTCCTTAGGAAGGCTTTGCAGGATTCGATCTTCTGCGTTGAGCTCTGCTTCGTCGGCAAAGTAAACTTGAGTCGTTAGCTCTTTATACCCACGCAACGATACCTTCATGTGAATATGTGGTGGCCTCACCCACCCATCACCTGCCGGATAGGCGCCTGGCTTAACGGTTAAAAAGGAATATTCACCGTTTGCATTGGTAAACACCTGCCCCCAGTATTGAAAATTGGGATCTAAATCTGCCGTGTTGGGATCACCAGGATGATTATACTTACCCGATGCACAAGCCTGCCAAATATCAACCAAGGCGCCCTCAACCGGTTCACAGTTTTGATCCATAACTCGGCCGAGCAAAGTGATTTTTTGACCGAGAGCCCCCCCATGTCTTCCCTCAACACGAGTCATATCGAAGTCTTTATCAGCTTGCTGATTAATGGGATAGAAAGGTCCCTCTGGTTGTTGGCGCGTTATTCGGCACAATTCGTCTGCTTTAACCAAGCCCGCCGCTACTGTAACGGCGCTAGCAGCACTTAGCGTTTTTAAACTTCTCGACAACATGTTTCGTCGACTTATATTAATGTCTTTCATGGCTTCCCCCCTTGTGAATGTAAGTTTGCACCACATCAGTGAGACTCAAGATTCTTCAATGAATCGATTGAGGCTGATCGATGTGATCACATAAATACAATTCCCACATTTACAGCAATAGGAATAATGAATATCAAGAATGCTTGTGATGAATAATTTGAATACTAGTAAAGTTGAGTTAAACACTCTTTGGTGTAGGGCTTAATTTCATCAAAACGATTTTCAATAATTTTTTGAACCCAATTGGGGTCACCAATCAAAGCTCGGCCAATGGCTATGAGGTCAAATTCATTATGGCTCAATCGATCTATCAGATTTTCAATGGACACGTTCGCTTTTGACTCTTTAAATGATTGAATAAAGTCTTCTTCTAACCCAACGCTCCCCACAGAAATGGTAGGTCGTTGAGTGAATTTTTTTGTCCATCCCGCTAAATTCAGATGTGAACCCTCAAACTCAGGTAAATCAAAATTGCGGCTGGAGGCGTGAAATATATCGACACCTGCGTTTTTTAGTGGCTCAAGAAAGGCCTTAAGATCCTCTGGATTTTTAAAGAGGTGCTGTTCATAACTGGCCAACTTCCAATTGGAAAATCTAAATATAATTGGAAAATCGACTCCCAACTTCTCACGACAGGCCTTAATGATTTCGACTGCAAACGTCGTTCGATCCGCCAATGTAGCCCCACCGAATCGATCCGTTCGCTTGTTGGTCACATCCCAGAAAAATTGATCGATCAAATAGCCGTGCGCCCCGTGGATTTCAATAGCGTCAAAGCCCACTTTTTTTGCCATGGCGGCCCCTTCTGCAAACGCTGCGATCACCTCCTCCACTTCTGCCAATGTCATCTCGTGAACTGAGTGATTCAAAAATCCTGGGGGAGTGTAGAGAATACCAGAGGGTCCCATCGATGGAATTTGTTGATCTGGATCAAATTCGGGGCTTCGAACACATCCCACATGCCATAGTTGGCAGGCAATTTTCCCGCCCTCTTTATGAACAGCTTCTGTTACTTTCTCCCACCCGGCCAACGCCTTTTCCCCAAAGATCACTGGTACATTAGGGTAACCCGCTGATGCGGAATGGTTGATATTTGTCCCTTCGGTAATTATTAAACCCACGCCTCCGGCTGCTCGCCGAGCGTAGTATTCGGCAACATTTGGTCCCGGCACATGACCTGGAGAAAAACTTCGCGTCATGGGAGCCATTACGGTTCTGTTTTTCAGTTTTAAGGAGTTAATTTCAAAGGGTTCTAACAAAGGGTTTTGCATTATCATGACCTCGGTATTTGAGTTACGAGGCCGACTCTACGAAAAGTTCGCTTCTAAAACAACTCTGTGACAGATTTATTATCTATTGTAACAACATCGAGATCATCTGCAGGAATCCATTTGATTTCACTATGTCGGCTGACGACACACAACATGGCGGAGTCTTTGATGGATGAGCCCGGCTCACCAAACAGACCGACTGTCGGACTGGCGCTTGAATCGGCCATTCCAAAACCCGAACCTATTAAAATGTAATCTTCTCTAGACTCTTTATGGCGAAGCTTAACAATCATGATTCACTCAAGTTCAAGCCAAGAATCACTAGATGCAATGGGGTGAGAGTCCACATCGTTATCTTTTGAGTGTTCAATAAAGGTGAGTCGAGAAACTTCCTTTTGTGTCATTGCCTCTCTCGCCTGCTCTAATTCTGCGCGCAATCGGCCATTATCCGATTCGAAGGCATGGGTGAGAGTTCGCAGGTCGTCAATTTCGGACTTAAGCAATAAGATCTGCTCTTCCTTTTCTTGCAGCACCTGCATGTATGCTTTTTTGAGTTCTCCCAATAGATCTTGAGTGACAGCAAAAATCGAAGCGTCCTGAGAATCACTAAAAGGTGTGGGGGGGCGATTCACGGTATTTAGGGACGCTTGACTTAAACTCTCCAACTCATCCTGGTTGGGTTCAGCCGGTATTTCTTGGGCAGGGGCCTCGCTAACGAGGGCCTGCTTTGTTTTCACCACATGTTCGTCAAGGGCAATGTCTTTAACGTAGTATTTGCCCTGAACCATCTCGGTGAGGAGGTTATCCTTTTTAATCCGGCGACGAAGGGTGGATACGCTAATATTGTGCTTATTTGCGTATTCATTTAAAGAAATCCAACCCTTTTTAGCCATTTACAGAGGCCTCCTTTTGACTATTCAAATCTATCATGGGGTCATTGAATGTCTAGTGACTAGGTAGTTATTTATTTGAATAATTGGCCTGAAGGCCAGTTGGATAGCCACTTTCAGGACCTTCGGGTAGGCGCTGGATAGGCAAATTTTCTTGAAATGGATTCATTGCACGATTTGTTTGGCCCAGGTCCTCCGAATGCCAAAAGCCTCAAACATCTCAGCGGCACTCACTTGCTTACCCAAGCTCGCTCCCCTGAGAACTCGTTTTTAACATTCGGGGGACCCTGGCCAGAGATTCCCGGTCACTAATTACGATTTCATGTGGCTTGCCTATGTGGACAGCTCTGTTCTGAACTGGCCGCGTGCCCCAGAAGCGTCATTTCTGAGATTTTCGTTGGAGAAAATATTTGGGATCTTTTGCGTCTCGCCAGGCAATGGTGCGGTGCAAGTTCAGCTCGGCGGACAATCTTTATCTCCAGGTAAAATGCGGCGTGTAATTGCCCATCAAAATCAATAATGTAGTTCGGTGAGCTGGACCTTGTGCCTATTCACCGAGTGAGTATTCAACTTACTCAGTTTTAAGAATAGCTATTCATTTTATGTGCTTAACTATGATCAAGTTGAATATTCGTTTTCATTTTAAGCAACCATTGAATAGATCCAGTGACAATCCACAGACTCATCCACATAATAGGCTCTATGGTTTTAAGTAAAAAAATGAAGCCCTCTCTTGTCCTCAGCGGCGGCGGTGTTAAGGCGGCCGCTTTTCATTTGGGAGTTTGCCTCGCGCTCCGCGAAAAAGGATTTCGTTTTGCCGGGGGCAGCCCCAGCAATGTGGCCGAGCATTTTACAGATGACCCCATGACAATTAAGACCTACGTAGGGTCTAGTGCTGGGTCTATCATCAGCACTTTCCTAGCTTCTGGGTACTCCATTGAAGCCATCATTGAAGCCTTTGTTCGTGGAGTGGCGGCAGACCAAGAGACTTTTTTTCGAAGACGCAATAGCGTTGGGAAGGAAAGAGAACTCAAACCTATCACCTATTTCGATATTTTTGGTCTAAACTTAGATTTTGGAATTCCTAAAAAGCTAGTCCCCCGCCTATTTAAAAAGAACACATTTATAGCCGGCGGATTAGAGGTTCTGTTAAAAACAGGCTTTAAAGTTAATGGCCTGTTTTCTACTAAAAATATTGAGAAGTACCTGCGCGAAAGTGTGCTGGAGAGCAACCATTTCTCTAGCTTTGGTGTGGACTTATATATTGTCGCCACTCAATTGAATCACTCCCGAAAAGTGATCTTCGGAAACTTTAATGAGATCACAAAAAGACGACGACATCAAACAGGTCAACTATGCCACTGTTAGTGAGGCTGTCGCAGCTAAACCGCCCTCCCACCAGCTTTTGCTCCTATGCAGGATCAAGAATGAAAAAGGGTGATATGAGGTATTTTTGACAGCGAAATTAGAGATACTTTGAGCACTCATGTAGCTGCAGATCAGGGCACAGTGATTTGGTGATTGCCAGTTATTCAATGCAGCCCTACCACTACAACAAAGAAATGGGCTCATTGCATGGTTCAGTATTCTGTGATTTTCCAACAAACTCTGTTATCAGGTGATTGAACAAAAAATCAACAAACATATTTCAAACATCAAACCGACATACGTAAGATGATTAATGCTGTGAATGGATACCTCAAAGAAATCAACTTGCCCGATGAGCGGCGGGATAAACTCATGAATATTCTAATTTCAGGACTGGGTATAATTCCGAAGTGGATTATATTTATATCCATCCCAGCCCGCAGGATTACAAAATGTTCTTTTACGATCATTTAGTTTGAACCCTAAAATATAACGCAAATTTCTCGAATAGGATTTCGCGCAGCCATGACTCGACTGCGCAAACACAAAGTTTAGATTATTCGTCAGACGATGGACCGAAAAAATCTTCTAATTTAGCCAACAAGTTTGCCGCTCTCTCGTTAAATGCCTGGTACTCTGCCAAAGCCAAAGAACAGTCTTGAAGGGCCAGTTCTTCCGCTTTTTCATCAATTTGATCGGAAAAGCTCGTGACGGCATCCCAGAAATCAACGCTAAAAGCATCTTTTAATGCACTCACATTAGTTTTCGTATTGATCTCTCTTGTCTTGCTTCACTGCTCGTGCAGTAACGCCCGTACATGGACGGTACGACGACGATCTCTTGAAGTTGGTCTTCATCCGCAGCATTAGCAATAACTGCAGCCACTAAAGCCCCATTAAGCATTATACATAGTTTTTTGATCATATCGAGTTCCCCATAAATAAGGCCTGTTGAGTTGTTAGGGTTTAAACTCTCTCCGCTGGAATTGAAAGGGTAGCTCCAATTTGGCAATAAATTGAACATTATTTGTAAGCCTTACAAGTGAAATGAAATCTACTGCCCTCCCGTGAAAGCTAATGACTCCTGGTGATCATGCAACTGGAACAATTATTGTAATTAGAGCCTGAAACATTTATATAAGATAAGAGGGTAAACAGAATGACTAGAGCGACGTGGAGCCAGTTTAAGAAAATCGCCAATCTTGCAGGGATCTTGATATTACAACTTATTTTCGGAGCACTGCCAGTAGTGCAAAACTCTGCCATCAGTGCCGAGTCCGATATACCTGAATTTGTTACCGATGGTCTCGGTCAAGATGTATTAGCTCAGACTCAACAAACCTATCGTGTGATTGAAAAGAAGGAACAATCGAGCCGATTTACTGGCTTTGTTGACGGGGTAGTCGAATCTCGCGGCAGCAATTCTCTCATTGGTCAGATACTCAGCCCTTTTCTAGCCGCGAATCTTTTGAAAGTGGCGCATTCAGCATTAGCCGTGGCGACATATTAGCCCCTTACCGAAGGTGCCGACCAACATCTCTCTCTCGCCTTCGGGTACCAAAGCCGGGCGCTCTACGGATGGCAACAGCTACAG
Organism: Bdellovibrionales bacterium; assembly: GCA_041391465.1. Classification (GTDB taxonomy): domain Bacteria; phylum Bdellovibrionota; class Bdellovibrionia; order Bdellovibrionales; family UBA1609; genus UBA1609. The sequence goes on from JAWKNX010000002.1 coordinate 270,562, forward strand.
CATTTTTATTGAATTAGAAACACGAGGAAAAATACATCAACACGAAATTGCTGGGTTTTCAGAAATCACAGCTGCGCCAAAATTAAACCCCAAGAGAACGCGTGGTGTTTTTTGCCACAAAAAATTTGGGTGTTTTTGCACTGCCTTTAAGAATTTACCAACAGGCGCTCTTCAGGCCCCGATCCCCGTATTGCATATACTCCGGTAACCCTCCCCTTGAAGGTGCTACCCATCCTGCCGACCTGCATTCGGAGAAAATCTATCGCCCTTCAGATCTGGAGCTCGCGGAGCAAAATGAGGCTTTTAAAGTACTTATTGAGCGTTCTCCTCTAGCCCGCGAGGAAATTGTTCTTGATGAGTGAAGTCATTCAACGGGCTTCAAATGTTCCTGATGACCTTATCATTAAAACCAGTGACCTCACGGTGTCGTATGAGTGGACCGACCCTTCTGGTGAAAAACACGTGCGGGATCATGTTTATGACCTCCAAGAGATCATGAAAAACCTCACGGATAAACTTGTTGCTTTTACTTGGCAGGCACGGTGGCTTCGGGTGATGTTTCTCGTTACAACCGATTAAAACAGTTGATTGATGTCAGAACGGAGCAATCAAACAAAACTCTTCTGCGGAGCTTGATAAAATCATCGGCAACTTGCAAGAAAGCAAAGGTGGAAGCCAATATTGCTGTGCTGGCACTAAATGCCCTTCATACCCGTCCATGCGAAGGCGGTCACAACAAATCCCTTCCTGGCGCAAACGGACTTTCAATTTTAGAAGAACTTTCTTCAATGGATCGAGACCCTTTCTCGGTGGCAGAATCTCGTGAATCCTATGTCGAAGTTGTGCAAGAGGCCGAAGCCGAATGGGCCCCAAGCAGATGAGGACGCTCGTGAACAAAGAGAAGAATATGAGCGCCGACTTAATACTCCTATCGATGGCCTCTCCTGTAAAGGGCTGTCGCGCAACTCAGAGGCTATTCATCCGCATACTACTATTTGGTATCAAGACTGTTTTTAAAACATATGCAAAACAGTGATTATGCGCGCTTTACAAAAGCAGCCCTGTCTTTGGCGGCGGGCTCGTCCATTTACTACTTAGGAGTCTCTACTTCAGAGGCCGGGTTTGCTCCCGACTTTATTGCTGATTATCATCAGACTGTTCTAGAGGCCTTGAGAATGGTTGTCGACAGCGCCCAAATTAAAGTGGATTCCGCCATGGCCATTGCTCGTGAAAAGATTGATACCTTTCCAATACTCATGGAAGGAGCTTATGCTGCTGCTGGATCGGTCTCGGCTCAGTTAATCTATTTTGGGTTTTATGGATTTTTGCCCTATATTTTTAGAAATGCCGAAAACAGAAATGCTTCCAACTCAAAAGTAAGTTATCAAGCGATGAAGAGATTTTTTGCTTCGATGAACTATGGGCTTTCCGCTCGATACCACGAACAACTAATGAGCAAAAATCTTGTATCGTGTGCTCGATGCTGGAGTACAAACCTTCTGACTTTCCAGGATTAGTTTTTCCACTCTCGCGATGCTTCTATGGTACAGATCCGAAGCCAAGCGGATCAGATCAACAAAGAAATTCATATTGATGAGCTGGCCAAGTTGCGAGCAGCACAGTTGGCAGCACCAGTTGTAGTTTGCTAAGTCTCGCGATATAGATATCACTACGCTCGAGTCTGTCAGGATGCTTTTATCTAATAATGAGTTCTTTAATGCCAATGGACTTAATGAGGCCTCCACCACTGTTCGTGAATTCCTGGCTTCCGATGAATACAGAGAGGCCTAGGGAGAGTATAAAGAAACTGATTTACACAGTTCATTTATTGAAATGAACCGAACCTTTGGCAAGCTCAATGAAGTCACTATGGACGCCATTGAGGCAAGAGCGATCGTAAAATTTGTTAATCAATATGAAAATGCCGCCAATGAGGTTGTGAAGGTTGCAGAGGACTCCACGCTTGACCGTATAAAGAGTTTTTTGAGACAGAGAGTAAACTCTTTTTAGAGAAAACGTAGGGCCAATGTTTGCCTATACAAATTCTTGGCGTCAGTTCTCTCTTAATGAACAAACCGGTATGATAACGGTGATCTGCCAATGCCGCTGAGGCTATCATCAAAGACATCATACTCTCTTTCAGGTAATTTATGCAAACTGGCATATCAATGCCATCAATGCCGGAAACTTCTCGCTTTCTTGCTGTGCCGACGGCATATTCTGGCTCCATATGGAGCCAAAAAGTTAATATTAAAATATGGTACTAAAGTTTTTCGTTATCGCTGTTGAACAAACGCTCCTTGCCGGGACAGTGGGTGTGATGCAAGCCGAAATGGGAGAGGCTCTTGACGAATTTAAAATGGAGCACGCGAAGCTCCGCTTACAACCCTTTATAAAAGGGGGTTAACCGGAAAGCAAAAACTGATTTTTATAATGAGCGCCGTGAGATACTTAAAAATCTCTATGATCGAGCTGGTATTGAATACACCGAAAAAGATTTGACTCTACAAAAGCGAACCGCATCGACTCTGTGGTTGATTAACCGTCCGGCGGAATACAGAACAGAGTCTTTTAATGCAGGTATGCGACACCTTATGAGTGACTTCAATAACAATGCTGGGAGCTATTTCGCTCAGCATTTGAAGGGCTTGGAGAATATCGCGGGTTCTGCGGCTCAAGGGCAGTACGCCATAGGCACAATGGCTTTTACTTTTGGTAATGCATTGAGTGCCATGTTGGCCACAGTAGTGGGAGTCTCCGCTGCCGCAGCCGCCAACACTACGGGAATGGATCCTTTTTCCACTGCTTTTGCTGGGATTATGAGCTCTGTGAACATGTTGTTAATGAAACACACTTTCTTGGGGTATGCCTACACCTGGACCTATGCGCATGCCATGTATCATGCAGTGACGAGTCGGATTGAGTCTATGAAAAATTCAATTGCTCGATTCTCTGGATTGATCGAAAGAGGTGTTTCGTTGGATAGACCCGATATGTACCGTTACGCCAGCTGGGAGCTCGTGAAGCTCTATCGTGCCGTCGACAAAGAATCACTCCTCATAGAAGCCGGGCTCATAATTCGAGATAAAAACTCTATCAGCCCTGAGCAGGCCGCTAAAATTCTACAGGTCACTTTAAACAACCGGGCTTTCTTTACAAAAGAAAGTCGAATTTTGGAGCTCATGATTAACGTCGGCGTTGGAGCCGTTGCATCTACGCTTCTATCAGTTTCACCAATTGGTCCTTACTCGATTTTCACTGAGGTCTTTCCAAACCTGTTTGCCGAAGGGTATCATCCTCTTTTGGTTTTCGGTGCATTCACACCTGTGGTTTTGGCTCTTCGGTCAGCAAATATTCAATTTAACAAATGGATCATTCGCAAACTCGAAGGCCGTAAAGTCACCGAAGTGATCGCTGAGTCGAGTGCCGGCAGGGCCTATACGGAAGCGGAACGCCAGGTACTTGATGCTATTGCTCGGTTTGCAAACCTTCTTGGTCGCTACGGATATGATTCGCTTACAAGTACTGAGTTAGAGAAAACAAGTCGCTTGAGCCGAGCCCTTCGTGGAGAGCGCTTTTACGCACAACGGAAACAACAACGTCTTCTGTAGCCAACGGCCTTAACCTGCAAATCCATGTTCTAAATAATGATCGTATGAATTGAAGGCTCAGTATTGAGCCTTCTTAATTTACCCCGACCTAATTGGGTCTCTTTCTAGATTGCAGCTTGAATGACTTCTGCTGAGATTTTTCTGAAGCACCTTCGCGTCGCGTGTTGCGTATCCGTGGTGTGGTATCGAAGATAACACGCCACGAAGACGCAATACGGCCGTAAGCGATGGCTTCGGAAAACAACTCAGTAGAAGTCATTCAATTTGAAATCTAGTAAAGTGACAATACACTCGCCGCTATTTTGGTATAGAACGGCTCACTCGCCAAACCAATAACCACAACTAAAAAGGCCATAAAGGTCACTGCGATTCGAGTGGCTGCTCGTTGATCCGCCATGGGCATACCTTCTTCATCGTACATGTACATGACGACAAGTGGACGGAGGTAGTAGTAAACACTAATAACAGACCCAATGACTCCCCATAGTGCTAGCCAGAAAAACCCTTCGGCCAATGCGGCGGCAAACAAATAAAACTTACCAAAGAAGCCGAGTGTAGGCGGGATACCAGCCAGAGAAAGCATAAAAATGGCAAACGCCAAAGCCATATATGGATGTGCCTTTGCCATGCCTTTGAGATCATCGACCATAATGGGTTTATCCGCATCTTTTTCAAACACGGCGACCACGCCAAACGCACCTAATGTCATAACTGCGTACGCAAATAGGTAAAATATTACTCCGCTAGCACCGATGGATTGTCCACCGTCTGCACCGGCAACAATAAGACCAATTAAAATGTATCCAGAATGAGCAACTGAGCTGTAAGCCAATATTCGCTTGAGATCGTTTTGCAATATAGCCGCTACGTTACCAACAATGATTGTAATTACTGCGAGCCACTGCAAAGTGGTAACAAAAGCCTCTGAGTGATCTCCACCTAATATATTAGTCGTAATAAATCTTAAAAAGGCGACAAAGCTGACCACTTTCACACCTGTGGCCATAAATGCCGTCAGTGGAGTACCAGAGCCTTGATACACATCCGGCGTCCAGCTAAAAAACGGGAACAATGAAACTTTAAACGCAAAACCAAGAACTACCATTGCCGATCCCAGCATAAACACTCTGTTGATAGAAATCATGTCTCTAGCGCCCTGAATGATTTCATGGATGTAGGTGGTTCCGAGAGTTCCATAAATAAGGGCAATACCGTAAAGAAATATGGCTGAAGCAAAACTGCCCAGTATAAAATATTTAATTGAAGCTTCTTTTGAATTTCGAGTTTCATTACCCAGGGCAATGAGAATATATAAACATAGTGACATCACTTCGATGCCAATAAAGGTCATTATTAAATCATTAGACCAGGCTACGATCATCATGCCTACGGCCGAGTTCATCAACAAAAAGACATACTCCGAGAACTGTCGACCTTTTGTGTAGGGGTTCTCTTTTGAGATCAGTATGATCATACATAAAATAATCGCGACGATAAAAGACGTCCAAAGTGAAATCCCATCCATAACCAGAGCGCCACTAAACGCAAGGGGCGATGTTTTAATTTCCGGATCACCTAAAATATATAACGAAGCGGCCATACTAAAAAATGCCGACAAGCCACCGCCGATGACTGGAATAATCGTAGTGAATAAACTGCTCGGCTCTTTGTTGTTATTGATCACCTTTACCAAAATGGGCACTAAGCTAAAAATAAACAGTGCGATTATGGGTGAGATATAAAAAATATCTATTAAATCAAAAACTCGTTTTCATCGAATCTTTCCTCTACTGACCAAGTTTGGAATATTTAGTGTCTTTTTCTTTTGAGTCTTTAATTGTTAAAAAATATTGGTTCTTATTTTTAACCAAATGCTTGATGCTGGCATCGCTCACATCCAAAAAGTGATTCGGAAAAATACCCATCCAGAATATCAATAAAACCAGTGGTGTTAACACCACACATTCCCGCGCATTAATATCTAGGGATACGCCTTTAGCTTTAAATTCATTAACGATTTTGCCCGCCGGACCAAAGAACACTCGCTTCACCATCCACAACATATAAGTCGCCGCAAAGACCACTCCAAGCACAGCAAAAATCACAAACGGCTTATAGGCGAGAAAAGTGCCTAACATAATTAGAAACTCTCCGACAAAACCATTGGTCATGGGCACCGCAATCGATGACATAGTAACGATAATAAAAAAGATGGTAAAAATCGGTGCCGCTGGTGCCAGCCCGCCATAGTCCGAAATCTCGCGTGAGTGCGTTCGCTCATAGATCATGCCGACGAGTAAGAACAGGGCTCCGGTGCTTATTCCGTGGTTAAGCATTTGATAAAGGCCGCCCGTGAGTCCTTCTACATTCATGGCAAATATTCCCATGATGACAAAACCCATGTGAGAGACTGAGGAATATGCGACCAGCTTCTTCATGTCTGGTTGAACCATAGCCACCAAAGCCCCATAGATAACACCGATAACCGCGAGCACTAAGAAAATCCAGCCCCAATATTCAGTGGCTGCCGGAAACAGTGGCAGAGAAAAACGCATAAAACCATAGGTTCCCATCTTCAGCATGACCCCTGCAAGTATCACTGAACCTGGAGTCGGAGCTTGAACGTGCGCATCTGGTAACCAAGTATGAAACGGAAACAATGGGACCTTAATAGCAAACGCAATTGCGAAACCAAAAAACAAGACCGTTTGTGTACTTAAAAATTCCCCAGCAACAAAAGGGATGTTGAGCTTGTAGAATTCAACAATGCTGGAACTCATAACGCCCTGTTGGTCTTCCGTCATAAACATGAGGGCGATGATTGAAAGCAACATAAACAAAGAACCAAACATTGTATATATGAAGAACTTCATTGAAGCGTATATGCGATTCTTACCGCCCCAAATGCCGACCATAAAGTACATTGGTATTAAAGAAGCTTCGAAAAACGTGTAAAATAAAATAGCGTCCATGGCCAAAAACGTACCCAGCATGGTCGATTGAAGAACAAACAACGAAATGTGAAACCCTTTTACTTTCTTATCTATCGATGTCCAGCTGCCTAGTATGATTATGGGCACCAAAAGGTTCGTCAGAATAACTAACCATATCGAAATACCGTCCATCGCTAAGAAATACTCAATTCCGGCTGTTTTAACCCACATGGAGCGTTCTACAAATTGAAGAGCAAATGTACTCGAATCAAATCCAGGCAGAAAAAACAAGGCATGAAAGAACTGAAACACGGCCATAACCAGCGAACTGTTTCTCACAAACCGATCATTGGGCATAAACCAAACGAGAAGGGCAAACAACAGTGGTAAAAAGACTAATATAGATAACGACATTTATTCACCCCATCACTATAAAGCTGATTGCGACGGCTGTTCCTAACGCAATGTAAAGAGCATAAGTTTGTAAATTACCACTTTGTATAGAGCGGACTGACGAGCCAAGGCTTACAAAATCCGTCGTATAATATGTGGCCTTATCAATAAAATTAACATCAATGTAAACCCATAGGCCTTTAGAGACTTCCACCAGCGGGTCAATGATCTTTGCAAAAATAAACTTCGTCGACAAAATATTTGTTGGATACGAGATTATGCAATCCCTTAAATCGATTTACAAAAGCCTCTGGTATTCCCGGGTTCAAAATGTAACAGTAGTAGGCGAAATAGGAGCTTATACCTGCAATGGCCACTGAAGTTCCCATCAGTGCCCATTCTAGAACATGAGCATCTTTAAGTGTCTCTACTTTAACTAATGAATCTCCAAGCCAATGAGCTAAAACATTCGGTGGGTGGCCAGGTAGTATTTCTCCAATAATGTGGGGAATTCCAATAAAACCACCCACAGCCGAAAGAACCCCTAAAACCACTAGCGGAAAAGTCATCGATGCCGGTGACTCATGCGGATGAACATCAGAAGGCACACGACTTTTTCCAAAAAAAGTGAGGCACAACAAACGAGTCATATAAAAAGCTGTCATAGCAGCAGCTACAGCTCCGATAAACCAAAGAATTTTTGAGCCATGACTACTGGCAAAGCTATACCAAAGAATTTCATCTTTACTAAAGAACCCCGACATCGGCGGCAATCCAATAATGGCCCACCAGCCGATGAAGAATGTGCCTCCTGTGATTGGCATGACCTTCATCAGACCACCCATTTTTCGAATGTCCTGCTCTTCGTGCATGGCGTGTATAACACTGCCTGAACCCAGGAACATTAAGGCTTTAAAAAACGCATGGGTCATCAAGTGGAACATTGCTGGCATAAACGCCCCAACGCCCACACCAAGAAACATATACCCCAGTTGCGAAACTGTTGAATAAGCCAATACCTTTTTAATATCCCATTGGGTCATCCCAATGGAGGCGGCTATTAGGGCCGTCAGCGCACCTACGATAGCAATGATCATCATCACGTCAGGAGCAACAATAAATACGCCGTTCAAACGAACTATCATATAAACACCGGCTGTCACCATCGTCGCCGCGTGTATTAGAGCCGAAACAGGCGTTGGCCCGGCCATTGCGTCTGGCAGCCAAACATATAGAGGAATTTGTGCTGACTTCCCACATGCGCCAATAAATAAAAACAAGCAGGCCAAAACAATCGGGTTTGACCAATCATGAATGGGGGCAGATGGGGCCAGTGCATTGAGCTCCGCAAAATTTACGGATCCAAAAGCATAAAATAGATAAAAGATCCCCAGCAAAAATCCAGCATCACCGATTCTGTTTGTGATAAAGGCCTTCATTCCAGCGGCCGCTTTGTCACTATCTGTAAACCAAAAACCAATTAGTAGGTACGAACATAGTCCAACGCCTTCCCAGCCAACAAACATGAGAAGTAAGTTGTCCCCAAGGACCAATAGCAACATATTAAAAATAAAAAAGTTCAAATAAGCAAAATACTTGGTCGGCCTTTCATCATGGCTCATATAACCAATACTAAAGATATGGATAAGTAAGCCCACTCCCGTAATGACCAAAATCATAATTGCACTGATTGGGTCTACGGAAAAAGCAATGTCTGCAGTAAATGAACCTGCGCTCATCCAGGTGGCGAATTTAGCATTGATCACTCTTTGCAACGGCTCCATGCCCATGAGGCGAGTGACCAACGCAATACTGCACAAAAGCGAGATACCTATTGCTGCACTAGCAATTCCTCCAGCCAATTTATAGTTATTGGACCGGAACCTAACACCATTAACGATAAACCCCACCAAAGGAGCTTGTATGAGTAAAGCTATTAAAAATTCGTTCGACATCGCCGCACTACCCTCTCAAGTTTTCGAACAACGCAATGTTCACTTCTTTGAAACGTTTAAAAATTGAAACACAAATTGCCAGGCCCACAGCAGCTTCTGCTGCTGCAATTGTCATTACAAAAAATACCATAACCTGCCCATTGACCATTTGATTGAAGTGGCTAAATGCCACAAAGGTAATATTGACAGCGTTTAGCATCAACTCAATACCCATAAGCATAACTATGAGGTTACGCCTTAAAAGCACGGTGAGCATACCTATTACAAATAAAATGGCTGAGAGAACTAAATAATGATTCAAGCCAACATTCATAAAATCAACTGTTAGCATGTGTGCCTCCTTTAATACGGGAAATTGCTACGGCACCAATTGCCACCAAAAGCAGTAGGACTCCCAATATTTCAAATGCAAAAATATATTCTGTAAATATAAGGTCAGCGAGTTTTTTAGTGATCTCGGCATCTTTCACTACAGTAGCTCCTGGTCCCTTCGCTGACTGTAGATCAGAGCTCAATAATACTGAATTGATGACCAATGAAACCACAAGGCCAACAGAAATTAACTTTAAAGCGTTACCTAAAAACCCTTCTGAAAATGCGTCCCGTTCTTTTTCAAGATCAAACAGCATTAACACCATGACAAACAAAACCATCACCGCGCCTGCATAAACGGCCAGCTGCACGCCGCCTAAAAACCCAGCCTGTAAATGAAAAAATACTCCTGCAACACCTACCATCGTTAAAACTAAGTTAAATGCCGCTTTAATGGGGTTCGGGTTCATCAGAACTCCTAATCCAAAGTAGATAATCAAAAATGAAAGCCCGTAAAACAATGCCACTTCAACACTCATCTCAATGCCTCCTTATGCTCTTAACCAAAAGGCTACGACGGCTGTAATTATTGTATTGGCCAGTGCCCACGGCAGCATGGTTTTCCAGCCCAAATCCATCAACTGGTCATATCGAAACCTTGGAAGCGTCCAACGCACCCAAATAAAAATCCATAAAAACAAACCCACTTTTGTTAAAAACACGACGTGCAACAACAGGGCTGCCATCACATTGCCATATGTTGCAACGAGCTCCCCTGGCGTCCAAAAAATGGGGTCATATCCACCAAAGTAAAAAGTGACAATCAGAGCACTGGCAACCAACATGTGGCCATACTCTCCGATATAAAACATATTCATTTTTATGCCGCCGTATTCCGTATGGTAACCAGCGACCAGCTCAGACTCCGCCTCTGGAAGATCAAACGGAAGTCGGTTAGTTTCAGCAAATACCGCCACCACAAACAAAATAAAACCTAATGGCTGATACAAGATTCCCCAGTTGGGCAATGCTGTTTCGGTCCCCATAAAGACAAAATTAGTAAGTTGCGAATCAATAATCTGTTGAAAATCAAATGTGTTGAAAACGAGTAAAATTCCAACAAGCGAAAGTCCCAGCGCAAGCTCATACGAAATCATTTGGGCTGAAGCGCGAAGAGCGCCGAACATAGAGTATTTGTTATTTGATCCGTACCCAGCCATCAATAGCGCATAGGCACCCAGAGACGACACTCCTAATACAAAAACAATTCCTATGCCCACTTCGTAGCCTTGAAACAAAAACTTGTAGGACTTACCCATGATGTCAATTTCGATAGGAATAGACAAAGGTATCGCCGCAAAAGCCAATGCCCCTGGTATCAACGCAACAACAGGGGCCGCGTAAAACAAAAAACGTCTGTTTTTGTCGGGCACAAACTCTTCTTTGAACAAGAACTTAACGGCGTCAGCCAGTAATTGTGTCAGCCCAAGTGGACCTACCCGATTAGGCCCAAAACGATTTTGGATAAATGCCGATCCTCGTCGCTCTACCCATACCAAAAGTGGAACAATTTGAACCATCATCAAAAATATGACGAGAAGTTTAGCTGTATTAATACCAATTTCTATTAGATCCGATCCCATGTTACTCCCACTCCAGGGCTTTTGATTTCACTTCCCAAAACAAACCTATTATAAAAATAAATAAAAAGATGCCCATGGCTATGAGGACCTGAAGTCCATACCCACCAGTTATGGAGTCCGTAAAAGTGATGGCCCAGGGGTACATAAAAATAATTTCGATATCAAAAAGAATAAACAAGATTGCTGTGAGATAGAATTTAATGGGAATTTTGGAGCTTCCGGACTCTTGCACTTCTATTCCGCATTCATAGGATTCTTGCTTCAAGGCGGACGGTTTGGTTTTTGGACCGAGTTTAGAACTCACCACAACCAAAAATACACCAAAACCTATGACGATTAAGGTGAGAACCAGCACCGGGATAAGACTTTCCATTATCGTCTCCTCAATAAAAGTCGCCCTATCTTGGTGGATCTACCAGACTCAAGCGAATTAAAAATTCTTTAAAGAAAACCCTCATTTAATAGCAGTTTAGTGAAATTGTGGCAGCTCTTTTTCCTAAGTTTTATCTAAAAATTCCAAGAGCCCTATTGACTGTAAAAAACATTCTAATTCCATTGCTCTTAGATGCGTCGGCTGGGATTTTGTAAAAGGTATTGTTTACCTAGAAAATGCATGTTTAATAGACGCTTGATTTTTTCCACATCCCTCAATAAATGCGGGGTGATACTTGAATTCACGATGATTGTGTGGAGCATTAAGATATTAATATTATTATTAAAGTTTTCGACTGGACATGTCGCGCAGATTTATGAATGAAACCCAATACACTAAAAAAACTTCTTTAAACATGATCGATGATCCCACATCTTGGACTCCGCTTTCATTGAACCCTCTGGGTGCCATTGAAAGTTTCGCTTCTTCACCCATCCATCAAATGGAAATTTCTGGGACTGCCAACCCATCTGGCGTTAGCTTATTAATTGGGCATTATGTCGGTAAACACTTAAACTCTACGCCGCAGCTTGTTGTTTGCGCCGATGACAATCAGGCCAGCGAACTCGAATCGAGTTTTAGATTCAGTAATCCAGAGCTTAAAATAAGAGTTCTTCCCGGTTTCGACGTCAGCCCTTATTCCAATCTCTATCCCAATGAACGAAAAATTGCTGAACGTTTGGGCTGGCTCTATCACTTGACCCAAAACCGCCCGGGCGATGTATTTATCGCGCCTATTATGAACCTGCTGCAGAGAACTCTGCCCTTTGAATTGTTTCACCAAAATATAACTCGTTTGCGCTCGAATGATACGGTCCCAAATGATCTACATGATTTTTTTCAACGCTTAGGTTACTCCTCTGTCCCACTGGTTGAAGACATAGGCACCTACAGCTTGAGGGGTGGAATTCTAGATGTTTTTTCGCCCGCCCATGACCAACCGATCCGGCTGGAGTTGTTTGGAGATATCATTGATACGATGAAGTTTTTCAGTGTATCCGACCAGAGAAGTTTGGATGCCACCGCCGAGCTCGTGATTTTACCTCGCCGGGAGATTTTGTTTACCGATGAAAATCAACAAAGGGCTTCAATAGAGTTTAAAAAGTCTTTAGCACAAAGGGAGTTTGATGCTCAGGAAGCTCAGCAAATCTCAAGATCATTGGCAAAGGGCCAGTACTTTCATGGAATTGAATATCTTATCGATGCTTTTTACTCATCAAAACAAACTCCTTTGGACTACCTTGGCGACTCTGTCTATGCCTGGTATGTCGACCCTGTTAACATCGCACGGAAGTTTGACGATGCTATAGATTCTTTAAAAAAAGAATTCGAAAATAGCGACGGACTTGTCATAAGGCCCCGGTTAAATGAAGTATTTTTAAACTACGACCAACTGCAATTGCCCGAGGGAAGCAAGAAGATTTCTTTTTCTCGCGTGCACATAGAAGACGAACTCACCGACCACACGAAAGACTTTAGTTGGTCGTTGAGCGAACTCAAAGAGTTTGACACGCCAAAACCACCCGATGAAAAACAAAAGTATTCAATTGAAAAAATTCAGCTGTGGAAACAACAGGGTTGGTGCGTGTTAATTGCCTCTGCAACGAAAAGTGCAACTGAGCGCCTAATGCTCCTTTTAGAAAAGGCAGGTCTTGAGTACAAACTGGTTTCAAACAATGATTTTGATTTTAACAATTGGGTTCAATCTCAACAGAGAAATGAGAACCTTGTTCACATTATTCCTCGAAGATTCGAGGGCCATCTAAAACTCAATGATGAGAAAATAGTATTTCTTAATGACTATGCGGTTTTTGGCAAGAAGGCCGCTCGAAAACCCGCAAAGAACACCGGCACCTTACAAGAGCGAACGAGTGCTCTATCCTTTGGCGACCTCCATGAAGGAGATTTTATTGTTCACAAGCTTCACGGGGTCGGCATTTACAGAGGCTTAATTTCTATGCCCGTGAATGGGCTCGACAGCGAGTTTGTGCATTTAGAGTACAAGGGAAAAGATAAGCTCTATGTTCCAATATATCGAATAGGACAAATTCAAAAATACAGCGGACCCACTTCTCCCAAATTGTTAGATAAGCTCGGTGGAACTTCATGGGCGAAAACGCAGACAAAAGTGAGGGCCCACCTGCGCGATATCGCCAACGACTTGCTAATGCTTTATGCGCAGAGAGCACAATTTGAGAAGCCGCCATTCAGTCCGCCTGATTCTGAATACTTGGCTTTCGAGGCTTCATTCCCCTACCAAGAGACCGATGATCAGCTAAAGGCCATCAACGATGTTATCGGGGATATGTGCTCCAGCAAACCTATGGACCGCCTTGTTTGTGGTGATGTTGGTTTTGGGAAAACCGAGGTGGCGATGCGTGCGGCATTCAAAGCCATTCAGGACCGAAAACAAGTGGCCGTGATTGCCCCAACCACAGTTCTTACTTTTCAACACTTACAAACATTTAGAAAGCGATTTAAAGGCTGGCCGGTCAACATTCAGGCTCTGAATCGTTTCGTAACAAAAACGGAGCAGAAAAAAACCGTCGGTGAACTTAAAGAGGGTAAAGTTGACATTGTTATTGGGACTCATCGCCTTTTTTCAAAGGACATTCAGTTTCAAGATTTAGGATTATTGATTATAGATGAAGAGCAAAAATTTGGCGTAAAACACAAAGAGAGAATACGAAAAATTAAAAATGGAGTCGATACACTTACTTTAAGTGCAACTCCGATCCCTAGAACACTCAACATGAGCCTTGTTGGTGTTCGCGATTTAAGTCTTATTAATACACCTCCTGTAGATCGACTTCCAACCCGAACCTTTGTAACAAAATTCAACAAAGAAACCATTCGAAAAGCCGTATTGGACGAAGTCGAAAGAGGCGGACAGGTTTTTTTCTTACACAACAGAGTCAATAGTATTTACGCTCTCCATGAGGAGTTGAAGGGAATTTTGCCCGGAATTCGCATGGCCGTTGGGCATGGCCAGATGGACGAATCAGAGCTTGAAAAAGTCATGTTGCAATTCTTCAATCATGAGTTGGACGTGTTGATTTGCACAACGATTATCGAAAGTGGGATGGATATTCCGCGTGCGAATACTATGTTCATTGATAACGCCCAACAGTTGGGGCTTTCACAACTCTACCAGCTAAGAGGCCGGGTGGGGCGAAGTAAAACAAGGGCCTATTGTTATTTGATGATTCCAAAGAATAGAAAAATTGATGATATCGCTCAAGAGAGACTAAAGGTCATACAAGAAAACACTGCTCTTGGAAGCGGCATGCAAATTGCCCACTATGACCTAGAACTTAGAGGTGCTGGTGACATTCTTGGTGAAGACCAGTCTGGAAATATTAATGCCGTTGGATATGAACTCTACCTTGAGTTATTAGAAGAACAAGTCAGTATTTTAAAGGGAGAGCCCCTGAAGAATGATTTCGATCCGGAGCTTAATTTAAAGGTCAAGGCGCTCATTCCAGATGAATACATCTCAGACATTCGAATCCGACTTAGTTACTATAAGTATTTGTCACAAATTAGACATGAAGAAGACTTAGATCGGATCGAAGAGGAGTTGAGAGATCAATTTGGATCTCCACCTGAACCAGTGCTAAATTTAATGGGGCTTATGTTGATTCGAGCACTTTGTTTAAAGTTAAAAATAAAAGATCTATCGCAAGGTAAAGTGGGGCTATCGTTGATGTTTACAGAGGACACTCCACTGAAAGTCGACAAGGTTTTGAAGCTAACACAAAGAGCTGACAAAAAATATTCTCTCACCCCAGATAATCGCCTCATTGTTCGAATGAAAGACGTCTCCTGGCCTCGCGTATACGATGAGCTCAACTTTTTATTAAAATAGGTTTTTAGAATCTCTTTGAAAGTTTCTTTGGAAGGCTGCTACGCAACCTCCATGGATCTTTTCGCACCTTGGATGATGTCTTCAATCATATAAACTGTATCATTGAACGCATCGACGACATTTCTAAGGTCCTCTTTTAATTCTTTAATACTAGAGCAACCATCTATTTGAATATGATCTACGAGTGTCTGGAACTGGACATAGAGATCTTGAGCTCCCATTTCGGCGCATTCGTCCATTAAGCCTTCTATTATTTCACAGGCCGACGAAAAACTATGGACCTTCAACTCTTCTTTGAGCTCGGAAAATTTATCTTTAAAGTCCTCTTTGAACTCATTAAATCGAGATTCAAAGTGTGCAAAATCAGCACTTCCGTACCTGCTCAGTTGAGTGGTTATATATTCTTCATTGACCATAGACACGCTCCCGTGTGTATCGCATTTAAGATTAATGCTTCTCGGCGGGATGCCCTGATTGTTGCGTTTTAAAAAGAGAATATTGGCGTTATTTCAACAATTTATAAGATTTCTTAACCAAAAATTAACATGTGTGCTGGGAATGGTGCTGAATCTTCATAATTTCGAACTAATTAGGTTCAAAGCTCTACGCTGATACCCACGTTAAAGTTCAAATCTCCGGAAAAGTTAGGGTCCGCTTCCGTACTGGATTTAAAGAACTGCCTCGCCTCTGCAAATAAAAATGAGTTTTGCAGCCCATGCTCTTGATAGGCCACCCTGGCCACCCTAGGTTCAAGCCAATCCAATTGGAACTTTAAACCCACGTTAAAATAAAGTGACGGGGCTGTACTTCCCTCAACAGTTCTAGAGTTTAAAGTTTCGGTATAAAACATGGTATATATTCCTGCTCCCGCATAGGGAACAACATAAGGGGTTTCCATTACGGTATCTAAGTTGAATCTGGCCCCCAGCCGAAGTGGGATCAGGGAAATTCGAATATTATCCGACGTGGCGTCAACATAATCATCCGTGGCCTGGGCATTGTAAAATCCAATTGCCATATCCGCACCAAGCGAACCCATTTTAAAGTTTCTTTGCATCGAAATTTCAAACTCTATCAAGCTTGAATTTTGAATATCAAAAATATCTTCAAAAACTTCTGCACTAAAGTCCGAATCATAATCTATGGGGTCGTAATTTCCCCACGAAAGTCCATAAGTCTTAGTCCACGCCGGTCGCCGCTCCCTATACGGAACAAGCGCATATTTCCCACCTCGAATGTTGGATTCCACCCCAATAGGCTCCACCACAATAAGTCCGCTCTTCTCGACTTCATTATTCGACTCTGAGCTTATCGACCGGTCTAGACCATTTTCCAGATCTGCGTAAGCCCCTTGAATACAAAGGAAATTAACGCCGATAAGTAAAAAAATGAGGTTTAATAAACGAATGCGTGCACATCTATACATATTGTCTATTTTAAACAACCCCAGGGTTTTTAAAGTATCGATAATTTCATTTATACTCAGCTTCAGTCTATTGACTGGGGAAATGTTTGCCTCGCCGGCAATGGCAGATGATGACCTTAAAAAATTTTCTCCCGAAGTGGACGTAAAAACCTATTTGAATTCCATGACTCTTGAAGAAAAAGTGGGCAACTTTTTATTTTAGGTTTTCAAGGTCGAACTTTTAACCAACAAATCAAAAAAAAAAAAACAAAAGATTCACGAGATCAAGCCTGGGGCTTTTATTTTTTTTGGGAGAAATATCAAAGATTTTTCTCAAACCCATCGATTGACAAAAGCCTTAAAGACCACTCAACCGTTAGCCCTTTTCTTATGGTGGACCAAGAAGGTGGGGTTGTTAGTCGAATAAAACTTTTCCGCCTCCCTAGTGCTTTGTCGATGGGAAGCTCTATAGACTTTACCGGCATCAAGCAGGTTTCAGAGATAACAGCTGATATTCTTTCAACTCTTGGCTTTAATTTTAATCTGCACCCGTAGCAGATCTCTCTGACCCTTATGCAGGAGAATTTTATGGGCACTGATCCTTTGGCAATGACCCCAGAGGTTTCAATTGCTCTCACACAATTTTGCAGCGGGCCACGAAGAAAATCATGTTTTACCTACTTTTAAACACTTTCCTGGGCATGGCGGAATTTCTGGTGAGGACAGCCATAAAAAACACCCGTTAATCGAAAAACGAAAGACGAACTCATGCGCCATGACATAGTTCCCTTTAGACATGTAGCACAGTTTTCTTTCCCACGGCTATAATGACGGCCCATGTGGCTTACCTTTCACTGGATCCAACTTCCGTGCCTGCCACATTCCTCAAAGCCCATACTCACCGACCTGCTCAGAAATGATTTGGGCTACAAAGGGCTCATTATATCCGATGACCTAGAAATGTACGGAGCAGATGTTCACTCCAACATTGGGGAAAAGAGCTGCTATGGCTCTCTTGCTGGCGTCGATATGGTTATGGTTGCTTGGAGCCATAACAAACAAGTTTTAGCATACAAACGAGTTCTATCAGCAGCTCGCACGGGCCGAATTGACGAGAGTATCATTGATGAAAAAGTATTAAGAATTCTCACAGCAAAACAACGTTATTTGGCGTAAAGAGACTGTTACAAAGCCCATAGCTAGAGTTCGAAACAGACTCGAACAACTTCGCCGAGTTGGGTCTGAAATAGTTGAATCAAATTTTATTCACAATGAAAAGGAGCTTTCAACAGCTTCACTGACTCTGCCGAGCAAATTCATGTTTTCACCAGCAGCTACAGTTTGTTTAAAAATATAAAGGTCCTTCGGAAGCCGAGCTAAATATCAACGGCTTCAAAAGGGGGTTGCTCCCCAGTTCGATGTTTTGAAAACGCAAAACAGTAAAGCTATTTTTTATGTTTCTGGACAAGGAACAGCGAATTTACTAAATCGCATTCCAAAAAACTTGAAGTAAGGTGATGGTCGTAAATGGCTACTACCCCGGAATAGTCAAAAACCACCAGGACTACGCCTCGATCCATCATAAACAGCAAGCATTATCAAGTTGGTGATTGGCCGCGTGAATCCAGAAAAAATGCACGAACCCTCTAATAATTTTCGACAGCCTGCTAGTGAAGTCTCCTATAAGCACAAAAAAGAGTAACCGACAGGGCAGTTAACTCTTTTTAATTTTAGGCACAATTTAATGAGCTTAATGTGATGTTTTATTTCCTTCGACCGCCAATTTTCTAACATGTGCTCTTCGAAGTTTACGTTGGTATTTTTCCATTTCAGCTAATGTAATTTCCCCTGCAGCTAACTTTTCTTCAGCTTCAGTGATGGCTCTGGTCACCCGAGATAGATCTATTTTTGTGGGTTCTTCTGCCGTTTCAGATAGTATATTAACTGCCTTGGGGTTTACTTCTAGATAACCCCCAAGAAATAATAACTTGTTTTTCTTCCGAGCTATTTTTTCTCGATAGCGAACCACGCCTGTGTCCAAAGTACTCATCAATGGCGCATGCCCCTCAAGAACATCCAGTTCACCATTATGTGCCGGCACAATGACTTCTTCTACCTCGAGATCTTGTACAAGTTTTTGTGTGGGCGTTAAAATATTTAGTAACATTTATTTTCACCTATTTTTTTAAGGTTTTTGCCTTCTCTAAGACATCTTCAATTGTACCAACCAGGTAAAACGCCTGCTCAGGCACATCGTCATGTTTACCATCAATGATTTCACGAAATCCTCTGATAGTGTCTTTGATATCAACATACTTCCCTTGAAGGCCTGTAAACTGCTCCGCAACGAAGAACGGTTGTGACAAAAACTTTTGTACCTTACGAGCTCTGTAAACAACCTGTTTATCTTCTTCCGAAAGTTCATCCATACCAAGAATTGCAATGATATCTTGAAGTTCTTTATATCTTTGAAGCAGGGACTGCACGTCACGAGCTGTATTATAGTGCTCATCACCAACAATTTGCGGGTCCAAAATTCTTGAAGAAGAATCTAGTGGATGCACCGCTGGGTAAATCCCCATAGCCGCAATATCACGATCCAAGTTTGTTGTCGCATCCAAGTGAGTAAATGTCGTAGCCGGAGCGGGATCCGTGTAGTCATCCGCAGGAACGTAAACGGCCTGTACAGAAGTTACCGAACCTTTACTGGTTGAGGTAATACGCTCTTGCAAGTTACCCATTTCAGTTCCTAGAGTTGGCTGGTAACCCACCGCTGATGGAATACGTCCTAGTAGGGCTGACACTTCAGCACCCGCTTGGGTAAATCGGAAAATGTTATCAACGAACAATAAAACGTCCTGACCTTGAGTGTCACGGAAGTATTCAGCGATCGTCAGACCCGTTAGTGCAACTCGTGCACGGGCTCCTGGAGGCTCGTTCATCTGACCAAAGCACAATGCTGTTTTACTTAAAACTCCAGATTCTTTCATTTCAAAATACAAGTCGTTCCCTTCACGAGTCCGCTCTCCCACTCCAGCGAACACAGAATATCCACCGTGCTCAGTTGCAATGTTTCGAATTAACTCTTGAATCAAAACCGTCTTACCAACACCGGCACCACCGAAAAGACCAATCTTTCCTCCCTTTTGATAAGGGGCTAGCAAGTCCACAACTTTAATTCCTGTCATGAGCATTTCTGCTTTTGTCGATTGATCTTCAAATTTTGGAGCTTCTCTGTGTATCGACCATGTTTCCGTGGCCTCAATGGGGCCCGCTTCATCCACTGGCTCACCAACAACGTTTATAATTCGACCCAACACTTTTTCGCCCACTGGCGCTTGGATAGGTCGACCTGTCGCTTTGACTTCCTGCCCACGAACTAAACCATCTGAGGTATCCATTGAAATAGTGCGCACCACTCGGTTTCCTAAGTGTTGAGCCACTTCTAAAATTAAATTGTCTTCTTTATCGTTGATTGCTTTATTTGTAGCTTTCAAAGCTGAATAAATTGCTGGTAGTTCTCCATCTGGAAACTCAACGTCAATAACCGGCCCTAATACCTGTGTGATCTTACCTTTTTGCATTGCTTGCTTCTCCTCAATTAAAAACTTTAAAAATTATACTGATTCCGCACCGCTGATGATCTCAACGAGTTCAGTGGTAATCGCTTCTTGTCTCAATTTATTGTAGGTCAATGTCATGGATTGAATGAGCTCTCCGGCATTTTTAGTGGAGTTCTCCATCGCAGACATACGCGCACCATGCTCCGAGGCAACGCTCTCACTCATCACTCGATAAATTTGCGAAGCGAAATGACGATCTAAAAGCTCTTCAATCATTTCCTCTGGTGCTGGTTCAAAGATCAAATCCTGTGCAAATGAAGACTCTTCAGCATCAATTTCACTTTTAGATAAATCCACTGGCAAAATTGACTCGCTCACCACATCTTGTTGGATTGCAGACTTGAACTCATTGTATATCACCTGAACTTCATCATACTCACCACTTGCATACTGATTTTTAATTTGATCTGCGATATCACTGCACATAGCGAAGTTCAGTTCACGGGCTAAATTTAAAATTGTTTCTTTGCCTAAAATATTACGGCGTTTGAAATAATCAGCCCCACGCTTACCAACAAAAATTAAATCAAAGGTGTCGTATTCACTTCTTTTTTCTTTGATAAATTTGTCGGCATACTTAATTACTGCTGCATTAAAAGATCCACACAGTCCTCGGTCGCTTGTCACCACAACTAACAAAAGATTTTTTGGGTTGGGCTTCGGAGAAAGTAGAGGGTGACTCACTCTCTGTGTAGCGGAAATATCCGCTATCACAGTTAGTAAGCCCTGGGCGTAAGGACGTAAGTTAGTTATACGCTCTTGTGCTTTTCTTAATTTTGCAGCGGAAACCATTTTCATGGCTTTAGTGATTTTCTGAGTGTTTTTAACACTCTCAATCCGCTTTCTTAAATCCGCTAAACCTGCCATTCAACTAATCCTTATGCTTTAAATACCGCGCCAAATTCTTCTAGGGCTGACTTCATCTGACCTTTTATTTCGTCAGACACTTTTTTCTCAGATCGAACTTTATCTAGCAATCCAGAGTGTTTGCTGCGCAAGAACTCCAAGAGTTCTTTTTCATAACGAACCACTGCCGAATCGGCGATGCTATCTACAAAGCCATTGGTTGCAGCAAATATATAGATCACTTGTTCTTCTACGTGGAGGGGCGAATACTGTGGCTGCTTTAGAGCCTCAACAAGTCTCTTACCTCGCTCCAATTGTGAACGAGTAGCCGCATCTAAATCAGACGCGAATGCGGAGAAGGCTTCAAGTTCACGGAACTGAGCAAGCTCCAACTTCAATGTACCAGCAACTTGTTTCATTGCTTTAATTTGAGCAGCACCACCCACTCGAGAAACCGATTTCCCTACGTCAATGGCTGGGCGAATCCCTTTGTTAAATAAATCCGCCTGCAAAAAGATCTGGCCATCAGTAATAGAAATCACGTTCGTGGGGATATAAGCTGAGATATCTCCGGCTTGTGTTTCGATAATTGGAAGTGCGGTTAAAGATCCACCACCTTCAGCATCTGAGAGCTTCGCGGCCCGCTCTAATAGTCTTGAGTGAATATAAAATACATCTCCTGGGAAGGCTTCTCGACCTGGAGGACGTCTCAATAGAAGAGACAGCTGACGATAAGCTTGAGCTTGTTTTGTCAAATCATCATAAATAATGAGGGCATGGCCTCCATTGTCACGGAAGTATTCCGCCATCGCACAACCAGCATAGGGAGCCAAGAACTGAAGAGGAGCTGGGTCAGAGGCGCCGGCAGCAATAACTGTTGTATATTCCATTGCGCCTGCTTGCCTTAACTTTTCAACCACCTGTGCAATTGTAGATTGTTTTTGCCCAATGGCCACATAGAAACATTTAACGTCTTGGCCTTTTTGGTTGATGATGGTGTCAATCGCAATAGCTGTTTTACCGGTTTGTCTGTCCCCAATAATCAGCTCCCGCTGTCCACGACCAATGGGGATCATAGCGTCGATAGCTTTAATTCCTGTTTGTAGGGGTTCGTCAACAGACTTTCTCGAAATAATTCCAGGAGCTTTCAACTCAACAATTCGAGTTTCAGTTGCATTTAATGCGCCTTTGCCGTCAATGGCTTCTCCGAGTACGTTAACTACGCGACCTAGAAGTGATTCTCCGACGGTAACTTGAACGATTTTTTTCGTTCTTTTAACCGAATCACCCTCTTTAATGTCTTTATCTTCACCAAAAATAACGACACCCACTGAGTCTTTTTCAAGGTTCAAAACCATTCCAGTTATACCGCCAGGGAACTCAACAAGCTCACCAGCCATGACATTCTCTAGTCCATATACACGAGCAACCCCGTCACCCACTGAAACAACTGAGCCTGTTTCACTGACTTCGATGGTTTTATTATAATTTTTAATTTGTTCTTTTAAAACGCTACTAATTTCATCTGCGCGAATTTGGATATCCATCTAGTGTGCTCTCCTCTTTAAATCATCTTTTAAACGGCGTAAGTGTGTAACGACTGTGTCGTCAAAAACGAATCCTCCGACTTCGGCAATAAGACCACCGATGACGTTTGGATCCAGTTCATAATTTAGAATTACTTTTTTTCCTGTTACCGAGGCGATTTTTTCCTCAATCGCTTTTTGTTGGTTTTCAGACAGGGCTGAAGCTGCTTTAACAGTTCCACGAGTCACTCCGTGGGTTTCATCGCTTGTGTTTTGAAACGCTTCTACTATTTCGTCGATGAGTTGAATGCGCCCACGTCTTGCAAGAAGTAAGGCAAAATTTGTGACAAGATCTTGCCCCTAACCAGTGAGGCTGCCGCGTAGTGCTTTTACCTTTAACTCTGAATCAATAAAGTCTGAATGGATAAATTCTCTTGTGGTTTCATCTTTGTTAAAAGCGGCTTGAAGTGCTTTTAACTCATCGAAAACCTGTTGGCGACAGTCCTGTTCTTGGGCTAAGTCGAATAGGGCTTTCGCATATCTCGAAGCTACTTCCGAATATCTCATTACTGCACCACCTGAATTTTAGAAACAAAATGCTTATCTAATGCATCCATCTCAGCCGAGTCTTTTTTCTTTTTAAGACCTTCTTTGGCTTCTGCAATGGATGCATTCAGCAACTCTTCACGGAGCTGTATTTTAGCCTTTTCAACTTCGTATTGGGCCGTGTTTTTTGCGTCTTCAATTATTCTTTGCGAAGCCTCTTTTGCTTCTTCAATTATTTTATTTTTCAAGGCTTCGGCTTCCACTTTTGCTTGTTCGATAGTTTGAAGCTTATTTTTTTCAAGGCTATCTAACTTAGCTCTAAAATCTTTTTTAAGTGCCTCTGCTTCTGCCTTTGCAAGCTCTGCCTTTTTCATTGCTTAAAAACTCTTCTTCGGGAAACGAAAGCAGTAACATTTTTTTATAATAATTCCTAGAACAACCGCAAGCTAAAAAGTGTAGAGCCTGTTTTGTAATAAAGCCTGTTGGAACGTGGTGAGGATCACCACCCGCTGCTGCTAGCACGATTTCTGAGAATATTAAAATTGTAGCAATTGCAAATAATCTCATCTTGGGTCCTTCTCCATTATTGCAGCATTTTTCCGACGATGAGTTGTCCGATTCCACTCACCTCTTGCTTGATTTGCTTTTTTGCAACATCAAATTGTTGAGCGATATCTGCTCTTGCAGACTCAACCTGAGTCTTCGCATCTGCTCTCGCGGTTTGCAGTATGGACTCCTGTTCTCGAACGGCTTGTAGTCGTCCCTCTTCATATATTTTCTTGTATTCAGCATTAACTTCGCGAGTTCTCTTCAAATTGTTCTTTAAGTTGATTGGCCTCAGCTAAGAAGTTGTGACTGTCCTGCTGGTTACCTTCGGTCCTACGAATTCTCTCCCGGTAGGCTTCAAAGTAAGGCTGAAATATTAAATATTTGATGGGAAAGTAAGCGATCAGAAAAATTGCGAACTGAATAAATACTGTTTGGTCCACTTCTAGTGTTTTTAACAGATTTAAAACTGCATCCATTGTGCTTGACCCTTTAGCGTGTTTTTTGGCCTCTGAGGTAACATTTAGCTGTAGGGAGGGCAAGCTATATATATAGAGAAAAGCCCCACACAGAATAATGTGGGTTTGCGTCAAAATAGCAATCTCTATGGGTGTTAGTTTTTTGGCATATATGAGGCGCCCTCAAAAACAACGCCTTCGTCAATTTGCAGGCTTGGTGTTGTTACCGTTCCTACAAATATCGCCGGCGGGTGCATAATGACCCGTCGTCGTGCAAATATATTACCTTTGGTAAAACCGCTGATAATTACCGTGTCGGCTTCAATTTGCGCTTCCACTTTTGCGCTTTCATCAATTACGAGCGTATCGTTGGTAAATATCTCTCCAGAGAACTCCCCTCCGATACGGACGGTGCCTTCAAATGTTAATCGTCCCTCAAAAGATGCGCCACGATCCATTAGAGCGGTCACTTGACCGATTTCCACTTCCGCTTTTTGCATGGATTCAGATTCAAACGTATTTTCAAAGGGAGAGACTTTTACTTCTGCCATCCTCTTTTTAACCTTTCAACAAACGTATTCAACTCGTCGTCACTATAAAAGTTCAAAGAGATTTTACCTCTTCCCTTGTTGTAATCAATGGAGACTTTTGACCCAACCGTCTTTTGTAGATCTTCCTCCAAACCACGAATTAATTTACTAGCGATGCCTTGATTTTGATCTAATTCAAGCCCAGATGCGCTATCTACATCCTGACCTTTTAGTTTTTGAACTAACTTTTCAGTTTGTCGCACACTCAGCTTGTCTTTGATGATCTTCTTCGCCGCTTTTTTCTGCAGTTTGGGCTCTATAAGGCCCAAAAGGACTTTTGCCTGACCCAAAGAAAGCTCGCGATCCATAACCCATCGTTTTACTTCTGTTGTTAGTGAATTCAATCGAATCAGGTTCGCAACCGTGGCTCGCTCTTTACCCATACGGTCTGCCAGTTGCTGTTGCGTAAGATTATATTCACGCATGAGGTGTTCATAGGCCTCTGCCTCTTCAATCGGGTTTAAATCCTGCCTTTGTATATTTTCAATTAACGCAAGCTCCAACGCCTCTTGGTTTGAAGTTTCCTTTATAATTACAGGAACTTCATGCAGCCCAGCAGCTTGAGCAGCTCGCCATCTCCGCTCCCCGGCGATGATTTCAAAACTATGCTCACCCAACCTTCGACATACTATGGGTTGCAAAATCCCCTTTTCCTTTACTGAAGCCGCCAATTCTTTAATGGCTTCCTCTGTAAACACCTTTCGAGGCTGATCTACATTGGGATTAATATCGGCAATATTCACCTTCCAAATACGGGCGTGATCGGGAATTTTAGCTTCCACAGCCGCTTTGAGAGCTTCTTTTGCTTTTTCCGGAGAGGCTGTTGCGGGCTTTTTTCGTCATCGAAGCCAGAAAACATATCAACTTTCGTGTTTTCCTCATTAGACTACCAATTCCGCGCCCTAATCCTTTTGTTTTTTTATTAAATGTGGGCTTAGACATGGGCACCTCCATTTTCAGACACTACTATTGAAGGTGGGGTTGCTGGCTCCATTTCAGGACTAACGTCGGTATTTTCTTCTAGTAAAATTTCACTCGACTCTTGGTCATTTGGTTCTTCAATAGAGGTTTCTACTGTTTCACTTTTAGCTTCGACGGCGTCTTCTAGATCTGCCTCTTCCTGTTCTGTTTCAAAAGCTTCCGCGCGACCAAAAACTTTATGGTCTAATTCTTTTGCCAATTCTAAATATTTTTTTGCGCCAATGGATCTGTGATCATGAAAATAGATTGTCCATGACTCGGCGCTTCACTCAGCCGAACGTTTCGAGGGATAATCGATTTGAAAACCTTATCTCCAAAGTGACTTTGAATTTCAGTCACGACCTGGTGACTTAAGTTGTTGCGCTTATCAAACATTGTTAGAACAATGCCTTCGATTTTTAAATCTGATTCAAACTCTTCTTTATAAGTCCAGCCGTGTTCAATAGCTGACTCAAACCTTCTAGCGCATACACTGCAGTGGCACCAAAAAAGTATTAGCAGCGCAAAGGGCGTTTACCGTTAAAAGGCCCAGCGATGGCGGGCAATCTATGAGTACGTAATCATATATAGAGGAGACCTTTGCCAATTCATTTTTTAACCGGTATTCCCTTTGCGGCATGTCTACCAGTTCAATTTCGTACTAGATCCGGGTTAGCCGCTCACATATAAATTGTCTAATTTTGTTTTTTGAAACTGTTTTGAGATGGTTTTTTCACCAATTAACACGTGATATGCGTTCCCATCTTGATTTTCATACCTTTTCACGCCCAATCCACTGGAGGCGTTTCCTTTGAGGGTCCATATCCACAATTAGAACCTTGCGCCCTAGCGACGCCAATGCCGCTGCCACTGGACCGACGTCGTTTTTCCCACTCCACCCTTCTGGTTTGCCAAATCACTCTCGACATGCTCTCTCCTCCATAAAACGGCTGCTTCTGGCCTTTGACTGAAACTGGACTCCAATTTTGGGCCAGTTTCTACCGAAATGTTCCACGTGGAACAAAAGAACACAGATAAAATGCTACTAAAAGAAAATGTACAAGGCTATTATGTCTTGTCTGTGTGTTTTTATCTGCAGGCTGTGAAAACGAAGATCCAAATCCGGAATTGAGGGATCCCATTTATCTCGATTTGAAACAAGAGTACGATGCTTCGGCTGCCCTGCTAGAAGAATACGAGGGATATTTGAAAGAATCCCTAGAAAATTCAAAACCACCCTTCCCCACTCTCCCCAAAGAGTGGCTTCTAGAAAAGATATTAAAAAACGGAAGTCACAAATTGTAGAATACTGAAAAAGTGAGGTATTTGCGCATCTGCAGGGATAGAAGAATGTACGAGGCAAGAAGGGCCTATAAAATAGCTCGCGCACAGCAGGCGCCTTGGCCAGAAGAATTCGAACATTATATGATTAATAAGAAGCTGGTCAGTGTAGATTTGAACTGGGGCCGTCTCCAAAGATTCAAGGGAAATCCCAACTATGACCCTAAAGATTACAAAGTACCTGATGAATAATCATGGATATCCAATGTTCCACGTGGAACATTGACTATCAAGTTCGAATCGAAGCTAAAATATAATATCTACGGCGGAATCCGAAATCATAGGCGCCGATCAGCTTTTGATCCCAAAATTTACAAACTTCTGACGGGGAGTTGTGAAACTTCATTGGACCAAGCATCCGCCATTTTAAGTTGATATATTGTCCTCCAGAAACAAATTTAGACCTGAGCTGGACCAACGACCGGCCCAATGGAGCAGCGGCTCTAGAGATGGCTATGTGAATACTCTCTTCTGCCATGCTCTCCACAAGGTGTGCAAATCGCCTCACAGTTAGTCAGTTTAAGTTTGGCACAATTTTGAACCTCATTTTTTCTGACGTCTTTATCAACCAAAACATATCTGGTGTTAAGATAGCAAAATACCAATCCTGGAAAGCCATTTCCTGACCCAATATCATACAACTTCCGAATTATTTAAATCTTTAAATGCCTCATAGGCAATGATGCTGTCTGCGAAGTGAACTTCGTCGGCATTTGTATTGTCACTAATGAGATTAATTTTTCGGTTGTACTCGAGATGAGTTCCCAATATCTTTTAATTGGTCTAGGGTCTCTGGCGTATGGGTTTCTGCAAAACCATTCATCAACTCGCCATTGGGGGTGCTGACACCTGAATACTCTTTCCATGACTCACTCTGGATATCCTGTAATATCTGAATCCTGACTAATCGGAATTCCATTTCTTTTATATCACCGGATTCCCCCGCTAACGTTCCGTTTGCTCTTCAGGTGTACTAATAACGCTTGTATCGCTGAAGGGTTAACCCTGAAATTCTTTGTGCCTGCCCTAAAGTCCTGGGACAAATGGTAGAGAGCTTTTCTACCTCTTCCCGGGATAAGCCTTTCACTCCTGAGTATTCTATATCGGCAGGAATAAGCATTTGTTCAAGCCTTTTGGCCTGGTTTATCATTTCGAGCTGCCTTTTTATATAACCCTCATACTTGATATCTATTTCTACGGGCTCATACACCTGAAACTGATCTGGCACCTCAATGCCGAACCGTATCATATCTGAACAGCTGATTTCGGTGCGTCGCAGTATCTCATTGAGACACATGGGCTTTATAAGAACCGGGGTGTTGAGTTCTATGAGAATTTCCTGGGTTCTTTGAGTCGGCGTAATTTGAGTGGATTCAAGGGATTTTTTAAAACTACGTCTTTTCTTCAAGATAGAATTCGCCAATTGGTAATCTTTGTCTTTTAAACTGCCCACGGAAAATCCAATTTCAGAAAGTCGATCAAGGGCATTGTCTTCACGGAGCACCATCCTGAACTCTGCACGAGAAGTCATCATGCGATAGGGCTCTTTGGTACCTTTCGTCACCAAGTCATCGATCAACACACCTATATAAGCCTGGTCACGACCTAAAATAAGTGGCTCAGACTCTCTTATTTTTAGGACGGCATTAATGCCGGCCATGAGACCTTGCGCAGCAGCTTCTTCGTATCCACTCGTACCGTTAATTTGCCCGGCTAAAAACAGGTTTTCGATTTTTCGTGTTTCTAGCGTAGCCCAAATTTGAGTGGGCTCGATAAAGTCGTACTCCACTGCGTAACCTGGCTTAAGCAACTTTACATTTTCAAGACCCGGAATGGTCCGTAGAAATTCGTATTGAACATCTTCGGGTAGGGAAGTGGAGATCCCCTGTAAATATATAGAGTCGGTATTGTGACCTTCTGGCTCCAAAAAAGTCTGATGTCTTGGTTTATCTGAAAACCGGGTAATCTTGTCTTCGATCGAAGGGCAATATCGGGGGCCGATTCCCTCAATCGCCCCACTAAACATAGGGCTCTTGTCTAAATTATTTCTAATTATCTCATGGGTTTGTTCGTTGGTATAACTGAGATAACAGGGGAGTCGATCCAATCGCATCTGTGCTGGGCTACGGTAGCTAAATGGCAAAAATTGATCGTCGCCCCACTGAATTTCAGTTTTTTCCCATTGAATAGATTTGCGATCTAAACGGGGAGGGGTTCCTGTTTTTAAGCGAGTAACTTTAAAACCAAAATCATCCAGCTGATCAGAAATTCCCACTGTGTTTTGTTCACCAACTCGACCGCCCTCAATTCGTTGATGACCGATATGCATTACGGCACGCATAAAGTCCCCGTGGTCAGTATTACTGACTTTGCCTAATTTCACTACCGTCTTTCAGTCGAATTCCGCTGGCTTTATCGTTTTCAATCAATAGGGACTGAGCCTCGCCTTTTAAAATTGAGAGATTTTGATAGTGCTGGACTAAGTTTCCCATGTAATCACAATATACAGACTTATCGCATTGCGAACGGCTTCCTCGAACAGCTGGCCCTTTTGAGGCATTTAATCTTTTAAATTGAACTGTAGAAAAATCGGCCCTTTGCCCATTCCCCACCCAGGCGTCGATCTCTTTGACCATGTGGCCCTTAGCTAAACCGCCAATAGAGGTTACAGCTCATAAAACCCACTGTGTCTAACCGTAAGTGATCATTAATGTTCGCGCGCCCATTCGGGCGGCAACCATCGCAGCTTCGGCACCAGCATGACCAGCACCAACAACTATCACATCATACAATTCCATTTTATTTTCCTAGGCAAAATTGCCGAAAACTGATCCATCACTTCATCATCAAAACGTTTTCCCAAAACTTCAAAAGGCACTTCAACGCGCTTTGAAGCTCTAGTGCAATCATGTCGGGGCTTTCATCTTTAATGAGCAATTCTATAGATGTCTTTACGAGCTGATGACATTTAGAAAGTAAATCAAAATGTCGCGCTTGGCTAAGTGTGGCGGAAGACTCTGAAAATTCTCTACTGGTGAGCTCTTCGAGTTTCTTTCTAAGGGAACCAATGAGCTAGAGTCCTTAGCTGACACAAAGTAAGCCTCTGTATTTGCAAGCTTTTCCTCAACTCTACTCAGCTCCTCTAAAATAGGTTTTAGGAGTGACGGGGGCCTTTTCCGCCAGGCAAAAGATCCAACTTATTACCCACAAGGATAAATTGTTGATCATCTAATCCATCAAAATATTGAAGCTCCGGCAGGGCCGGGCAAGCCAAATCCACAACCACAAAAACCAAATCCGCTTCACGTAAAGCCACCTGAGTCCTTTGGATTCCTAGTTTTTCCACTTTGTCTTCTGTTGATCGAAGGCCTGCCGTATCGACAAACTCTACGACAACCCCATTAATTAAAGTGCGGCTCTCAACAATATCCCGGGTGGTCCCAGGCACATCCGTGACAATTGCCCGTTCCTCGCCAACCAATGTATTCATCAAACTGGATTTCCCTACATTTGGTAGCCCAATCAAAGCTACTTTCAATCCAGAGTTTATAATCCGACCCTGCTGATAAGTTTTTAGCAACTCAGCCAATTGGGTTTCTATTGCAGACGCTTTTTCAGATAGATACAAATTGCTCTTTATTTCAATGTCTTCAGCGGCAAAATCGATATTAGCTTCTAAGTGAGCTAAAATTTCCGTCATTTCCGTCTCAATGACCCTCAGTTGGTTTGAGAGCTGACCTTTTAACTGTCGCAGGGATAGTCTGGCCGATTTTTTTGATTGGCTATCTATGAGTTGAAGTACACTTTCAGCCTGTACTAAATCAATTCGACCACTCATAAATGCGCGATAAGTGAATTCTCCTGGTTCAGCTAAGCGAGCGCCAGACTGAATTAGTATATCTAAAATGTTCTGGCTTACTACCTGTCCACCATGACAGGAAATTTCATAAGTTTCCTCGTTGGTAAATGACTTCCCTTTTTGGAAGTACGTTACCAAAACTTCATCCACTTCTTCTGAGCTTATTGGGTCGATTAAAAAGCCATAGTAGACCCTATGGCTCTCCGTCGGATTGGGAATGAAAGGGCAAGACTTACGAATAACCTGATCAGCAATACTTCCACTAAGGCGAATGACTGCGATCCCACCAACACCCGGAGCCGTGGCTACGGCACATATGGTATCGTGGTCCCTTTCAAGTGAAAACATATTTAACTCGAGGTCTGTGCTGCCTCGGCGTCAGATTTTTTCGCTGCATTGGCAGGGTAAATTTTAATCTTTTTATACAATCCATCACCAACCGAGTGGCTTTTAATTCGAGAATCTTCTGAAAGATACTGATGAATCACCTTTCGATCCTTAGGAGGTAAAGCCCTAAAGTAAACCGATTTTTCCTTTTTAAGTGCAATGCCTTTAAGTTTTTCCGCTAGCTTAATCAACGCTTGGTTTGCCTGTTGTCTGAAACCATCGCTATCAACCATTATGGCCACTTTTGAGTCTTGGATCTGATGCTGTACTACTCGGGTTAACAATAGTTGTATCGCATCTAACAGCTGGCCATCCTTCTCTTTCAAATATTCGTCATCTTCTCCAAATAATTCAACTTCAACACTAGAGTCATCTTCTGCAACTTTAATTTCGTAACTTAACTCAAAACCGCCATGTTCAATAATACCTATGACTGTGTCTTCGATAATATCGTCGATCTTTTCACCATCTTCTTTTTTTCCACCAAAAAGTTTTTTTAGAATTCCACCCATTTTATTCTCCTCTTTTAATACTAAGGCTTAATTACATTAAGATTTTGCTTCGTTAACTTCAGTTCTGTCACTCATTAGGTATTGTTGAACTATTCAAACAAACCACTTATAAAAATATATAAGGTTAAACCACTTGGTAGGGCCAACATAAAAATACTAAACATAATCGGCATGACCATCATTACCTTTTTTTGCATTTCATCCATCGTAGATGGAGTGATGCGCATTTGTATAAACATTGTAATACCCATAAGTACCGGCAAAACGTAATAAGGATCTTTCATGCTAAGATCATCTACCCACAATATAAATGGGGCTTGATACAATTCAATACTGTTACCCAACACCTGATATAGAGCTATGAACACAGGAAACTGAAGCAACATAGGCAAACACCCGCCCAGTGGGTTAATTTTATTCTCTTTATAAACTTCCATTAATTTTTGGTTTTTAGTTTGAACATCGTCTTTATATTTTTGATTAATTTCCTTAATCAAGGGGCTTACCTTAGACATATTTTTCATTGATTTATAAGATTGCATATGTAGAGGTAATATCACCAGCCTAACAAGTATTGTTAATATGATAATGGATACGCCCCAGTTTTCGAAAACTTCATGAACCAGCTTCAGAAGTGAGAGTATTGGCTTTGCTAAAAACGAAAACCAGCCAAAGTCTATTATACTTGATAGTGAGCTATTAACCTGCTCAAGAACGGAGAATGATTTAGGTCCCATGTAGGCAACATAAGAAACATTAAAATCTTTGTTTTTATTCACGAATGGGTAGTCCACCGTCGCAAGCGCAAGTCCCTCATTGATATCAACTTTAGTTTTTGCATCAGGTAAAACATCTGACTGGTCAATGAGCGCTTGAGCAAAGTACTGCTCTCCAACTGAGACAGAGGCCACACCTGAGTAATTATTATTTTTTGGCTCTTCACTTATAATTAACTCTCGGTCTTCTTCTGTACCGTAGGAGATAAAAAACTCTTGGGTATCAAACC
The DNA here is from genome assembly GCA_041391465.1 of Bdellovibrionales bacterium. Taxonomy (GTDB): domain Bacteria; phylum Bdellovibrionota; class Bdellovibrionia; order Bdellovibrionales; family UBA1609; genus UBA1609. The sequence continues at coordinate 303,315 of JAWKNX010000002.1, forward strand.
TGTTGAGACTTAAAAATCCACCACCTGATTTGTTTTGCAAGGGCTCTGACATGAAAGTTTGAACGCCGATAAAATTATCATCAGCTCCAGATACCGTCACTTTCGTATCAAACGTGTAAGTTTCTGAATTTACATTAATCGTTTTGGTTACCTTCAAGCCGTCAACCTGAGCAACACCCACAAATCCAGATTCTCCCACTCTGTTAATTTTAAAATCGAGCGGTTGTCTGCGACCCGACAATGTGGTTGCAAACGGCAATAAGCCATCCGTTGTCCCAATTGATTTTGGGTTTTTATCTCTATCAAAATATTTTTTTAATTTAAGATTTTTAATCCCCATACCTTTTGAGGAAAAATCAAAACTCCAATACTCATCATCAAAGTGTAAAAGGCTTTCTTGGTTAGCCGTAAATTCGCTATTTTGGTTAACTGCTTTACTCAATTCAGCTGGGTCATTTTGAGCCCTTGTTGGCGCAGCTTCTCCAGGAATTATTCGACGAAGGTTTCACTCTCCTCTGCAACTTGTTCAGATACAACCTTCTTTTCAGGTTGTGGGTATTTAGATTTTAAGTAACTGTTCCACCCCACAAATAACAAACCACTTAATACGATTGCTATTAGAGTTTTAGGATCCATAAAATTTTGACTATCATTTGGATTCTGACTCATTCCTTATTCCTTTTCTAAGGTTTCCGGGACAGGATCATAACCGAAGCTTCCCAGGGGATGGCATTTTGCCAAACGTTTTAGTGTGAGTTTTAAAGCTTTTAGAGTGGTGTGATTAGAAAACGCTTCTAGCGCATACTTGGAGCAGGTGGGTTGAAACCGACAGACTCCACCGAAAATTCCTGATAAAAATATTCGATAGACATTAACTAAAAATAGTAAAACCATACCTATGGCGCCAATAGCGTTAGGTGTTTGTTCTTTTAAGTATGTACTCGATGGCTCGTTTGTATTCATCATACGTCAAATTCTTAAAAAACTGTTTATCGTGTTTTCTTAAGATAATGTTGATTCGCACCTGCGCTGCAGAACCTTTTTTCAGGTGTTTTCGCATTATCTCTTTTGTCCATCTTTTGATTTTATTTCTCAGCACAGCATTACCTACATATTTTTGGTATTTGTGCATCCGAGTAGGAAGGAATCAACAGATGGAGCAAAGATAGCCACCAACCAGTTTTCGAAATAGACTCGTTTTCCTACGCTTTTTAAAAGTAAGAAAGTCTTTGCGAAACTTAAGTGGCTGAAGCCTTTGCTGATTATTTACCACCTGTAGTCACTGATAATCTTTTTCGACCTTTAGCTCGACGACGGGAAAGGACCTGTTGTCCATCTTTAGTAGCCATACGACTACGAAAACCATGTGTTGATTTACGTCTTTTTCTAGAAACCTGTAATGTTCTTTTCATTTCATCCTCTCCAAACTACGAGGTACAGTACCTTCTCAATTTATCACGACAGCGTTTACGTCTTTTTAACTCATCAGGCCACACCTGATAATTCGACACATACAAGCATATCCTGAATCCTCCAGTCAAGTTGTTGAACATTTATTTGCCCTATGCTACGTGTTGCTCGACTTTTCCACATAACCACATATCCACATTTCTTCAGGGAAACGTGATCGAAGCTCAGATGTTTTGGGAACAGGTGAAGACCAATTTAAATGGTAAAAATTCCAAAAACCAGCTCCTAAAACATTGGTTTGAACCCACATCTATATTAAGTATTGAAGATCGCCAACATACTCGCTGTTTTCGGATTGGGGTGCCCACGGATCTCCATAAATTTTGGATCATCCAAAATCTTCTGGATCGTATTTGTTCTGAAATTTCAGCTATTTATAACAATCCATTTGAAGTAGAGTTTGTCGTAACTGGGGAACCTTTTGATGCTCCTATAGACAACCCTGATCACCAGCCCGATTTATTTGAATCTGCAGCAAAAAATATTCAACAAAATCAGCAGGTTATGGTGCCAAACCCGACGGCTCCCCAGGTGAAAAAGCTGGATAGCGTCTCAAGTCGAGACATTTTAAATCCCGATTACACGTTTTCGACTTTTGTTGTTGGGCGAAACAACGAATTTGCGCATGCCGCCTCATATTCTATAGCGGAGAATCCGGGTTCTGAAAATTACAACCCTCTATTTATATGTGGTCCAACAGGTATGGGTAAAACTCACTTATTAAATGCAGTGGGTAATCAAATTCGATTGGGCCAGCCTCAACTTCGAATCATGTATGTCTCTGCTGAACGCTTTTTGAACGAGTGTATTAGCTCCATTCGACGACATGAGATGGATAAATTCAGAAAACAATACCGCGATCGCTGCGAAATTTTGTTGATGGATGACATTCAAATTTTAGGACGGGGTGAAGCTGTACAAGAAGAGTTCTTCCATACCCTCAACGACTTCCTTGAAAAGGGCCGACAAGTGGTTGTGGCGAGCGACAGAATGCCTAAAGATATCAAAGGTTTAGAGGATCGCATCCGAACGCGACTCGAGTGGGGTTTAATTGCCGACATTCAAATGCCCGATATCGAAACTCGAGTTGCAATTTTACGTTACAAGGCTGAGAGAAAAGCACTTCGTCTTTCCCATGACATCATAAATTATATTGCTCGAATTTCAAAACGCTCGATCCGTGAGCTAGAGGGTAACCTCAATAAAGTTAAAATGTTCTCAGAGCTTCAGGGTTTAGATATTAACTTGGATTTGGTTAAAAAGGTTTTGGCTACTCATGATGACACCAGTACGATCACCGTGGAAGAAATCCAGAAACTTTGCGCACAACATTTTAATGTTCGAGTTCCTGACTTGCGATCAAAAGGTCGAACAAAACCATTAGTCGTCGCTCGGCAGGTTGCTATGTATTTAATCAAAAAACATATGGATAAATCCCTCGTAGATATAGGTCGTTCTTTTGGTGGTAAAGATCACACTACAGTGATGAATGCTCTTAAAAGGGTTGATTTTCTACAGAGTAAAGATGCCGATTTGAAGAGAGATATCGAGGACATAGAGATGCGTATCCACAATATCACAGGGCTGTGAATTGGGATTGTGGATAAAGTTGTTGAAAGTAATGAAGATAAGCTGTTGATGAAAAATTACCCCCATTTTAGGTCTGCATAGAGGGGGATAAAGGGAAAGGGTTTTCCACAAGAAAACATTAGTGTTTTTAAATATTTATCTAGTAAAACGGGTTTTAAACACCCCCTACTACTACTACTTATTTATTAATATAAAAAGAATAAGTATATATGGGAGATAGATCATGAAAGTAAAAATTGAGCAGAAAGACTTTTCTCAGCTCTAAGCAAGATCACAAAATATTGTTGAGAAACGCAACACCATGCCGATTTTAGTAAACGTATTATTAGAAGCTAAAGATGGGCAGTTGACTCTTTTTTCAACGGACCTCGAAGTAAGCCTCACGGATTCAGTTCCAGCAGAAATTATTGAAGCCGGTAGATCAGCTGTTAATGCAAAAAGCTTATTTGATATTGTTAAAGAGCTTCCATCAGGTGAACTTCAAATTGAAACACTTCCCAACCACTGGATGAAATTAACAAAAGGTACTTCTGAATTTAATATTGTTGGTATTAGTCCAGATGAATACCCAGTTTTTCCCACATATAACACTAAAGAGTTCACTCAATTTAATGCAAAAACATTTTCTGAAATGATTGAAAAAACAATTTACAGTGTTTCCAACGACGAAACTCGATACCACTTGAATGGAGTTTATTTTGAAAACTCTGTGGAAAATGGGGACAACACTTTTCGAATGGTAGCGACAGACGGACATCGTCTTTCAGTGATCGACCGAAAAATTGGGGATAAGCTCGTGGGCTTTAGTGGACAAGGAGTTATTATTCCTCGCAAAGGTCTAAACGAAATCCGAAAAATCATTGAAGGGAAAGAAGACTCCTTTGAAATGGCCATTGAAGGAGCACAATTAATTGTAAAAACAGGCTCAACAGTTTTAATGATTCGATTGATAGAAGGTAAATATCCCAACTATCAACAACTTATTCCACAATCACTTAAACAATCCATAAAAGTGAGAAAAGACGAACTGTATTCCACTCTTAAAAGAGTGTCGTTGCTCTCGAATCAAAAATCAAAAGGTGTCACTTTTTCTTTATCAGACGGTAAGATGCAGGTTTCCTCAAACAATCCTGAAATGGGTGATGCAAAAGAAGAAATCAATATCGATTATAGTGGTGATGATTTTAAAATAGGGTTTAATGCTAAATACATTTTAGATGCGCTCAGCTCTATAAGTGAAGAATCAATCACACTTGAAATGAATGACCAACTTTCTCCGGGTTTAGTAAAACCAGAAAAAGACAGAGATTACACTTGTGTTGTAATGCCTATGAGGATTTAGATTTTTGATATTTTTTTTGGTTCACCCAATGAAGATTGTGGATAATCCTGTTAGAAATGGGGATTATGCTCGTTAAGCAATTGCAGCTGCATAACTTTCGAAATTTTAAAAACCTCCGTGTGCAATTAGGCGCAGGGGTAAATGTTTTTGTTGGTAAAAACGGACAGGGAAAAACCAACCTCATTGAATCCATTTACTTGCTCACTCGCGGACAGAGTTTTCGCCCAACAAAAACAGATTCCTATTTACATCGCGAAAATCATACACAATCACCACAGGGTTTTGCACATTTACGGGTTTCATCTGGCGATTTGGAAGACGATTTAAAAGTTAAACTAGAGGGCTCAAGAAAAACTTATTTACGTAATAATAAACGAATAACGAGCACCCAATTGGTTAAAGAATTCCCGGTAGTGCTTTTTAGTCCAGAATCACTCAACTCTATCAAAAACGGACCCGAAGAGAGACGAATTCTTGTTGATGACTGGCTTGTGCTTTTAGACCCAAAACAAGCCTCACTGATTCAAAAATTTCGCAGGTTGTTAAAATCAAGAAACAAAGTTTTACGTGATATTAAGCTGACGGAAGGTTCGATCGAATCCAAGAAGGCCGTTCTGGCTTCCATAAACGAGCTGTATTTTCCAGTAGCAGCAGAACTCACAATAAATCGCATATCAGCCCTAAAAAAGCTTCAGCCGGGATTCTCGAAGGCCATTCAAAAAATATTTAATCGCCAAGATGTGGATATTTCAGTGGATTATCAAATGTCTTCCCATTCAGTGATGCATGCGACTCCGAACCTCATCCGAGAAATGATCATTGAAAGAGCTGAGGAGTTACACAAAGCAGAGCTCGATTCAGGTCTTTCTCTCGTGGGACCGCATAAACACGACATACAATTTTTAATGTTTGGCGAGGACTCCAGATACTACTGTTCACAGGGTCAACAAAGGGCATTAATTTTAGCCTTTAAAATGGCTCAAATCATCGAATTTAACCACGTTTTTAATGACTATCCGCTGTTAATGTTAGATGATGTTCTGTCTGAATTAGACGAGGAAAACGCACCCATTTAGTGGCGTTTTTAAGACAGATCGAGGCGCAAATTTTATCACAACAACAGATCTGTCTTTTCGCTTTGATAACAATTCAGACAAAACGATTTCAGTGTTTGAAATCCAAGAAGGACAAATCATTCCTCAAGGTTAGAAAGGAATAAGCAGTGTCAGAAGGACAGCAGGTAGAAGTGAGTGCAGGTACAAAAGATTATGACGCCAGTTCGATACAGGTCCTAGAAGGCTTAGAGGCGGTGAGAAAAAGACCGGGATGTATATTGGTGATACCGGGGCTCGAGGATTTCACCATCTCGTATATGAAATTACCGACAATTCTGTAGATGAATCTTTGGCTGGTTTTTGCAAAAACATTATTATCACCATTCATCCCGACGAATCCATTACAGTTGAAGATGATGCTCGAGGCATTCCAGTTGATGTACATAAAGATGGTCGTTCAGCTCTTGAAGTTGTTATGACTGTTTTGCATGCCGGCGGAAAATTTGATTCAGACACCTATAAAGTATCGGGTGGTTTGCATGGAGTGGGGGCTTCAGTAGTGAACGCGCTTTCGAGCAGCTGTTCAGTTGAAGTTCGAAAAAATGGAAAAGTTTGGAAACAAAGTTATGAAAAAGGTATTCCAATTGGACCCCTGGAAGCGGTTGGTGAAACAACGCGAACAGGTACCAAGACGACCTTCAAGCCAGATCGAGAAATATTTAAAGCTGAAGATATTAAATTTGATTTTGCGACTTTAGCTAAACGCTTTAGAGAACTGGCGTTTTTAAATGCGGGCCTACACTTTACCTTAAAAGATGAGCGAACCGATAAAGAAGAACATTTTCAATTTGCAGACGGAATAGCTGCGTTTGTAAAGTTTATGAATGAGTCGAAAAAATCTCTGCACAGCGATGTCATTTACTTCAAAGGGTCAAAAGACAATGTAGAAGTTGAAGTGGCTATGCAGTGGAACGATTCTTATTCTGAATCCGTCTACACATATTGTAATAATATTAACACCATAGAAGGTGGGACTCATTTAATTGGTTTTAGGGGTGCTCTCACTCGAACGACCAATTCATATGCACAGAGTAAGAACCTGTTAAAAAATCTAAAAGCAAATTTAGATGGTGATGATATCCGTGAAGGTTTAGCCGCTGTTGTTAGTGTAAAAGTAGGTGAGCCACAATTTGAAGGCCAAACAAAAACCAAATTAGGCAATACGGAAGTTAAGGGTATTGTTGAATCACTAGTAAATGAAAAACTAGGTGATTACTTTGATAGGAATCCTTCGGTATCAAAAAGCATTATCGGAAAGTGTGTGGACTCGGCTCGTGCACGAATAGCAGCAAGAAAAGCAAGAGACCTTACGAGAAGAAAGACAGCTCTGGATAGCGGTTCATTGCCAGGTAAAATGGCAGACTGCCAAGAGAGGGATCCTGCGCTCTGTGAATTATACCTGGTTGAGGGTGATTCGGCAGGTGGAAGCGCTAAGCAGGCTCGAGACAGAAAAACTCAAGCCGTTCTTCCTTTGCGAGGTAAAATTTTAAACGTTGAAAAAGCGCGTTTCGACAAAATGCTATCGAACAATGAAATTAAAATGATGATTTCAGCACTGGGAACAGGAATTGGTAAAGATAACGTCAATGCTGAAAAAATCCGATACCATAAAATCATTATCATGACAGATGCGGATGTGGATGGATCACACATTAGAACTTTGCTGCTCACATTTTTTTATCGCCAATTGCCTGAAATTGTTGAAAACGGATATGTATACATTGCGCAGCCACCGTTGTATCGAGTGAAAAAAGGTAAGTCAGAGATTTATTTAAAAGATGAAGCTGCATTGACAGAGTATTTGCTAAACAGTGGATTAACCAACACAAAGATTATTAACCTGAAAGATGGAACTACTGAATCAGAGTTAAAGCAGCTAATATTAAATATTCAAAAAACAGACAAAATGTTAAAAGCCCTTTCTGCAAAATACGACAGAGATCTCTTAATTTATTTGCTGACGTCTAAAGTTTCTTTTGCAGAATTGCTAAAAGACGAAGCTGCTATAAAAAAGAAAATTGATGATTATGCTAAGTGGGCGAAAGAGAATCCAAAATTAGGTGTGGCCGAAGTCTCTGTTCAGGTTGATGAAGATAAAGAAAATAACGCTTACTCTATGATTGTTAGCTCAACAAAATTTGGACATAGGCAGTATTCAAAGTTTTCTATGGACATCACTGATAGTTCACAATGGAAAGATATGAAAAAACTTTGGTCCGAGTTTTCTTCGACTTTTACTTTGCCAATAAAAGTAAAAGATAACGAGGAATCAAAGGAGTTTAATGATTATTTCGATTTCTGTGATGAGGTTATTGAGAGCTCTAAGAGAGGCATTTACGTACAGCGATATAAGGGATTGGGCGAAATGAATCCAGAACAACTGTGGGAGACTACGCTTAATCCGGATAATCGCACACTACTACAGGTTAACATTAATGATGCGATGGAAGCTGATGAAACATTTTCGGTTCTCATGGGAGATCAAGTTGAACCTCGTAGAAAATTTATTGAAGATAACGCACTTCTTGTTGGCGAACTGGACGTATAAAACCTTAACGTTAAATTTAAAGGTGTAATTAGAGATGGAAGAAATGAATACCCCAAGCGACGTAACGAAAGTCGATATTAATAAAGAAATGCGCGAAGCCTACATGCAATACTCAATGAGTGTTATCGTTGGGCGAGCATTACCGGATGTTAGAGACGGATTAAAACCTGTTCACCGCCGAATATTGTACGCGATGAATGATTTAGGGAACTCTTACAATAAGCCCTATAAAAAATCTGCTCGTATCGTGGGTGATGTTATAGGTAAATACCACCCTCATGGTGATATGGCTGTTTATGATTCAATGGTTCGAATGGCCCAAGACTTTTCGCTGCGTTACCCTCTTGTTGATGGCCAAGGAAACTTTGGTTCTATTGATGGCGACTCTCCGGCAGCTCAACGTTATACCGAAGTGAGAATGACTCGTCTTTCAGAGGAGCTTCTTAAAGATATTGAAAAAGATACGGTTCAATTTCAGCCGAACTATGATGATTCATTGATGATACCAACAGTATTACCGGCAAAATTTCCGAATCTTCTTGCCAATGGTAGCTCCGGAATTGCTGTGGGTATGGCTACCAACGTTCCTCCACATAATTTGGATGAACTCATAGATGGTACAATCCACCTCATTGAAAATCCGAAGACGACAATTGATGAACTCATGGGCTTTATTAAAGGTCCGGACTTTCCAACGAGCGGAATTATCGCCGGAACACAAGGGATTCATTCAGCCTACAAAAAAGGCCGTGGTGTTATTAATATTCGAGCTGTAGCAGAAATTGTTCCACACAACAAAGATCGTGAACTGATTGTTGTTACAGAAATACCTTATCAAGTGAATAAAGCGAAACTCATTGAGAGTATTGCTGCTCTAGTTCGAGATAAAAAAGTCGAAGGAATTTCAGACATTCGCGATGAATCTTCGAGAGAAGGAATGCGAATTGTTATATTCCTTAAAAAGGGTGAAAACGCACAAGTTATATTAAATAGGCTTTATAAATTTACTCAAATGCAAGTCAGTTACGGCATCATAATGTTGGCAATTGACTCAAAAAACAGACCTAGAATGTTTGACCTAAAAGCAATGCTAGAGGCTTTTGTTGAACATAGACGCGATGTTGTCACTCGACGATGTATTTTTGAATTAAAGAAGGCAGAAGCTAGAGCCCATATTTTAGAAGGTTTGAAAAAGGCCCTTGATCAAATTGATGCCATTATCGCTAAGATCAAAGCTTCTAAAGAAACTTTGATAGCAAAACAAAACTTGATTGATAGTTTTGGGTTTAGTGAAGAACAGGCGAAAGCCATATTAGAAATGCGATTGCAAAGATTAACCGGTCTAGAACAAGAAAAAATACTCAATGAGCTAGAAGAACTCGTTAAACAAATTGAGTGGCTAAAAATGGTTCTCGGTGATGTAAATGAAATTTATAAAATCATTGTTGAAGAACTTAATGAAGTGAAACAAAAATTTACATCTCCACGCCGCACCAGAATCGAATCTCTTGAAGAAGAAACAGAAGACGAAGATTTGATAGCGAATGAAGAAATGATCGTTTCGATGACTCACACTGGGTTTATCAAACGTATCCCTATTGATGAATATCGACTTCAAAAAAGAGGCGGTAAGGGATTAAAGGGAGCTAAAACTCGTGACGAGGACTATGTTTGGAAGATTTTTGCAGCAGACACCCACACAACAATTTTAACATTTAGTGATCGCGGGAAGGTGTATTGGACAAAGGTCCATAAATTACCTCAAGGCTCTAGAACGGCTAGAGGAAAGTCCATAGCAAATGTGGTCAATTTATCTGGTGGTGAAAAAGCCCAGGCGATTTTGCCAATAAGAGATTTTGCCAAAGGCGAAGATGCTAACGGATTTATTGTTATGCTGACCTCGAACGGTATTATCAAGAAAACAGCGCTGAATCATTTTTCTAAACCGAGACCATCGGGTTTAATTGCTCTAACTACTGACCTTGAAGATAACCTCATAGAGGCAAAGCAAAGCTCTGGTAGCTCCGACGTGTTTATTGCCACAAAAGAAGGTATGTCTATTCGGTTTGACGAAGGTGATGTACGGGGCATGGGAAGAACAGCTCGTGGTGTAAAAGGAATTACTCTAGGGAAAGAAGACACTGTTATCGGCATGTCTATCATCCCAAAAGATTGTAAAGACACGATTTTAATTGTCACAGAAGGTGGGTACGGAAAACGTACACCTATTGATGAGTATCGAGTTCAAAGTAGAGGCGGTGTAGGTATAATTACGCAAAAAACTACTGCCAAAGTGGGTAAGGTCGTTGCTGCCACATTGGTTCGAGAAGATCAGCACCTTATGATTACTACAAACGAGGGCCAGGCAATTCGTATGAAGTGTTCGGACATCTCAACATTTGGCAGAAACACACAGGGAGTGCGCTTGATCAATATTAACTCTGGCGAGCGAGTGACCGGTGTGGCAGTTCTTGATCAAGAAGATGATGATGAGTAGTCTTTTACTATTATGATTAAGGCTTTTGCGTTCGCTCTATTTTTATGTTTTTTTTCGGGTTGTGATTTTTCTTCTACCCAAATAGAATATAATAGAGCTGAACGAGCCTTTAAAGAAAAAGATTTTTCCACCGCTAGAAAGTACTATTTAAGAGTATTAAAGCGCAATCCGGATTCGCCTATCGCTATGAAAGCGGCTGAAAAGGCCGCAATTTTACTTGCAGAGGATATGAAATATTATGATGAGGCAATTAACTTATATCAATTTCTCATCATAAAGTCGCAAGATCAAAACCAAGTCAAAAATTATCAACTCCAATTAGCGAGGCTTTTGTTCGACAGCGTACAAGATTACAGCCGTGCCATTGAAGAATTTAACAAACTTATTAAACTGGAAACTGACCTTTCAAAAAAGACCCAATACCAAATATATGTCGCTAAATCCTACTTTAATTTAAATAAATTTTATCAAGCAAAAGTTGAAGTAGAGGACATCCTAAAGATGGACCTCACAGAAGATGATCGGTTTCAGGTCTTATTGTTTAAAGGAAATATTTTGCTGACAATTAAGGATCATAAAAATGCCATTGATGTTTATACGGAGCTTATAGAAGAGTTTCCTGAAAGGTCGGTGAAGGAAAACGTTCAAATCAATTTGGCCGTATGTTTTGAAGAGTTAAAAGATTTCGATAAGGCCATTTCTATATTGGAAGAACTTCGCCAAAGTTTTCCTGACACAACTTTTATAGATACAAAGGTATCCCGTTTAAAAGCTCGCAAAAAGAACCTCCCGGGTGCTCGGGGCCGAGTCCGATGAACAATAAAGGTTTATACATCTTCATTGGCTTAGGTTTTGAGTTGGCGGCCCTTGTTATAGGAGCTTTAATCATTGGTGAAAAACTTGATAAGCAATTCGGGTTAAACGGACTAGGTAGCGCGGGTCTTTTGATGGTTTGTTTTTTTAGCTGGGTTTTTCACTTTGTTGTGCTATTAAAACGTTTTCAGGCACAACTTGAGGACGAAAGTGGACCCGAACAAGATAATAATATTAAATAGTTATAAGGCTCTGCTTGCTCCCCATGCGATAATAACAACATGCACAATTTGCCTTTGTTACCTTGTCCCGTGGCTGGAACCTTGGCGCAACGAAGTGATCGCTGGAAGCTTGTTAAGCCTAGCGAATTTCCCTATTTGTTGGGCGTTAAAAAACATATTTATCAAAAAACGAGTTGCCTTAAGCGTTACTATCATTGTATTCAAATGGCCAATTTTAGGGCTGATTTTATATCAACTAGTTGTCCAAAAAGGATTTAATCCAATTGGACTTATTGGTGGGTTTTTCGAGTTTGGTTCTGGCGGTTTTGAGTCTCGTGCTTTTGACGCCAGACGCAGTTGAAAAGCGATGGAATGACACATTTTAATTGGACGCAATTACTTTCCAGGCGTAGGTCATCACTACATGCACATTGCCACTTTATTGTTGGCAACGATGTTACTTATTTGCTTTTTGCTGTCCTTGGACGAATGGCATTGGATCTGGAGACGCTGCAATAGTTCCAGCTTGAGCAAATTTTCTCTTAAAGATATTGGAAATTGTTACGGAGTTTATCACCGATCTAACTGTTATGGTTGTTGGTGAAGAGGGGCGAAAAATTTGCTCCAATGTTTGCCACTATTTTCTTCTTTATTTTCTTCAACAACATACTTGGCTTGGTTCCCGGAATGACTCAGTAACGGACAATATTAATACAACATTAGGAATAGGGCTCTTTACCTTTAATCTACAACCTTTGGCTTTAAAGAACATGGCATCTCTTATCTAAGCAGTTATTGGGACCAAATCAACCTGGATTGCACCGTTAATGCTAGTTATTGAATTAATCTCTCATATCGTGCGCCCATTTAGTTTGGCATTGCGATTGAGAGGAAACATGATGGGCGACCATATGGTATTGGGAATCTTTTTAGATTTGGTACCAGTACTTCCCGTTGTGTTTTACTTTTTGGGTTTATTTGTCTGTTTTATGCAGGCTTTTGTTTTTACTATGTTGACCATGATTTATGTATCAATGGCAATATCGCACGATCACTAAGGGAGAGAAAAAGATGAAAACAAAAATTATGCTCGCTATGGTAGGTCTTCTGAGTTCAATTCCTGCTCTCGCTCAGACCAATGATAGCATGGGTAGTGGAGAAGAAGGATTGATCTTTGTCCGCTGGACTAGCAATCGCAGTTGCGGCCCTTGGTGGTGCGCTTGGACAAGGTAAAATCGGTGCCGCAGCGATGGACGGGATTGCTCGAAATCCTCAAGCACAAAAGAACATGTTTGTACCTATGATTTTAGGTCTTGTTCTTATTGAGTCTCTTGTTATTTACGCACTAGTTATTGCGTTTAACCTTGCTGGTAAACTGTAATTTTATTAGAGCGGTAAAAAAAAAGAACCCTAGCATTTAATTGCTGGGGTTTTTTTGTTTCTAATTGAGATTTCCACAAAGAAATCGTCTCATATTGCACCGTCTTGGTTTTTAAAAATCTCATCTAGAGAGTTATTAATATTTAGACAAATTCTGGTTAATACATCGCTAGGTCGAGCCATTAAATAGATAGGAATCACAAATGATTTTATTTTATGGCAAAGTGAAAAGAAAAAAGAACTTAAACAAGAAGAAATGTCGGTCAAAAGACGAACGCTGCAAATTTTAGGGACATACCTCCTGATGAGCAAGAACTTCAATTCTAATCATCTGCAAAAATGTGCGAAAGTTTCAGGAGAAATCTGGCAACTTCCTTTCGAAGGTTGGCCCACACTTGCCTCTAAAGTGAAATCGTTGCCTCTATCCAAGCCGCAGTAAAGAGTTCCTCGCTGTACTCATCTAAGCGTTGATAACTGGCCCTAAAGTGGCAATGCTACCTTAGTTTGTTGGCCCAGACATTGAATACTCGTGTCGTCACTGTGTTGGCGAAATGATGAACGCATTGACGATGAAGAAACTAATTGAGGCCAAAACCAGACACGTTTGGAAAAACTTCTCATCAAGTCAAAGCCTTCGATTCGAGAAGTGTAGAAAATTATCACGCAGGAATTTACGAAAAATGTCGACAACGAATCTTCTGACAGAGACTCATTGACGGGAGATAGCGGAAGCATTCAGATTGAAGAGGTTCTAAAACGACGTTAATGGTTTAATGCATTTTCATGGTGACGACATTAGCGGAAACAAGACTTCTGGCTTATCAACAATACTGATGATTTGGATTCAACAAATGTCAGCAGCGGAAATTTTTCAAATCTGGGAAGACTCTTTCTCAGGCTCGGGGCTTTTTCAACAAAAGGAAGACAGCGGTTTCAGAAAAACGGGTTCGATAACTTTATGACCCGCTATTACATTCCCAAAACCAAGTGGGTGGCGGAAGTTGGATGGAAAAAAGTCCAAAGTAGAATTTCTGGGTACGCGAAGCTACAAAAAAACGAGCCGTCGGCGGAGCTGCAGCGCTGGAAAGATCCTTATGCACACTCAAGAGGAAAAGACGGATGACTACGTGGCAAATTGCATGGATCCGGATGATCCTTGATGATGGGTTTGAACCGCCTGGGAGGAATTCGGATTCAAGTGAGTTACCAAGAAGCCCCAGAGTTAAGGCCCCGGACATTTGCCTTTGGGAAGAAGAAAGAGAGAAGAAGATGACGAAAGCTCAACAGACTCCAGTGATTCAACGGCCGCTCCGTCTCGAAGGCGGCGACGACACCCTCTGAAAGCCAAATGAATGCGGGTAATAGTTCGGCAATGTGTAAGAAGTCCGCAGGTTCGAACCTGTAAAAGCAGCCGTTTGGCGAAGAACTTTCAGAGGAAGATAAGGCTAGTAAAACGGCAATGAAGCGCAATCAATTCGCATGAAACTCATTAAAAGAAAGCACGGATGAAGAACGTGATAACCTAAAGAAACAAAATAAATTACTGGAAACCAACAAGACAGCGAAAGCTCACGGAACAGGGAAAAGTAGATGAGAGCGACTCAATCAGAAAAAAATAAAAGAAGACTCTGAAAATGAAACAGGTTTTTAGAGGAACTGTACAAGCGGTCAACGAAGGCCTTTAATCGTGCTGTGACAACAACTTCGTATACAACAAGATCGGCATGGCAAAAAGGCACTATTAGTTTTGGTTCGTTCGCCGAAGATCAGTGGTTATTTGATTGTTGGCATTCCATCTATTATATCGATGAGAGTTTTTCGTTGGACTTCAGATCATCATTGATTCAACAGTTTTCTGATCGAGATTTGGACTTCGGAATCGATGTGCCGGAAGAAATATCATTGGATCCAATTGAATTTATAGATTAGTCTGATAAGAGAAGTAAATTTTGTCTTTTAAACGTATAGCAATAATGAAGTTGGACTTTCTTTTTTCCCAAGATGAAAACATTTTTTCCGCAATCCCTTTCTACACACAAAGGAATGGTGAACATCAATGTAAATGATTTGATGCCAGGTAAGAAAATCCGATTTTGTGTCTACTTGTATTTAGAAAAAAATGAAAAGTTTTATATGTATTTAAAAGAAAGCAGAACTATCTTGGAAAGCCAAAAAAAATCGAATGATCGAAAAAGGCTTTACAGAATTTAATATTAAGCGAAAAGTGTTTCAAAATTTAAGCGTTATCACACTGAGAAATTTCTTAAATGAGATTAATGAATATTATCAAAACAGCGAAGAGAAAATCGTAGCCTGAGCTCAGCAGAGCTTCATAGGCTGTGAAACCTTCTCCACAGCCCAATTAATATCTAAAATAAACGTCTATAACAGTGGATTGACGACCTCTTCGAATTCTGAACGTATTCTAAGAAAGAGCCGCATCATTTTCAGCTCGTATCGTAAAACTAAAACGGGTTGAGTATTCAGGCTCTAGATAGCGCAACATCACAAAAGATACTCGCACACCATCCTGCATATTTACTTTGTATTCATTGGTATCATTAGCGAATTTTTCTTTGAGTCTATTGACGATAAGGTGCTTTTTTTCTTCTGTGGTATCGATTCTTATTTCAGGAGTATTAAAGGCAGGGGGAAGGCCCTCTAACAGCTGACCAATAGTTTTTCCTGTTTTAGATAAAATCTCTACCAGTCTAAGCCCGGCATATAAAGCATCGTCATATCCATAGTTTCGATCTGCAAAAAAGATGTGCCCACTCAATTCACCACCGAAAGGAGCATTTTCTTCTTTGATTTTATTTTTAATTAAACTGTGTCCGGTCTTCCACATTATTGCCTTGCCGCCTTTGGCATTAATATCGTTGTACAGTCGATCGGAACACTTAACGTCGCCAATTATTTTTGCTCCAGGAATATCCTTTAAAATTGCACGGGCAAAAATTAACATCATTTCATCACCCAGAATGAAATTACCCTCACCATCAACAATCCCTATTCGATCTGCATCGCCATCGAATCCAATTCCAACGACCGCACCTGTTTCCTTAACTTTAGCTTTTAATGCGTCGAGGTTTTCCTCCACCGTTGGATCAGGGTGATGATTAGGAAAGGTACCGTCTGGCTCTTCAAATAAAATTTCTGGCTCTAGGCCGACTGAATTATAAAGCTTTCGTACGATACATCCAGCAGCACCATTACCGCAATCAAGCACTACTTTTATGGGTTTTAGGCCCTTGAACTCTTCTTTATATCGCTCCAAATAACTAGGGAAAATATCATATTTTTCTGTACTACCATTTCCATCTACAAAGTCTTTATTTTTGATAATGGATTCTATTTCTTTAATTTGCGATCCATGGATAGTAGTCTTTCCAACAGATATCTTGAAGCCATTGTATTCAGGAGGGTTGTGGGAGCCGGTGACCATAATGCCGCCAGAAATATCCTTCACCGTAAAGGTTGAAAAATAAGAAATGGGAGAAGTAATTTGCCCAAGGTTGAAAACCTTGGCTCCGGAATCGACCATTCCTTGAATAAGATGCTCAGATATAGACGGGCTTGAAAGTCGGGCATCATATCCGACACTGACGACGGGATTTTTTTTATGAGTCATTTTTTCAACGAGGCTGATATAAGCACGCCCGAGATTATAGGCAAACTTTAAGTCATAATCCTTTTCAAAAACACCTCGAATATCGTATTCACGAAAAATACTAGAATCCATAATCATCTGTGCAACCCCTTATACAGTTTCAAAGAAATTGAATACCATGAAATGGCGCGAATACCAAAAAGGTTCACCTGCGCAGGTGCTAGATGCGCCGCTCCTATAGGGGGATTCATTGATCTAGCAGTGTTTGAGTGCCCACTCTAAAGCTTCACGCATGCTATCGGGCTTAGCTTTGTTTTGATTAAAAATATCCTTAGCCGTTCCATGATCGACGCTGGTACGTAGAAAAGGAAGTCCAAGCGTAACGTGTACACCTGAATCTTGCCCGTGAATCATCTTAAAGGGAATTAACCCCTGATCATGATAGAGAGAAATAAACAAACTATACCGGGTCCAATTATGTTTTTGAAAGGCCACATCAGGAACGAGTGGTCCCTCTATAGGAATCCCCATAGAACGACACTCGGAAACAATAGCGTTGAAAAACCGACTCTCTTCAGTGCCTATGAGACCGGAGTCTCCAGCATGAGGGTTTAAGCCCAATAAACCCAACGGTCTGTTGATTAAATCTGGAGACAGTTGCTGCCGCAATCGATTACTTTCAAGGATACACTCAATAATTTTTTCAGGTGAGATAGAGTTGGCAACACTTCCCAAAGGTATATGGTCAGTCGCTAAAACGACATTAAACTCGACACCTAAAAACGCCATAAACAGAGACTTATTTGGAACCAACATTCTGAACAAACCAGTATGACCAACAACGTTTAATCCAGACTCACTGATCAGTGGTTTTGAAAGTGGTGCTGTTACTAAGGCATTAATTTTTTTTTGAAGAGCGAGCTCAGCGGCTTCCTTAACAAAATAAGTAGGGTTAATGTCCTGGCAAATATCAAACAAAACAGTATCTTCAATATGGCTTTCTTGCATGGCCTCCATTACTGAGCCGACCTGTTTTCTGTATACGGACTTATCCATGAGGGTAAGGTGTGATTTAAGGGCACCGGCTGGTTCTATAGAGATAAATATGAGTAGGCCGATCAAATTTTATTTGTGAGATCGATTTTGCGGTCCACTTCTGTGCCAATACCGTCAGGGTCTCAGTTGTGATCGCAATGACTTTAGTACTCACATTGATTGATCCGTATAAGCTCTTTCCTTTTGCTGGGCCAACCAATCTTGGAGTCTTGTTTTACAGCTTCCATCATTAGCACCTGGCGAATGGAATTTGCCTTTTCTTGAATTTCAGGATTAGTGGTTAAAGTTTTTTTAAGAACTTTAACAATTTGATACCCAAATGGGGCAGAAATAATTTTTGATACTTCGCCAACATTGAGCTTTTTAACCGATTTTTCGATTTCAGGCCGCATTTCACCACTTTTAAACGTTCCCATTATACCACCGGAAGTAAAGTTGGGATCTTCACTAAATTGTTCCGCAACAGCATCGAAGGCACTCCCAGAGTTTAACGATGCGAGAGCTTTTTCAGCTCTCTCTAAAGCTTTTTCTTCCCCGCCATTAGATTTGAGTAAAAGTATATGTGCCAATCGATACTCAAAGGCATCGTTGTCAGAAGTACCAAACTTGGAAATGTAGTAAGACGTAATGTCATCTTCCGTAATAGCAATTTTAGATTGAACCTCACGTTCAATGAGGGCTCGTCTCTCAATACTTGTTTTTATGAAGTCTTGGTAATCAGAAAATCGAATCCCTCGTTCAGCGAGTGCAGACTTCAGCTGATCTCTGCTGACCCCCTGCTCAGCTGCAATTCTACGTATTTCCTGGTCTACCTTTTCAAAAGTGATGCTTAACTTTTTCTTTTTGATTTCGGAATCAATGAGTTTTTCATCGATCAAATGATTAATAAGGTAATCTCTATCCGAAACGAGCTTGTCAGTATTTTTAAATTGTAAAACCGCCTGATCGACAAGCGCATCTCCTTTAAGCTTTTTTTGATATTCATTTATTTCACTTAAAGTAATAATTTCGGAATTTACAATGGCGACAATTTTTTCGACTGTCTTGGCCTGAACAAATAGGGGAATAAAAATTAATAAAAGAGATAATGTTTTCACTACTGCCCTCGTGTTTCTACAATAAGCTGATTGATCAGGGAGTCATCCTTAAAGACCCTGGTATTTTGTATCTGTTGCTCCAGCCAACCGGCATAGATTGCCTGCTCTCGATTTGCTAAAATTCGCCGATGGATCTCATCCTTAACTGAATTAAAATTCATGATCTTACCAGGTCTTTTATCAAGAACATTATAAATATGAAAGCCAAAAGGGCTTTTGATTACGTGACTAAGACGCCCGACCTTTATTTTAAAAGCGGTATCAAAAACGGGAGCAGTCCCCCTTTCAATCCAGCCAATTTCTCCGCCAATCTCACCA
>JAWKNX010000003.1:0-177479 GCA_041391465.1 Bdellovibrionales bacterium
TGCCGATCTCAATCCCCAGGGCCAACTGGTATCCTACGTTGAGCGATATGGAGAAAGCTGTTCTGTCACTGTTAGCTTTGACGCTCAAGGGTTAAAGGCTGCTGTGTCTTCCAGTGAAGGTTGTAGCAGCTATTGCGGCGAAAACGCCTATCTAGAGATTGTAGAAGCAAAGAAATAGGGTTTGGCTGAGCAAATCCAAATCATTCACTGTTCAACGCAAATAAGTTTAGAAGTCCCGCCGCAATTTTTTGCTGGGGAAAATGAATCTTGAATAGCTTTTCCATCCGTGGCGTTGCCTCGCCCAATTGTTGGTGCGGCAGCTCCTGGGTTATTAATAGTAAAATCCAAACATCGGTTGTAATCTGTAGTTCCTGAAACCCAAGTGTTAGGAATTCCCGTTACATAGGTTTCACTGGTCCCAGAAAATCCATATTCAATCGCACTGGTCGATCCGTCTCCAAAATCAAAAATTCCGTGTTCATTAGTTGTTCCAATGTGAGTGTATCCATCGGCCTGTCGGTAGTTCATATTAGCCTGCAAGACCCAGTCAGAGCTTTGCTCCATTCCTGTAGCCCCGGCGCAACTGCCAGCCGTACAGGCCGTTCGCGTGTTAGTACCTACAAGGGCCTTGTAGGTTCCAGTAAATCCCTGTCCAGAAGCCTCAGAAGCACAAAACGAATCCAGCCCAGACAGACCCACATTTAAAGCGGTGGTGTTGGTTGTTAAAAAGATGCGCTTCCAGGAACCATCTGGGGGAGGCTGTAGGGTTTGCACACAATAAATGGGTTTAACGGCGTCACAGTTTTTCAAAGCATTGCCGGTGTCGTCATTCCCATTGGCGTAGTTGCTCCATCCAGACGAATAACCTAGGTCCCACATTTCAAAACCCGCTAAACTGGCTTTGCCGTGGTCGCCATAGCCACTTGTGCTGGTCCAACCCGTACAATTGTTAATAGATTCTAAGCCATTAGATTCCATACCTGTCCAAACAAAAACCGGCTGGTCGTGAATGGAATTTGTTAACTCGCCACTGCCACCCGGGTCGGCCAGCACCGATAAGTCTCCTCCTGCTCCTGCATTTCCATCGACGGCAACATTGATAATTTGCTTTGCCAAATTTCTATATTCTTTGCCTGTTACAATAACCCAGTCTGATCCACCTGGGATTCGGTTCGCTCCATCCGCAATAAAAGCTTTAAATTCCCCTTGTAGGCCTAGGTCTTCTGCGTCTGATTGACATAAACTATCCATATCAGCCAGCCCTGCACCCGTCCCCGTTATAGCTCCAGAGCCATTAACTTCTGTGGTGGAGACAAAAACAAACCTGTAATCTCCTTGCTCCACAATTGTGGGTTCTGATGGAGGCGGGGGTGATGCCGGAGGGTCCACAACCTCTTCAGGCGGTGGAGTGGACGGACTGTCTTCATCCTCATTTTTTTCACCAAAACAACCTGTGGCAAAAACTAAAACCAACACTAAAGGCAAATACAATAGCTTCTTTAAACCAGCTAGCATATAGACTCCAACTCAAATAACGGACCAAACTCTATTCGGCACGTTGCTTAATATGGATTACAAGTGTTGCTATAGATTCCTAAATAAAGCCGTTTGATATTAAGACAGACAATATCTGTCACCGTCTGAAATTTGAACAGTCGAAGTATCTTTGAAATCAGATTCAATTAAGAATAATTCATGTAATATAAAGCGCATTTATAGAAATGGAGCCCCTCATGCAAAAACCATATTGTTACTAAATATTTTAGCACTGTGTGAGACCCGGATTTGGTGCCGATAGAAATGCCGACAGTTTAAATATCGCCCTCAAGGATATCAATGAGCATTTGCCAGCTAGGTTTCAAGCCATTAGTATCAATGGCTTAGACGCAAACTCCATAAAAAAACGAAAAAACTTATGTCGTTGTAAATTGAATCCAATAATTTCGAAGGAATTTAATGCCCGTGAAATATTAGGTAAAATTCAATCAATTTATTTTAGGCATGTCGGATATAAAAAAATATTTTCTGATAAGTTTGAGCTATTCTCTAAAAGCGAATGTTCTAATATCGCAGAGAGAGTCAAAGACTTAAAAGAGCATTGGATGCCTAATGGGTCGGACCCAAACTACCCTTATTTTTACAACTTGGGAGCCGCCAATTACTTAATTCAAGATCCTGAAAAGTACTCGCAGGTCGTGCAACGGTTAAATTCAATTTTGCAAGAAAGCTTTAGGAGCGAATATCAATTAATTTTGCAGAAGGTCGCTGAAAGCCTCAATGCACCCACAAAATTTAGCAGTAATCTGGGACTCCCCGGCTTTCATATTTATCACACAATTCCCATGCCCAACGGTGGGTCCATTCACAGTGATTTTATTCAACCTAAATTGGTTCAACAGTTCTTTGATAAAAACGTGGACCACGCCAAGTGCTTCTCCATTGTCATCCCTGTAGAGCTCTCTAAAGACAGTGGCATTTATTTTTGGCGGCATTGTTTCAATGGGGCAGAAAATCAGATATTTTTTCAACAGCAACAAAAATTGAAAGACTTACGACCAGATAAAAAGATCACATACAGTATCGGCCGCATGTATCGGTTTAATTCTTTCAATTTTCACCAAATCGCTCCCAATAAAAATTTGCCCTCCGATCAATTGCGCATCACTTGGCAGCTTCACGCGGTCTACCACAACCACGGGTACTATTTATTATTCTGGTAACCTGCAATTATAGATAAAATAATTTTTACAGCAAATTGAAACAGTTAGAGGCAAGATTTTTGCAAATCTCCTTAAGTACATCGCTGGGGGACGACTGATGGGGTTTCACTTAAAATTAATTCATACAATTGCAATTTGTATTATTAGCTTTAGCTTTCAAAGCCAATGCGATGCGGCCCAAGGATTTCTACAAATCAAAGATTTGACGCTTCCCACCGCAGTGAGGCAAACAGCACCGTCGGTTTTTCGAGTCTATTATCTCGCTGGTACGCCTACAATCTTTGACCTGACTCAATCAAAAGTTCCGGAAATGACGGACGAAAACTATTTAACTGTCACTCAACTTCTCGTTTGCGAAAAACAAAACTTAACAAAATGTCCAGTCCTCTCGACGGAGTATTCTGGCACGGCATTTTTGCTGCGAGATCAACATACAATTGCAACTAATCTTCACAATGTTCAAGATTGGCTCCATCATGCTTTGATTAATAACCCAGGCTATAAGCCCCACGACATCACACCTCCTATTTTTATTGTGAACAATAGAGAGGAGTTAGTGTATTCCCCTCTCGAGCACGGTTATGCGCGACTGTCTTTTTACGACTCTCAAAACCAAATTTTTGCCTCCCCTTTTCGAGAAAACCCTACGGATGGCTTGATGCGTTCTCGCGACTATGTTGAACTTCGCCTTCAGGAAGCCATCCCTTTGGTCCCACTGCAGGAGGCGAGTCCATACAATATCTTTTTACAGGAATTGAAGTACTCCATTGGGTACCCTTCTGCGACACATCAATACTCTCAATTTGATTTAATGGATTCAAATGGGCAAAGCCAATTCGCTTCTACGGGGTTTATTTCCTCAACATTTTCAACTGCTATCGGTCCTTGGGTTTTTGATATAGCTGCCGCGCCAGGCTCCAGTGGAAGTCCACTGTTAAATTCAAATGGAGAGGTCATAGGTATATTGTGCGGGGGATCTACGCAAAAAACCGAATCCGGAATCATCGAGCATACGGAATTTCTCCCTGTCAGCAAACGACATTTACTCACTCATGTGGAGGTAGTGCAGCTTTTTGGCGCTATCAAAAATAATTAATTTGGCAGAAGATATTTCAAAAGTGAAGTGCCTACTACCTTTTTCGGATGCATTGCGGAACTCTGGGCTCGTCGAATAAAGATTAAATGTTCACTCATATCAAAGGATAGTTTGACGATGAAAATTCAAATGATCACTTCGATGATATTATTGGCCTGGTCTCTTACAGGAAACGCTGAAGTGTTTTTTCTACAAGGTTTTTTCTGGAGGATTTTATGGTCCTGCCGAGCAGATCACGTTGGACGGTACCGGTGAAATGGCTGAAAACGATGCGATGTTGAAGGGGTTCAGTCAGTGCACTGAAACTCATCAAAAATTACATGAGTTCGATATTGTCCGCCAAGGGGAGTGTGAAACAGAGTTCAAAACGGTTCCTAAACTGTTATTTAATGTCGTCAAGTGGGGAAGTCAAAAAATCGAAGCCAATGTCTGCGAAGCAGCTAGCTCATGGTGGTCTGTCAGGATAAGAAAAGACTATTTGTTTCCCATTGTTTCGGCTTTGGTCAAAGATGGGGGCGTCACTGAAAAGGGTGACATCGTCGATGGGCAAATGGAAATGGCCTATGAAAAAGCCGAGGCAGAGCTGGCACGGCGCTGTTCGGCTACCACCCATTCAATGGTAGGCAAAGTTGAAACTCCCATCGAATTCTGTCGTAAAGAAGTAGTCGACGATCTAGGTACTTTTGCTGAAGTTTGCTACGTGGGCCAACAGGCCGAATGTGTCTACGGCGGTTAGGCACCTAACCAAAATACATTGTATGTACAGACGATAGACACCATGATTGGGCTCTCAATCCCGCTCTAACGGCATCTCGCTGGTATAAAAACTGCAAAACACTCTAATAACAAACTTGTTCGTGAAACTTGGGCTTGAGTCAATTACTCCAAGTGAATCGTCTTTTAATCATGGAGAATGACCCCTATGTCCACCCTAGTAAAAATTTGGATTCTATTTACGATGGCCCTTTCCACAGTCGGTTGTGTGGAATCAAAAAATGCTACAGATATCAAACGCCCTTCAGAAATGGTCAGTATTGATTTGCCTTTGAGCAAGGTGGACGAATCATCACTCAACACAGAACAAATATCGCTATTACGAAGCCTCAAGCTCAGCAAAACTGTTCATTACAGAATGCTTATGGACCAAGTTTTACTCAGTCATGCCGAGGCCTATGGCGATTTGACAGTGGTGGATCAGTTCGATCGTTTTGAAAATGAGACGGCTCCTCCGGCTTCGCCACTTCAAAGTAAGCCCAAATATGAAGAAAAAATTGAAGCTCAAAATCAAAAACCAATTATTTATAACATCGATGCCAACACCATAGGGCATTTGCTCAATGATTCCAAAATGCAGTGTTTTTCAGGGACTGACTTTTATATGCTCCACCTTTCTCGCAAACTGGCTGGTTCTGAAATTGTGAAAGAGAACATGGTAGTCATCTTGGAAAATGGACATATCCTTCCGGGCCAAATGATTCTCGTCAACGACAAGTGGCGTTTGTATGGAATCGAAACCACAAAGTCTGGCGAAGCCATCATTGACAAAGGTTGGGCGGCCCAGCTGCACTTAAAAGGTAAACTTAGCCGAGTGGTCAGCGCGGAGCTTTATTACGCGGTTCAAGTTTTTAAAGATCACTTTGCTTCGCCCGCTGACCTGGATGCAGCCGTTAACAGCGCCATAGATCAAACGGCAAAAAAATACGGCATTACTCCCCTGCCCATTACAAACGTATCTACAGCGAGCGCCGGTCAAAACCCAGAGTCCTTGTTTAACTCGACTCCTTTTGGTTTCGGCAAACCCAACACGCCCCCTGGTGATATCGTACGAACTGATCTCCCAGGAATCGAAGATGGTGTTCCGTACACGACTTTTCTGCGAGAAAAGTCAAAGCTCAGTGATTCCGTTCCTCAGGAAGGGAATGTCATCTTAGGTCCTCAAGATATTGAAGAAATGCAAATCGAAATGGCACTAGAGAAGATCACTGAGGCCGGAATTTATGTGGGGACCGGATTCGATAACCCTAGACAAGAACTAGTATTTACTTGTTTGAAGGATACGCCTTCTCCCGTCTATCAAGTGGTATCTGTGAATCGGAGTCCACAAGTTCAACGCTTAGACCGGCACCAACCGATATACGATCTAGAGGCTGAATACCAATCATTTAATCGGCTCGAAGGCCCACCACAGATCATTCGATCTCTAATTTACGAATATCTAATGATAAATCATAAATTGATTGATTTTGATAAAGCCGAAGAGTTCTTAGTTTCAAAAATTATTGGCACCTGTCAGTTAGCTTCTGGAAGGTAAAAAATATGATTAACAGGTCCAGTGCCTACTCCCTTTTTCGAATGCAGTGCACAGCATCTCGCGCTGCGCTCTAAAAAGGGATTTGGCACTGGACTTCTGGACCTGTTATTTCGAACGTTATTGTACATGTTCAGACCTTTGGCGTATGCAAATTACCTAGGAATTTTCCGATAAATTCCCTATGAATCCAGAAGGTTTAAAAGAGTTTTTTTTCTCCCGTCTCAAGTCTGAAGATTCGGTTTGGAATAAAAAACTTCCTTACTACTATCTCACTTGGTCGCTCTCGTTTGCGGCATTTGCTGTATTCTTTTATCGCTTCAATTTTCATCACGGGGTCTCTCAATACAATTTTGCGTTTGCTGCCGCCTATGTGCTGCTATTTATCTCTGCTTATAATTTATTCTGTCGCAAGTCCTACCAAGTTTCCGCAAATCTCGTCTTTGCAGCAATGTCTTTAATTGCTGTTTTACTCATCTATGACAGTGGTGGCTTAAGAGCCCCTGGGGCCTTTTGGCTCTCCGCTCTGCCATTACTTGGTGGCTTCATGACAGGCCGTAAGGGGCTCATCTTGGGGCTAACCGTTGTCATCTCAGCACTTGCATTTTATTACATTGATTATGCTTATTTAAACTGGCCTAAATTCAGTTACGGCACTTTTAATTACAATGAAGAAATCATTACTAACCTGATTCTCTTTTTAGGCTTTATGACTTTCGCCACCTATTATTATGTCCACAGTGAAGAGCAAAACATTAAACAACTGGTCCAGCATAGAGACGACATTGATGTTCTCCTTAAAATTTTAATCCACGACATAGCCAATCCACTTTCCGCTGCGATAAATCGCACCACCCGATTAAGACGGCAATCGCCTCCTGAATTCGGACCTAGCATTGAACGCATTAGTTTTATGCTAGAGCGGATCAATGAGATCCTCGTATCCGTCAGAGAGCTTAAACTTCTCAATGATGGTAAAATGAATATCGTTCTTAAAAAGGCGAACATTTCTTCCTGTGTGCAAAAAAGTTTGCAGAACATTTCAGATATGCTCACAGAAAAAAATATTAATGTGGACGTGACTGATATTGAGCAACAGTGCTTTTTATTGACGGACCCTCAAATACTAACCACTCAAGTGCTCACTAACTTTCTCACCAACGCTGTTAAGTTTTCTGAAAAGGGCTCCACTTTAAAAATTGGACTTAAAAGAGAAGATGGGTTCTATAATCTGGTTATAGAAGATCGGGGAGTCGGTATCGACCAAGCAAGACTCGACACTCTTTTCAATTCCAACAAAATTCAAAGCACGACAGGAACACTCGGCGAAAAAGGTGTTGGGTACGGCCTCCCCCTTGCGAAAAGCTTCGTCGAGCGACTCGGTGGTGACTTGCAGATAAAATCAAAAGTAAAAACTGATAAAAACGAAGACCATGGGACAACGGTAACCATTAAATTTGCCGCTTAGTTCATTAAGCGAGTTTTACGAATTTTCTAAAATGCGTTCATTGGATTGCTTGATTCTACGAGACAACGTTTGAAACAATGCTTTTGCCCAAGACGGTTTACTGAACAATACTGTATCTAGAGTATCATCCGGAATCTCAATCAATTCACAATCCGTCATTGCCTTCACCGTCGCGGATCGCTTCTCTTTCATAAAACGCGCCATTTCACCCACAAATTCCCCGGGCTCGATATATCCCAAAACAACGTCGTGGGAGGCTGTGCATTTCAGAGCCACCATACGGCCTTCACGCAAGATATAAACGCTCTCCGGCAAGTCTCCTTCAGTAATAAGAGTTTCCCCAGACGATACGAAACGGACGTGATATTGATTGTCTTCCCCGCTCGATACAAAATTGAGTGCTTTGTTGATCCGCTTTAAAGTCGCGTCTTGATTCTCCCTGTTGTAAACAAACTGAACCTGTCCAGTTACAATAAGATCGACGAGAAATTCTTGGTCAGGAATCGGACTCATTATTATAAAGGCCATATGTTGATTGTTCGGGTCCTCAAGTAAGCTTTTAATAAGCTGCTCGCTGGACATTTTAGGAAGTTCTAAATCGACAATGAGAACATGTGGAGGCGCATTGGCCACTTTAAACTGCGCCTCTGACCCATTGTTGGCAATATAAATTTTAGCCTTGTTAATATGAGTCTGCACAAATCGGCTCATGCTCTCGGCCCTTTTTGGGTCCGGCGTGCATATTACAAAGATTCTATTGTCTTCCAAAGAAACTTGGTTTTGCATAGAGCCCATTCTAATCAATAACTGCTATGAGGCTAACAAGTTTTCCCCTCTAATAAAGAGACCAGGACTATGGTCGCCGTATCAGGCGAGACCCACTTCAAATGAAATGTCCGTCAAATCACTGAATAAGCGCAATTTATCGGCTCGTGTCTTAGGGTAAATTTGATAATAGGTCCCTGAAGTTGACTGAATCAGGTACTTCGAAAGGGCACGGTGGCATGCCACCCCTTCTTTTGCTGGCCAATAAAAAGACAGAAGGTGTCCCTTTTTAGTAACGATATCTGTAAATAACAAATCAATGAAACTACCGACGCAGTTTAGCCTCGTTTCACTCGTTAAGTGAGGAGCAAATTCTAAATGGGTCAAATAGGTGGTCTCTAGTTCCTGATTTTCTTTCAAACTTGGACCCCCGAAGAGCCGAGCCAAATGTGACAAAAGTAAAATCGTAGGAGTCGCTTTTTCAACGACCAATGATCGACTGTCGGAAAAAGACTTTGGCGCTGTTACAGCCAGCCAATGGCCCTCACTGTCCGTGCAAATTAAAAAGGATTCCCAACTGAAATGATTCCAATTAGTTTCCCTCCGGGACAATTCAGAACCAGTAAATCCCAATGATTTTTTACGATTCGCAAGTTGCAGAAAATCATAGAGCTTCTGTCTTTCATGTGCAGCGATTTTTCGAACATTAAAAGGGCTTGGTTTTGATCGAAACCATTTTTTCCCCATCACTTGAAATGCCTGATATTTTTGTGATGGCGAAAACTCCAAGGGAGATTCTTCCCGTTTGAAGGCTCTTAATGCTATTTTATTTGCATCTAAAATAGCAGAAAACATATATTCGCAGTATTCGAACTCCTCGACGAGATGACTGTTCATGACGGTGTGAACATAAAATCGGCGCCACTCCTCTTTGGTTTCCTTATCGGCATCGCGAGACACCCGCGCATCACACATGTAGCCCATAGGTTTTACAGAGCCTTCAATCCACCCTTCACTTAAAACGTAAGTGGCTAATCCGCCAATCGATCCGTTTGAATTACAAAATAAAAATGTGAATGATTTTTTCCCCTGATGTTTTGTAAATCGAAAAAAATCGCCCTTCCGAGAATAGGAGAGAGTGAGGCCTCCCGAATTCATTGCTTGGGACTCATAGAGTTCTAATATCTCAGCATTGTCACTGGGTTTTGCGAGGCGAACTCGATCGAATCCAAACATCAGTTCTTGCAAAGTCATATTCGAAACCATTTCGAAATAAATCGTTTAGGTAAAAACATCGGCTTTGTTATTGGAGCTACGATCATTTTGGCCACAGACCCCAATTCAATACATTCCTTCTCTACACAACTCATACCAGGCAACAGTTTAGTCTCCCCTTGGTAAATCAATGAATGTCTTACAGTTTTGTACAGTTCCCCTAATTTCTGTTTGTGTGCCGAGTAGGCATATATAAAATATCGCTTTCCTGACATAATTATATCTTGGTAAATGGACAACCAAAAAGGGACACACGATTGGCAATCTCTAATTTCTGGCGCTAACCACAGCCCTGTGAATTCAAAAATGGAGTCTCGCTTCTTTGACAAGATTTCGTGCTCTAAAACAATATTATCTGGGAGTGATGCAATCACGCGAGATTTATCAGATGGCGCATGACATACCCGCCTAATAGATTATTTTTTTCGTCACAAAGAGCGAACCCGGCTGGCTCGCAAAATCCATTGGAGTCTACCCGATAAGCTGGCCTGCTAGTTTACGAAATGTAAATAGATCCTTGTCCAATGTTAACAACTTCATTTGTACGCCCATTTTCCCCTCCTAAATAGACGACGCGCTTCCCTGCACGCTACGCCTTTCACTTTAGCGTCTGTTGCAAATACACACAGTCAGTTTTGACAGAATCAGTACTGATCTGTCTAAAAACCAGGGCAAAGTGAGTCTTTAGTAAGTTTTATGTTACAAAATGTTTTAATCTACGGACTAAAGTGGTGCTCTTTTGCCACAAAAAACAGTGCAGTTTTGCCACCTGATTAAGCAAAATATTTGAAGTGTTCGATCAAGTATTTTTGAAATAGAGGAATGTATGGAGGATATTAAAGAGCTATTATTCAATTCCAAATAGGGGTTGTCGTCAGAAATTCTAAACAACGATCGACCCTTTGGTTTCTTCAGCCAGTTGTGCCGACTTTGCATAATAATCGTTTTGCAATTCTTTGTAGATTGATGTCGACGGGTCTTCAAGTAGAATAACTGGATTCGAATTTCGCTCAGTTCATTGGAAATTTGATCGATATTAGATCTGCATTTCGCCGCAAAGATTGAGTCGAAACAAAAAAAATAAAAACAGCCACGAATCGAAAAATAACGTAGACATGGGAACCTCCAGTGTTTTCCGTTATGCCACAATGCGTTATACGATTCAAGCGCTTGGTTCCAAATAGTAGAAATTACAGGCCTAAATTAAAGGCCGATATTATAATAATATTTAGTATATTCATAGACTTATGCAAGATCAGCTGCGCCTCCTCCTCAAATCATTGCTCCACAGACAGTATAAAATCAGCTCGAGGGCCGTATTCCGGGTGAGGGTCAATCAGCTCCTCAAACTCCTTTTGGTCTGAATGGCGGCTGTCGACCTGGCTTAACACTATCAAGTTTTCAACTCCACGTGCTTTCAATCGATCAGGAAGGCCGCCAAAATAGGCCGCATGAAAGTCACCAACGATGATGACAAATACATGTTGATCGTGATTCTTTATAAATTCTGACACCCGCCAAGCCATCGTCTCATCCCAGACGCTTTGCGAAGCAAAGTAATTATCTAACTTTTCAGGCGGAACATGATCCTTCATCACATCTTCAAACCTTTGTTTATATAACGCATTCCCAAGAGTAAAATTTGGAGGCATCCACCGCTTTAACTCGGGTGTTAGCTGGACAGCCCCTCCTTTGAAATTTGACGAGTTAATTCTTTTAGGCATTGATCGCCAAAGTAGTCCCACCATGATTTTTCGAGAACAAGTGCCTGGTACCTATAGTGATCAAAAGAGATCTTTCCCCAATCAATTGAATTTAAAAACTCTTCTTCATTCCAATCTTCTTTTACATACTGATCGACTTCAGGTTGAAAATTATAGTTAAAAAACTCTAATCCTACAGAGACGATAGCTTGATTCTGCCCCAACTTTTCCAATAACAATCTTTGATTTTCGTGATGAGGGGCAAACCCGTGTTGCTCGCTCACTACAACAACTGTTCCCGGTTCAATACTATCTATAACTTCCGCCCAACTTGAAGGACTTCCATCGGCTCCACGATATATATTCGTTGTGGTGGCGCATGCAGCACTTGTCAAAAAAACTAAGAATATCGTCAACCATCGAGAATAATATTTCACAGGCTCCCCCTTGAGACTCTCCACTCAATTCATTTAAATAGCTTTTTTACTTCATTTATTCGCTTGATGCGGTAGTTTTGAACTGTATTATTTTTTGTATCATCGGCAAAAATGGCAGTGCCACTTCCGTATTCCAAATCACTCTGTTCTGTCAAGTGCTCAAGGAAAACACCTAACTTCAAGGCTTGATTAAGGAAATCTTCGTAGATTGTCATTAGCCTATCTTTAGCTTCCTTGAAAGATAAAAAAACATTATCTAATTCTTCTGGCTTTTCTACTCCCAAATATATTGAGCGACGAATAACCCACTCAAAAGGCCCCTCTTCTTTCAGAAGGTATACAACTTCACCTTGTGTTATGCCCTTTCGCCTTTCGACATTCAATATGCTCTGGGCACGCAACTCAATTTCACCAGGTAAATACGCGCTCAATAAAAACCCCCTATAAATACCTAAAACAAATATTACCTCACAAGAAGTCTCGAAAAACAACAAGTGAAGAAGTAATTTGTACCAACTCTAGTGCGCAGAAGCGAGTGATTCCCCACCGAGTCTCGCACAGTATTGAATTCTGCCACGACTCGTTTTTGTACTTAACCATATTTCTTTTCGAATGGCTTTGCTTCTATCAATGCCTTCCGACCACTCACTTTGTGGCACGAGATATACATTCAACCTTACAGAATCAATCGGGTTTTTTGGGTTACTTTTTTTAAAAGGTCCTATCGTAAATTGGTCTACGACTAAGCCACCACTTAATACTGTAGCAGGCTTGTCGGTCGTGTTTCTTGCCGTCGCAAGCATAACTCGATTCAAAGCTGAATTCATAATAACCCTGTTGGATTCAACTATTTGTTCTTGGTCGTCATCCTTAGATGTGGAACTGAAATCTAAATTAGGAAGCATTACTCCTTCCTCAAATCCCTTTGGAATATTCACGCCAAGCAAACTCTCATCGAGTTCTTGTCGTTAAAAAAGAAGTTCGACTTCAGCGATAGCTCAGTTGCACTTTCAGATTTTTCGATATGATCTTGGGCCCATTGCATCTGTTGAAAGTACCAAACCCCGGATACAGCAAACACTCCCATTAAAAACAAAACAATCAAAACCTGGATTCGACTATCCTCGCTGTAAATAAAAATCTGTTTGTCACTTGAATTTTCACTTTCATTCAATCAAATACGGCTGATGATTTTTGCAACCATGGAATTTTAACATCTCCTAGGCGATAAACATAAATTAAATCAGACTTTAACATCGAGCTTTTAAGTACCCCCGACCTAATCGGCGAATCGTTTGTTTCATACAACAAATGAAATGAAACTTTATGTTTTTCATTATCATGGCCAAAATTTAACCCCATATTTCCTTTAGTCGATGAAATTTGTTTTTCCGTACGCTCGACTCCCGAAATCGATGACTCTGTTTTTGTAACATCATCTGCAAAGCAAACATCCCACCAATATAGAAGTTGTCAAAAATCCAGTTATATCCCCCACCACCACCGGCAGAGAAAGAGGACATCGTACTCCCCTTCCAACCGGCCAACTCACCAAAATCCCCAATTGTATAGCTTGGTATGAGACTGCCTGAGTTTTCAAATTCAGTGCTGTTTCAAGATCTATAGCAAGCAACCATGCACCATTGGATTCCGACTGCCGCGAGTGAATTCCAAAAGCAGCGTCAGTGAGTATTTTCAGGTGAAAAATTATAGATGACTCCAACACCCTTAGTGAAGTGTTCTGAATTGCGGAAACAGGCTCGATTCGATTCCAACAGCACATCTGGAAAATCTAACATATTTCCGATGTAATAGCCCTTATACCTTTGATAGTAAAATTTGTGGCTCACCCGATTGCCGAGGAGCCTCAGCTGGTAATCTTCGGCATTGGTTTTCACGTCGTATATTTTATTTTGTTCGGACAGCTCGCCGGCCCAATACAGACTGGCACCCACATTACCATATTGAAATGTTAACCCCGCGTTTCCACGACTATTTGGTTGATAAAATATTGATTTTGAACCTGTTTCATTCTCCGGCAAATTTAACAGCTCATTGGTTAGGGAATGCACTAAAACCAAATCCTAACGACAACGTGCTGTCACCATAATTTTTGACACCGGCAAATCCTTGCAAAGATATGACAAGCGCCCCTATTAATACGGTAAAATGAATTCCCCTCAAGATCCCCATCCTTGATGAATCACCAATAAAAATCATCCCATAAGAATTTCTTAGTGGCAATATCCGCTAGCAATGAAAGCGGAAGAGCAATTTTCAACTTAATAATTTGGCATTCGGCTTACAATAAGAACGTCATACATATCCTGATTGATCGGGTATCCTTCAGGAATCACATTCTGCACAACGTATAAAACTATAGCCACTCGTTCACTGGAGTTTTGCAGATACAGATTAGATTTATCTTCTACTCCCGCCATGCTTTGAAGCGGAAACTCACCAGTGAGGCCAGACTGACCGTCGCTACCACTAACAGAGTCTAAGTATAATGCCAAACAAGTGACAGGTACAAACCCATCATCTGAGGTAATAGATAATAACGGGTCCTGCGGCAATTCCGTACATGGTCGGGCAAAGTGATCCAGTTCAGACAAAGTCAGTGGTCGATTCAACGTACTCACTTCGATCGGGCCTAGGTTTTCAGCGCAGTTTTGATAGCCAAATAAAATTACAGTTATCCCAAATATAAAAAACAAATTTTTAAAATGATGAAGTCTCATTAAGTATCCTTTTTCACGTACAACATGTTTCGAGATGAAGCTCATAATACGGCTGCAAATTTCCAGCCACAGCATTCTCTTATATTTTGATTCATTGCCACAGTGGCTGTCGATGTTTTTCTAAAATTCAGGTTTTAAGTATTTCAATTTGAAACATTAGCCATTGAGCCAAATTTCTTTGCAGATACCACGACCTACATCCTGGATGACTCAAGTTAAGACACTTTTTAACCGTAGACAATATTGTACCAGGAGGTCACCCGTGAAAGGATTCACCCTAAGTATACTTCTACTTTTCACTTCCCTAAATGTGGGAGCAAACACCTACGAAGAATGTAGTTTCAACTTTGTAAATCAATTCCACCCATTGAAAAATCCTATTTATCCTGGGGCAAAACTAAAACTCACCGACTCAACCCTAACGGCATCAATATACTTATATGGAATCTCTATAAAGGCCGAAATGATCAATTCGAAGATGAGTTTCTCGATTTTATATACAAGATGCTGATTTAGCACTACTTCAAGAAGCAACCCTAGAAAATCACATGCGAGATCTCTATTCTGCCATCCAGGAAAGTGAATTTCACATGGCTATAAGCTTTCCTAATGGATGAAGAGAAGGCCACAGGTAATATTACCTCCTCCCGCGCCGTTGCCGAGATCGCCCAGCCTCCAACGCACAGAAGATCGCGAGCCGTTTTCAAAGACGCCAAAAATGAACTTATTGACAATTTATCAACTGGAAAATGGTGACCGGCTATTGGTAGTAAATATCCATGGTATTAATTTTCGCGATGCCTCTCGGTTGCAAGCGCGGCTGGTTGGCACGCCCTTGTCTAGAGTCCCATGAAGGGGCCGTTTTGTTTGCAGGAGACTTCAATACTAAAAATACTAAAAAATTGGATATGACCGACCAATGGATGGCGCAATTTGGACTTCGTCGAGTGATCTTTCCTGAAGACAGCCGAAAAAGAAATTAGACAACGCCTATGTTCGAGGACTTGAGGTGATAAGTGCTCGAATACATTTTAAATACTCTGGGCTCCGGATCTCTCCCCCATTGACTCTCAATGTTCGCACTCCAATAAAAAAGCACTTCAATAGGAAGTGCTTTCTTAAACCTAACTTTCAGCTCAGTGCTTACCAGCTGGACTTCGTTACGCCTGGTAATTTTTCCTTGGTTAGCAAGCTCTCTCACAGCAATTCTAGAAAGTCCGAACTTTCTCAGAAAGCCTCTAGGAGCGACCTGTAAGGTGACATCGATTGATCACTCTGTACGGGGGAGACGTATTTCGAGGTAGCGCACAGAAGTTTTCATAGAAGCTTCAAAGGCAGCTCATCGTCTGAAAGACTCTCATCGATGATCAATTTTTGAGTTCTCGGCGATATTGCCAGTACTTATGCTCTGCTTTTGCTTTTTTTCTATTGTTTTTTTCTACTGCGCTAACTTTGGCCATAGGCTCACACGGTTTATGTCTATTTTTAGATCCACTGTTGTCATCTGTTTGACTTGAAAAATCAAGGAGTTGGAGGTAATGACGCACAGCGCACTGGGAAATGTGTGGCCCTAGGGGATAGTTTCAGAGATTTCCGCAAGCTCTTGATATAATTGCATAATAATAGTCTGCCACGGACCGTTTTGCACCGACAATGTGCGCCCGGGTGTCATTGAGGTCATTTCCAACTCCACCCTTTGAGTGAAAACCTTTTCTTCATTGAACAGGATTTCAAAAAAGGTTTTGTCCTCTTCTTCACTGCTTAGCGAACTATGAAATCGACATTGTCCCCTCCCGCTGTGACAGCCGATTGACCTCTTTGTTCATGTCGGTATCGATGCGTCCAAATGAGCTTAGGACTGCTCCATAAATTTTTGAGTCAAAATTTTTCACGAGCGGGCGGATATACTGTGTGAACCCCTCCAGATACGGTGAAGGCGAATCTATCACCTCTGTTTTTTCGTGTCCCTCATCAATATCTGCTTTGGGGTACTCATTGACGACCGTTTCTGCATCATCAATTTCATAATTATGTTGCCGTTCCACTGAAAATTTATATCGATCCGCCAAGCTTTCCTCGCGGTCAACAATCGAAAACTTCGGTTTAGCTGCCGACTCCGGCTCTACAGTCATATTCGATTTTGCCTCCCGTAAACTCACGGTAAATTGCTTGGCCCAATCATTTGTAATCTCAGATTTATTGGCTATCAAAAAATCGGGAACCCACAGTTTAGGCCCGACAAGCAACCGGTAAAGATCAATAAAAACACCTTTAGGTTCATCCCAGCCTTTAAATACCGGAGCGTCATCAGAAAGGCGCACACGAAGCACACGCAACCCCAGAAAATTAACCCATTTAACACTGTGAAGTTCTCTTACGGATATGTGCCCCAATTGCAGCAGGCTTGCGAGGTCCTCAACACCGCTTGAATTGAATTCGAACCACCGCTTACCCCACAAACCTTGAATACAACGAAGGCTAATTACAAAGGCTAAAGCACCAAGAAGTACCAAGGGTAACGCCAACACCATAAAAGCAGAGGGAGCATGTTTTTGCAGTAAAACAACAACCAGTGCGACAAGGAGAAGAACACCGAAGAACAAAGTCAAAATTTGTAAGGTGTTTTTCGAATTCACTTTGGCAGTAGTTTTATCCGTTGAAATGGATATTTGACTGGGACTGGTTAGCATGCCTTAGTCTTTGTAAGAATCTTAAAAAGATCATGAAAAAAGGACGATGGAGCATCCCTGCTCACTAGCGTCATCCTGTCGGACATCGCCCCCCCACATTTAAATGCTATGTAGGTTCCCCTAGGACCGGCAACCATTGTCGCTCTGCGCACTAAAAAAAAACCGAGAAGATACCTGATGTTGCTGGACTTACGTCTCTATATGCCTCTTATTCAATCAGTCGGTAATGGGAATTACACTTCTGTGACAAGTTCTGTAAAGAAAAGCAAAGCATAACTGCCCCAAAATTAAACATAAAAAATTAAATGGTTTTCTATAAAAAGAAATGCAGGACCAGTTTGGGAATACTGTTTAGCAGAGCTAAGAATAATTCGATATACTACATATAGATCTTCTGAGATCAAGAGAGGAGGTGGTGCTTATGAAATACAATAGGATAATGAACATAAGTCACAAGGAGGTACCGACCTCATAACGATTTACTCGTTATTTAACAACCCAGACCCTCCGGTCTGGGTTGCCTTCCTCTCTGAAGTCGGACCTAACCCATTTATCTCCATAAATTTGAATTCGAATACAAACCAATTGTTCTCTGTTGGCATCATTGCGCCGACTATAAAAGAGTGAGCCCCCGACAACGACCGCAACAATATTGCTAATTTAGCTCCCCAACTCTCTCCAATTTAGATTAATTTGCGCAACTCTTTTACACATTTTAAAATTTGCAAATTTTTGTATACATAATTACTGGTAATATTAGCTGGTTGAGTCAGCTCTATTTTGATACACATTATGCAATATGAATTTTCAATGACTTATGGCCGACCAGCCCATTAAGCCTATTTAAGAAAGCCGGTCTTAGGTCGATATTTTATTACACGCTGTATGTAGGTTGCCAAAATTATATAAAGCTCACGTTTTTGAAAAAAACAGGATTGTTTTTTTATTTTGGAGAAGCAATGAAACGTTTAAAGTTTCTAGCGGCGACTTGCATATGGATACTCACTGTAGGTTGCGCAGAAGAAAAACCCACATTTTCTCAGTTAGCTGAAGAAAAATCTTTCGTTCAAACTGATCCGGAAGGGTCGTTTACTAAGATTGATATATTATGGGTTGTTGATAATTCGGGGTCTATGGCGACTTCGCAAGCAAACGTTGCAGCAAACTTCCAACGCCATCGCAAAGTTTATCGAAAAGAACTATGACTTTCGAATTGCCGTGACAACAACAGATGCGTGGCGAGGGGAAAGTACTTCTCGAATGGCGGATATTTATCAGACTTCAGGGATGGGGCTGGTGGAAATCACTCTGGGTACTTTATTATTACCCCAGCACACCAGATATCGAACAAACTTTTATTACAAATATCCTCAAGGTATAAATGGTTACGGTGACGAACAGGCTTTTGAAAGTATGGTCGATGCATTACAAGACCCAGATAACTTAGGCTTCTTACGAGAGGATAGTTTTCTCGGTGATTATTGTCAGTGACGAAGGGGATTTTCTCGGACCGCTTATAGTAGTGGTGGGTACACCTATACAGACCCTCTTCTTTATGAAGTTAATTATTTCAATACGTTTTTGGAACAACTCACGGACAGTGCCGGGGCAACCCGACGGTTCAACGTCAACGCCATGGCCATTCTCGATCAAGACTGTTATGACGAATTAACTGCCGATAATTGGCCGGGAAGAAAAATTGGGCTCCGATATATCGAACTTGTCGAAATGACTGATGGTCGAACCGGAAACCTGTGTGGCAACTTTGCCGACGACTTAGAGTTGATCTCCGATAATATCGTACGCCTCTCTACTCAATTTTACTTGGATCGAACTCCAGACCCAGAAACCATTGTCGTAAAAATTAACGGAAATATAGTTCCAAATAAAGACGACAACCCTATGGACCATTGACAGGCGGATGGACCTATGTAGCCGAGTCCAACAGTATCCGATTTTCTGGGGACTATGTGCCTGAACAAGGTGCAATTATAGACGTAAAATTCGATACTCTTACACTTGAAAACTAAAAGACTTTTCACCTGAACAAGTCTATGTAAAAACTAAGGGGATGAAAGCCAATCGCTGGAAACCCCTTTTGTTTATTGTACCAATGAGTTTTTGTACTTGGTATTGCTTGGAGTCTCTATATGAAGAGCAGACTCGTAAGGAACGCCTTTATCAAGAGCAAAACTTCGTGGGTTCTAGCTCCAAATAATTATATTCCTAAATCCGTATTAGAAGAATTTAAAGAAGACTTTCGATTGGGAATTCGTCTGACTCTCGTCAATTCAGAACGTCAACTCCTGCTAGAAGCTCTCAATAGCAACGAATCCTATGATGTCATTTTTATTGATTCAGCCAACTCTCGGTTTTTAGTTAACACTGAAAACTTGTACGAAGCAGATGAAAAATCCATACCGAATCTGAAAAATGTTTCCGCTGACTTTTTAGATATCGGTGTTGCGGGGCAAAACTATTTAATTCCCTACTCCTGGCAGATCATTGGTTGGTCTGTGTTAAAAGACAAATTGTCGTCACTTCAGAACCTTTTTCTGATGTATTTAAAGATAAAACATGGAAAGGCAAAGTCACACTACTCCCCTCGTACATCGATCTGTATACCGTTATGAAAAATCAATTGTTGTTTGCCGAAGAGTGGTTTGATACAGAACGATTGAAAAAATCTACGCCTCTGTTGAATTCTTAAAAACTCAGAATATCGAATTCGCTTTACCTAGCCAATTAGACACTTCAAAGTCAGATAAATGGTTGATACAAACCAGCCACACATGATTTGCAACAATGGGTGATCAGCTAGAAAATTACGCTTTTTATTTACCTAAAGAAAAGGGGCGAATTAAAGTCATTAATATGGTCATTAACAAAGTCTAAATTAAAGGCGCTCTCAGTTTCGCAAACCACCTTTTAAGTGAAGATTCAGTGCACGAATTTATGAAGGCAAAAACATGGGCGACCACCGTAAATGTGAGCGCCATATCGTCCATATCAGAGAGTTTTACCCTCAGTATTTACGGAAAGTCCCAATTAGTCGAGTGGGCCTTTCACTGCGAAATTTACCAAATCATGCAACATGGATGGAAGCATTAAAAGACTACGACATGTTGGAAGAAAAAAAATAATATTGTTATCAATTTTGAGTAAAATCAACCATCTTCGAATCAACATTTGAAGGGTTTGAATCTGGCCCCTGCAGTCTCCCATTAGAATCAATTCCAAAGATACTCGCTTCTAACAAGTATCTTTTGCGAGCTGCTGACTTTGGCAATAAAACTCTTAATTTAAAGAATCCATCTATACATTGAGCGTTTGCGGAAACGGGAGGATTAAACATTTCCCATTCTTTTGATCCAGTCACTCGAAAATTACCATTATCAGGGTCTTTCAGCTCCCAGGTAATAATGTGCGATGTATATGATCCTGTACTGCAGACTCCTCCCAGGTCGATACAATCAATTATTTCTGTATTTAATAAACTTGGCGGAGCGGAAAGCGGAGAACAAGAACTCACTGGGTTCAGAGGGTTTCTCAATGGCACAGCCGGATTATTAGAGGGTGCTTGTATTTTAAGTTCCAAAATTGCGGCCGAGGCAAATGGGTCGAGCTTATCTGACGAGCTTTTAGAGTCCCCTTCTTGACCGCCCGTACAACCGCCAATAACAAAGGCAATCAGCAAAATTAAAAACTGGGCAGGTCTTAGGTGGCTCTTAAAGCTCATTACATCTCCTAGATGATTCAATATCGACCATTTTGAGTCAAAACTTAAGTCAGGCTAGGGTTTTCCAAGTGTTTCAAATTGAGACAAATTCATAGACATTTGATTGCTATTCAAATACCAACATCGTATGCGGTTCCTAGGTTTATTATCTTGTTTGATTGCCCACTCCATTTTTATCGGCCCGGCAAATGCGTCTGAATCATTGCGTTTTCATCTTATAACTGAGCCCTACACCTTAGATCCGGCCCTGATTCGAGGCTCTACAGGCTCCTATTTGCTGGGGAACCTTTTTAGGGGACTTTATGTTTTACACAGCGAAAAAGGGCTTCAGCCGCTAGGGGCCAAATCCTGCAAGTGGACAACCCCCACAAAACTTCGATGTGTGCTCAACCCAAAACACAAATGGAGCGATGGGACTGTTATTCAAAGTGACCATTATATGAAAGCTTTTTACCGCCTCGTCGACCCAAAAGTAAAAACAGTTCAGTGGGGCCTTCTCAAAAATGTCGTCAATGCTAAGGCAATTGTAGAAGGTCAGTTGCCACTGGAGAAACTCGGAATAAAAGCCATTGACGATAAAACTTTGGATTTTTCGCTCATTCAACCAGATCCTGAGTTTATTTATAACTTCATCATGCCTGCATTGAGCCCGGTCTTCGGGGACCAGGATTATAGCCCCTCCCAAGCGACAAAACTGATCACATCGGGTCCTTACAAAATCAAGTCTTGGAAAATGGGTTCTAAAATAGAACTCCTGCCCAACGAGTTTTATTACGAAATTCAGCCCAGAAACTCAAGGCCGCCGATTGAAATTTATTTTATAGAAGACGACTCAACAGCTCTTAACCTGTATGATTTAGGTCGTTTGAATTTCCTCAGGCGGGTTGGAGTTTCAGACATTCCAGCACTTAAAAACAAAGATGATTTTATACAAATACCTATGAGTCGAATGGATTTTTTAGGGTTTGGCCCTGAGTTGAACCCCTACCCAAATCTTCGCAAAGCAATGGCTCACTCTTTGAACTATGAAGAACTAAAAAAACTTTACCACGCTCTCGGAAAACCAGGCTGTCCAAGTTTATTGCATAAATATTATGGTAACCCTATTTGCTACGACTACGACTTAAAAAAAGCAAAACAGTTTCTTGACAAGGTCGACCCTAAAATAAAAGCAAAACGATGGAAGTTGTTCTATTCCAAGCTCGGCGGCGAAAGCATAAAGAAGGGAATGGAGTGGATTCAGTCCCAGTGGAAACACAATTTGGGATTAACCGTAGAGTTAGTCCCATCCGAGGGTGCTACTTATTTTGCTCAATTGAATGAAAATCCACCCGCTTTGTTTAGAAAAGGAATCGGAGCGGACCGCCCCACCTGTCGTGCCGGACTGGAGGTGTTTCTCCCCGGCCATAGAGAAAACTATATCAACTTTAACAACAATCATTATGTTACACTGGTGGAAAAATTAAATGAGACCGCCGCTAATAACAAAAGCATTTGTAGAGAAGCCATCTCTGTTCTTATGAACGCCTACGCTATGATTCCAATGGGTGAAATTCATTTCAGCATGCGAGTCAGAAAAAATATTAAGGGATTAGAAATCAACGAGATGAATCAATTGAACTTGGATGATTTGAGCATTGCACCCAGTACGGAGCTGTAAAAAATATCTACAATTTTTAAAAATATAAACTCGCTAAAGGACCAGGCCCCATTCCCCCGATAAGACTAATGTCCGGTAAACAAACAAGGGGATTATATGGCTAAAGAAAAAGCAAAAACAACAGGGCGCACCCAACAATGTGGCCCATCTCCCACAGCGTTGTCCTGTAGATGGATGTGGAAAAAAAGCGGAGCGCATGGCGTTTTGTGAAGAGCACTATGGCTGGTTTAAAGAAGGCCTTGTCACTAAAACCGGTGAAAAACCAAAAGATTTTGACAAGAAATACGCAGCCTTCAAGAGAAGAATTGCTGCCTAAAATTTACTAAAACTAAAACTATCTTGTAGCGACAGCAATGCTGTCGCTTTTTTTATGGACTTCATCCCTTTTATCTGTAATGAGATGACTTAGGAGTTTTATGAAAAAGACCGTCATCATTACCGGACACCAGTGGAATTGGTGAATCTACTGCAAAATTATTTGCTCACAATGGGTGGGATGTCGCACTGATTGGCCGCAATGTTGAAAAATTAAATGAATTGAAAAACGAACTAAAAACACAAGTCTATTGTTTTCCATGTGACCTTAGTCAGCCTGACCAAGTTGATAAATTGGCAATGACTCTCAAACAATCCCCGTTCGAAAACCCTCTTCAGTGCCTAGTAAATAATGCCGGAATGATTTATCGTCGTTCATTTTTAGAACATGAAAAACCTCATTGGCTTGAACAGTTTCAAGTTAATCTGTTCTCGGCAATTGAAATTACAAAATCAGTCTATGACCAATTAAAACTCAACGCCCCCTCTTCGGTGATCAATGTATCATCCTCACTGGGGATTCGGCCCATTGCCAACTGCGCCGCATATAATGCCACTAAATCGGCCATGAATTCTTGGACGAAATCGCTCGCCATTGAATGGGCTAAGGATAACATTACAGTCAATGCCATTTGCCCAGGCATAGTAAATACACCGATACACAAAATCGCCCAACATCCGGAAAAAAATGAAATTGAAAAAAGCATGAACTCTGCTCACCC
Source organism: Bdellovibrionales bacterium (assembly GCA_041391465.1). Taxonomy (GTDB): domain Bacteria; phylum Bdellovibrionota; class Bdellovibrionia; order Bdellovibrionales; family UBA1609; genus UBA1609. The sequence continues at coordinate 23,640 of JAWKNX010000003.1, forward strand.
CTTGGGTCGAATGGGTCATCCCGATGAAATAGCAGAGAATATATATTTTTTAACACAACCGGCCTCTCGTTGGACGACTGGCAGTCTTAATATCATTGATGGTGGAATTTCACTTTAATATGTCAGATCAGTCGCCAATACGTCTTTCCAAATACATGTCTCAAATCGGACTCTGCTCGCGTCGAGAGGCGGATCAATTTATTGAAAAAGGTCTCGTAAAAGTAAACGGTGAAATCATAAGCACCTTGGGTAAAAAAATAGTGCCACCGGTGAAAGTAGAACTCCTTGCCGAAGCTAAAAAAATTCAAGACGATAAACTTAGTGTCATTTTATACAAACCCATTGGATATGTATCTGGTCCACGTGAAATTGAATACCCAAGTGCATTGGATTTAGTTGTTGAAAGCTCTCGGGCGCAAAGCTTTGGTGGTCCGCAACTTAAAACCCATTTAAAAAACGGATTGGCTCCCGTCGGCCGACTGGATGTTAACACGACTGGGTTACTGATTCTGTCCAGCTACGGACCCCTCGTGAAAAAAGTGATTGGTCCCGATTCAACATTAGAAAAAGAGTATATTATTCGAACGGCGAGCGAACCCACTCCTGAACAAATAGAAAAGCTTGCTAGTGGGACCATTGTCATTGACGAAACCTACACTGTAAAACCAGCTAAATGCCACTGGAATCGCGAAAAGCAAAGACTGCACCTCATACTCACGGAAGGTAAAAAACGCCAAGTTCGAAAAATGTGCGAAGCCGCCCAGTTAGAAATTGTTGCTTTAAAACGCATAAGAGTGGGCCCTCTCACCTTAAAAGGCCTTAAAAGCGGAGAATGGCGATATCTTTCGTTTGAGGAAATAAATCAACTATAATGCTCTGCAGTTAACCTACTCCCTCCATTAATAAGCTTTTAAATTATATTTTTATTTGAAGGAGTCCATTGTGGGTAAAGGTTGGAAAAAGGCCGGAATGGCTGAAGCTGCCGCTAAAAAAGGAAAGTTATTTACAAAACTCGCTCGCGAAATATACGTGGCCGCAAAAATGGGTGGACCTGATCCTGAAGGTAACCCTCGATTAAAAATTGCGATGCGTGCAGCTCTGAACGAAAGCTGTCCTAAAGCAACCATAGAAAGAGCCATTAAAAAGGCCTCTGGTCAGGGCGACAATGCGCAAAACTTTGAAGATGTCACTTATGAAGGTCAAGGGCCACATAACGTGGGCATCATTGTTGAGTGCCAAACCGACAATAGAAATCGCACAGTCACTAATATTAGAAATGTTTTTAACAAAAATGGTGGGAAGATGGGAGATCAGGGGTCTGTTGGTTGGATGTTTGATCGCGTCAGCCTCATTGAGGGAACAAAAGAAGGGGATTTCGACCCGGAAGAAGAAGCCATCGAAGCCAATGCCAATGAAGTGGAACGTGGTGAAAACATCTACTCTTTTTATGGGGCGCCGGAAGACCTCGATATTATTCGGACCCATCTTGCAGAAAGGGGCTGGGATATTTCAACGGCGGAGCTCTCTTATAAACCTAAAAATATCACTGAACTTTCAGAAGTACAAAAGCAAGAAGTAGAACAGCTCTTAGAAGCGCTGGATGACGATGATGATAGCCACCGTATTTACGCAACCATATAATTAATTTTTTGTTTGTGAAGCGACTAAAGCTTGAAATGCCGTCGCATAAAATTGGATCTGCTTTACCATAGAATACAACCCATTAGCTCGGCTGGGAGACAAATTCCCTTCGAATCCCAATTCTTTTATAAATGTTGGTGGAGAAGAGAGAATCTCATCTGGTTTTTCATTAGAATACACTTGAAGTAGAACAGCAACCAGACCTCTCACGATCATAGCTTCACTGTCAGCAAAAAATCGAATCGTGTTATCTGGATTGAGTTTCGCAAATATCCAAACCCGGGACTGGCACCCCTTCACAAGGTTTTCATCGACTTTGAAAGACTCAGGCATTTGCTCAAGTTGCTTCCCTCGTTCAATGATCGATTTATATCGATGCTCCCAGTCTGTCATTTCTTGAAATTCTTTAACTATTTTTTTTTGTTTTTCGATAACACTCATGGTGCTGAGCTACCATACCACTTTAAAAGGCGTCAATGAAAAGAGGACTCAGAGATTCCCGCAATTCTCTGATCCATACTTGTTTATATTGACCATATAATTCTGAGCATTCTTTATAAAATTTCTCTATTTCACCATCTAGTGACAAGCTTTCATTGTGATCAAATACAGATAAGCTCCATTGAATTTCCTCCAAAGAACGACCCGCATAGAGCGCACTTAGTTGCGATAGCCCGAACTCCATTTCGCTCATAAAATTTTTCATATCTCGCTTGAATTGAATTTCTTTAAATGGTTTACAAAAGAACAGCTGACATTCACCGGGTCGCTGGGTCCAAATGGAACACTGATTTTTTTGAAAGAGCGGACATTTTAAAGAACTGTTTTGACCAAATGGACTCAATGCAAATTGTTTTCTATATTCCCGATTTGGGTGTACACCCATATAGGTAAAGTTACCTTGATTTGATAGCTCCTGGAGAACTCGCTCTGGAAGGCCTGTGATACGATAATTGGGGACGAATGGAAAATAGGTACAACATTTAGCCGACTCAGAATACCCCTCTTTTACTCCTTCACAGGGCTCACACTGGGGCTCATGGAGCTCTATTTTACGTTTGAGCTCTTCACCGGTAAAATAACTCTGAGACTCTTTGGACAAAATACTGAGAAATTCAACAGCCCTCAAAACGGATTCCTTGCGTTTGGAGGATTTTAGGGCCCCGTTTAGAATTTGTCTACAGGTTAGACAGCCCCACGCCAATCTTGAGCTCTTCAGGCATCAATCACACCGCCTTTTGCATTAATGTAGATTTTATCCAATAATATCATATAGTTACATGTCATATTTTACAGCCTCTGGCATCTCAATTGCCTTTATATAAGATAAACCAGAGCAAGGACACGGAAATGAAAACTTTAGCCATATTTGTATCATTGATTTTCATGCTTTTTTTAACATCTCCTAGGCAGCCACCCAAGTCACCTTATACAGTAAAAAACGAAGATGTCGGTGAAATAAAAGTGAGCGCAAAAGACAAGTCTTCGGCATTTCGAAAGCAGGAAATGAGTGCTTTGACCGTAGGGTTGCACTTTATGAACAACACCGCGGACCCATATCAGAAGAGAGAATGTTGGATATCGCAGATAGCTGCACGAATTTAAAGTGGTAAATATTAATGTTGTTTATTCATCATGGCCGCTTGCTTAATGTCATAGGCGGTCACTGGTGCCTTGTCTAAGTCAAAGTGAACGGGAGAAATGTATTCTTTTGACCTCTAAACGGATCCACACCATCGTTTTGCTTAATACGCTCTTCGGCCATTCTTTCCACTTGCAGTGCCAACTTAAAATTTCGGCTAAATACCTGATTCAAACTTTCAGCCGTTAAAACCAAGGATAGTCGATACCTGATTTAGCCTCATATGGCGCGGTCTGGCCCATTTTGTTCAAAGCGCTGACTTCGCTAAAATAATCACCTTTTTTAAGAAGACCGATCTTTACTCCATCTCTTACGACGTCAATGAAGCCCCTCCAAAATGAAATAAACATGAAGATATATCTAAATATAAATCATTAGTGGCATGGCCTGCTGGCGACTGTTGAAAAATAATTTCAACGCCTTCATTGACTTGAATGTTCACAGCGTTTAACAAATTCATGTAAAGAATCTGCGGGCAAACCATTGAACATCGGTGCTGTTTGAAGGATTTGATTCATAATAATTCGAGTAATAAACACCAAAATCTGTCATCGTTTCTGGCTTATTCACATTGACTAGCTTTTGAAAGGGGATTTCTAATATCCAGCAGTCAGATGTACCGGCATTACTGTAGCCGTCCGCCTTTTGCCAGGCATGGCCGCACTTTCACCAAAAACAGTCACTCCGGACAAACTCTCGTAATGAATTCTGCAATGGAGACCGACATCTTTTTTTCTGTAAATACCTAATTCACCCGTCAATAGGATATAAATATTTTCACCTATAGTCCCTCCTGAATGACACTTTATGGTGGACAGCTCATTAATCGTGAACTCATAATTATTTTATCTAGTATTTCTGCATTATTTTAGCGTTGATAGCAGTATTTCTCAATAAATGCTGAAGTCAGTTGTTTCGAAAAATATTCTGCCGAAACCTCTTTTGCAGTTACGGTATTTTCTTTTAAACTGTTATAAGACCTGCCGTCGATAAAATCCGCGAGGGCTTCCATAACCTCTTCGCTATTTTTAAATAGTTTTTTGGCTTCCCATAATTGAAAGCAAATTAAGGAGTTCATTGACCTTATGGTACACTTTTCGCTTTTTTAAATAATGACAATAATTTCGGAGATAGACTTCTTGTCCCGTTCATTAACTTCAATGCGGGTATCAAATTGACCTCCCACCGGTAGCCTCTTTTCCTCACCATTGTCTAATTGATATGAGGCAATGACGAGGCGTCAGATCCTGCACTTACTCGTTCGAATGATGGGTACCATGTTTTCAATTGATTATGTCTTTTAAGAATAACTTAATCACATCGTGTAAACTGAGGAACAAATCAATTGGTGCGGCGCATCTATCGACGACATTCCTACGATTTCAACATATTGTTAGCCCATGAAGTTTATATTCGATTTTTTATTTGGTAAGTCCCCGGATATCTTTGATGAAAAGGGCAATGTTGTACATAAATTGCCAAAGACATAAAGCGGGAAGCGTGGAACAAACGCTACTTTAGTGATCCTGAAATGAATTGGCGCAATCATAACGGGACTAAAGCAAAAGTAAAAAGCCTGTTTAATCTAAGTTTTCTCAGGTCATGTTAAAGTTCTTGCTGCGATAATTCGGGACGTTCGAGTTGTAGCCAGTAAGCACGTTTAATTATTTCGCCGAACGCGATCGCATCAATACTACCTTCTGCTGCTTTTTATGACCTTACCATTTATCAATGGCCTTGGTAGCTCTCCATTTATTTTTATAAGTTCAGACAATTGATTCATCGCCTGATCAATTTAATTTTTAATTTTTCATTGGGTTTCAATAAATTTTCTAAAATAACTCCTGAGTAAAATGAAACTTCACCGGCGAGAATTTCCACACGTTGACCCAACGAAATCGACGATTGCATCAAATGATGTGCGGATTGATGAATGGCAATTGTTTCAATAAGCCCTTTAGAAAAACGGTTTTGTTCCATATCATTACGCAATTCTTCAACGGAATTAAAAAGATACAAACATGCCAAACGGGCACCCTGGTGTTCCGTATGTGGCGAAACTCGGCGCAACAACCACTCTGGAGGCATTTTGTGATGTGACCGATGAACATTCGGACACAGCTCGGCCAGAAAGCTTAGTAGGAGTCGTAACAAATAAATGGCTCCGACTACGTCAGGTGATTGAATAATTTTTTTCCACTCGTTGAGTTTTCGCTCCATTGAGAGAGAGCCAAGCGCGGTATCAAACCCATACATGGCCCGCCAAGTTTCACTAGATATCTCGAAATTCAATTGAGCTGAAAACCTTATAGCTCTAAGCAGTCTCAAATGGTCCTCAGAAAACCTTTTCAATGGCTCGCCGACGCATTTTATAATCCCTTTTTTTAAATCTTTCAGCCCTCCATGATGGTCGATCAATTGATTGGATTGCATATCCAGTAACATTGCGTTGATCGTAAAATCCCTACGAGCGGTATCCTCCCATTCTCCGGCAAACTCAACGCTTTCAGGGTGCCGACCATCTAAATATAGACCGTCTTTTCTAAATGTAGCGACCTCTATAGATTGACTTCCTAACACAACATGAATGATTCCGTATTTCTTACCCACGTCTAAGGTTTTTTCAAAAAGGGCCTCAATTTCATCAGGTTTAGCATTGGTTACGATATCAAAATCGGCTGGAACCCGATTTAAATACTGATCACGGACACAACCTCCCGCCAAATAGGCTTTAAAACCATTTCGAATTAATGTTTGGCAGACTTCTTTGACAAAAGGCCACTGTTTGTGGTTTTCCATTGGGTTCATGATGGATACAATTGTTTCACAAATTCACGAACTGTTCAAAAGTAAAGACTTTTTAGACTATGGCTTTGCTGAATTTGACACCCCACTCTCCTTGGATGTTTATGAAAGGTGGCTGCAACAAAACAACCATGCCGACATGTCCTATTTGGCGGAGCATCTGCCCATCAAAAAATCACCTCGAAAACATTACCCGTTTGCCCTGTCAGCCATTGTAGTATTGAAACAATACTGGCCTCACCCCTACCCGGCTTCCGACTCTCTGTTCGACAACGCCAGGATTGCGAAATATGCGTTAGGTGAAGACTATCATTTGCATTTTCAAAAAGAATTGGAGCGCACACAACATAGCTTGCAAGCTCTTTTCCCTGGTGAGAGTTTTTTTTGCAGCACTGACTCTAAACCAATCTTGGAAAGAGATCTTGCCTATAAAGCGGGTCTCGGTTGGTTTGGCAAAAACTCCATGTTAATTCAGGAAAAAAAGGGAAGCCTGTTTTTTATTGGCGAGATTCTTACCTCAATTCCACTTCAATCTTTTAAACCGATCGCCTCAGATCGTTGTGGAACTTGCACTCGCTGTATTGATGCGTGCCCGACAGCAGCCATTGATGGTAACAGTAGAACCCTCAATGCCTCTCGCTGCATTTCCTACCTGACCATCGAAAGTAAATCCGTACCCGAAGAGGACATCCGGCCTGCAATGGGGGATTGGTTTTTGGATGTGATATTTGTCAATTGGTCTGCCCATGGAAAAAAGCCTTTTCAATTTAAGTCAGCCCACTCTCCAATGGTATCGCCGAAGGTGTTGTCGGATCACCTCTCGGAAATCCTTCTTTGCTCCAACAAGTCATTACACAAAAACGGTTTGCAAACACACCGCTATCGAGAGCCCGAGGAAATGGACTGAAGAGAAACGCACTTATAGTGATAGCCAATGAAAAACTTGTCGATTGTAGACAAGCAGTTAATAGTTTCACGACAGAAAACAGTGAATTATTAGAACTAAAGATCTGGACTTTAAAACAGTTAGAGACCTAAAGATTTCATTAAGTCATCAATTTCGGACTGACTGGCTTTTTTGCCACTTTCAGAATCTAAAGCCAAGGTGCTCCGTATATTTTCATCGAACTGACCATTGACCCATTTCAGCCGATCTAAAAAAGTAGTGCTCAGGTGTTCTTTGATGTTTTTTTCGTTTTCGGTACCAAAAGTCTGGACCATTTCCAACAACATTTCTGTCGCATCCGTAAGCAGTCCGTGTACTATGTTGAAAAACTGCTCATTGTCCTCAATCTGCGAGGCTTTATATCCAACAAGTTTACATAGTTCAGCGTAATTACCGACCTGGTCCAAATGCTTTGTATTATCTAAAGCCATCGCCAAACTTTTAGCACCGCCCATGATACGATCAACGACTTGTCCGTAGCTCTCTAGTTGATGGCGTTGTTCAAATCGATCTTCGATGTCGTCAAGAATACCCATTAGTTCTTCGACCAGAGTTATCGATTCGGATTTGAATTCGCTTACAATCTCATCCATAATTTAACGATAGCAGACGGATATTTATGAGCGCAACCGATTTTGTTCCCATTCGAGTTTCCACACTTCGCGGAGAGGCTAGCCTCACTTTTAAAGCTTACATTAGTGTCGGCGGTAAATATATTTTGTATTGCAAAGAAGGGGATAGTCTTGAAGGCGAGCGCCTTCAAAGATTACAGGAGAAGCGTCTCAAGAAAATGTGGATACACACGGCTGATGAAGATAACTATCGTCAGTACATGACTGCAAATATTGAAGCCGCCTATGATAAAAGCTCAAACACTCCCATTGAGTCGAAAGATGGTTCAGGGCGCACAACAGGCTGCCGCCGAAGAAGTGATGGAATCACCAGATGATCCCGTGGCCTATGACATCGCTAAAATGGGCACTGAAAGGTATATCGATTTTATTCTCAGTGAAGACGATGCCTTAAAAAGCGTTCTTGCCATCGAAAATAAAGAAAACGATGTGGCTCAACACTGTGTTAACGTTGCGACTTTAGCGATAGCCGTTGCTAAAAGAACTTAAACTTGATGACACCTACAGTATGGAATTGCTCACCTTAGGGTGCCTTCTACATGACTATGAACATATTCACTCAGGTCTGGATGTTGGCCGGCCCTTATCAGAGTTCTCCAAAGAGGAGATTCGCTTGTATCGACAGCACCCAGTGCATGGTGCGCAAAGGTCGTACATCTCAAACATTTCGATAAAGACGTGATCGATATTATCCATGAACATGAGGAGCTTATTAATGGCTCCGGATTCCAAGGGATTGAAAGAAAAAGACATCAACCCTTGGCACTCGTCGCTGGAACAGTAACTCCTATGATCGCATAGTGTCATTTGAAAATGTGCCTCCCAAGATGCACTTAAGCGACTTCTTGTGGAAAAAATGGAGCCTTTACCCACTCCTACATGCAGGCACTGCAAAAAGGTTTAAAAAGTCGCGGTGTGGTTGCTTAATCATTGCACGATCGATCTCTAAAATATTGAATTCTAAATTTCTTTGATTTTTTACCTTCCCTTCTGTAGCTTTGTTGGGTCTATGCGAAACTTGATTGTATTGCTAATTGTTGTTTTCCTGTGGAAGCCTCCAAGCGGCCACCGTGTCTGGCTCTATTTTCATGGACAGCAACAACCAGGTTTGCATTGAATTGGCTGGGACTGGCCAAAAACTTAGATTGGGACAGGAGTCAATGCATTACGTGATAGTTTACAGTTTTTTAAAAGATGGCGACTATCTCAGTGGCGATGGGCACATTGAAATCACCTCTGTGAGTTCTACGCCTTTAAGTATTAATTACGTGGGCTTAAAGCGAATTCTTGGCAAATGGGTTGCTCCCAACAACGATATATTTCATTTTAAAAGCTTTAACCAATTGGACGTGCAGATTAACGAACGGCAAATTGGTGTGGGCGAAAGAAGCTTGGGCAAAACCCAGGCCAAAACAACGAGTCTGTGACATACCAAATTGCTATGAAGACAGGAAGAGTCTTTGGCCTATGTTATTTTCAGGCCTTAATACAATTGGAGCTGGAGAGCTACTCGTAGATTCGCAAAATCAAATGCGACTTTACATCTTCGACACTGAAACCGGAGATTCTCAAGAGTACATATTAAGACCTGCGCCGATAACAAATAGTAAATAACATGTCTTTTTCATCAATTAATCTCGAAACTCTTTATAAGCCAAAAAATCACGATGATATTAGATTGACCTCATCATGGGAGAATTGGATACCAAATTCATTAGAAGAGGTCACACAAAAAACTTATCACATAGGTGGATATCCCTGTGATTTAGGTATCGAAAAAAATGGTGGGAGGCCTGGGGCAAAATTGGCTCCGGCGACGATCCGTTCAATCTTATCAAGAATGACTCCGCCAGCGGTTTTACAAAACTATGATATTAAAATATTCGATCACGGCGATATGGATAGCTCCCTCGAGCTCCAAGAGCAGCAATTTAAAATAATCGAAGAGGTGAAGGATGTCCTCGATATGGGAGGACAATGGATTGGCATAGGAGGAGGTCACGATTATGGCTATCCTGATGGTGCTGGATTCATTGAACACTGCCTAGATAAAGACCCCGATCGCAAGCCTATCATTATCAATTTTGACGCCCATTTAGATGTTCGGTCTGACGAACAAGGCATTACCAGTGGGACGCCTTTTTATAAACTATTGAAGAAATATCCGAATCAATTTGATTTCGTCGAAATCGGCATTCAATCGCATTGTAACTCCCGAACTCACTATGAGTTCGTAAAGGATCATGGCGGAACCGTCATTTGGCTAGAGGAGACTCTTTATTGTTCAACAAATTTTCATGAACATGTCCTGAGTATTTTGGCACCTCTATTGATCAAAACAAGACCCGCTTATTTAAGTGTGGATATTGATGTCTTCAGTAATTCCTACGCCATGGGTTGCTCGCAAAGCTGGTCGACGGGCCTCTCTCCCGATTTATTTTTCCCGGTTTTTAAAACGATCATTGAACGTCTCGACGTTCGAACATTGGGGATCTATGAGGTCAGTCCTCCGCTGGATTTAGATAACATCACAAGCAAACTGGCGAGCCAGATTATTTACAATTTTATTTATGAAACACTTTGATTTTAATAAAACTCTTGGGAGTGACAATCACTCAGGGGTTCACCCTGAAATTTTGAGGCACTTGCTGCAGTCAATGTGTCGCACAGCCGCGAAAGCTACAGTTGAACCTAGTCACAAAAACGCAACTCAAAGCTGTTTAAGGAATATATCCACCTAAAGCCGACGCTGTTTTGTTTTTTTAACGGGACTGCTGCAAATGTGATCGCCATCGCTCCGTTTCATAAAGCCCTTTGAGTCAGTCTTGTGTTCGGATGTTTCTCACCTATGTCGACGAGTGCGGAGCACCAGAACATGTTTTTAGGATCTAAGCTCATTCCCGTTCGCTCATATCAGGGTAAAATAGATTTAAAACATGCTGAGCAGTTTTGTATTCGCAAAGGTGATCAACATTATGCCCAACCTGGAGTCCTATCGATCACTCAGCCGACGGAAGTGGGCACCTGCTATTCGCTGGAGGAGCTCAGTCAGATCCGAGAGTTTTGTGACCGACATCAACTAAAGTTACATATCGATGGTGCACGTTTCTGTTATGCTCCTCAGTATTTACAATGGTGCCGAAAAATAATAGATAGCCAAAGCCCCAGTCATTGTTGTTGAGTTATGGGAGGAACAAAAAACGGACTTCTCTATGCGTGGCGAGAAGCTGTTCTCACCTTTGGCCAACCTCAATTCAATGAAATGAAGTATTAAAAACAGAGCCTTATATGCATTTATATCTAAAATGCGTTTTATGGCTGCTCTGCATTTGAAACTTTTTTGAAAAGGGTCTTTACAAAACTGTGCCTGAATCCACTCACAAATTGGCCAAGGAATTGGAAACTTCTCTGCAGCCCTTTGCGAATATTAAGGAAATTCCAGTATCAGTTCAAGCGAACTCTGTGTTTGTAAAAATACCGAAACCTTGGACAAAGCCACTTAAAGAAGAGCTATTTTTTTACGTTTGGGATGAACAAGTGGATCATGCGTTGGATTGTGTTCGTTTGACACAAACGGAAAGACATAACAAAATTCTTTCACAGAAAATCAGAACGCTTTCTGACTAAATTTCCTTAAGCCTTTTAGTACTTCTTCAACGTGCCCTTTAACCTTAACACCTTCCCAATTTGCAAGAACCTTACCAGATATCGAGAATAAATGTTGATCGGACGATACCCATATATTCTCTCCATAGGTTTTCTTTTGAATCACTTTAAAACTGTTACAAAGAATCTCATCAGGGTCTGAGATTAATTCGAACTTAAAGTTGAATTTCGACTTGAACTTATCATGACTTGCCATTGAGTCTTTCAAGCAACAATGGTAGCTCTAATTTTTGAACTGATTGACCGCGTTGCTAAATCAATCCTCGTTAGTGCACCCAGGTGTGGAGTCTTTTGGGCAAAAATAAACAATCACATAGGGAGTATTCATCGCGGATAATTTCATTTCGCCATTAGTTGATGTAAACACCTTATTCCAAGCGCTGAGTCGAGAACCTACTGATAAATGCGTCCGGCACTGGAAGTAGCTTTTTCGCCACGGTTTTTTTGCCACTATCTTTTGTGACTTTTTTCTTTGTCGAAGTTTTCGTTGTTTTTTACCTACATTTTTATTTGCATTTCATAACCTCTTTGAAGTTCATAATAGATTTTACACGTAACGTAAACAACCGGTTGAATACCATCCGCAAATCCATATTTTAAGTCTTTATAGTATCTGCGCTGGCTGAGTAATGGTAAAACCTGCCGATACCCCTTCCCAAGAATTGGGACAAAGTTAAACTCGATTGAGATTCTTCTCGCGTCTTGAATATGACTATACACCCAATATTGTAGGCTGCTACCGACATCCAAATTGCATTTTCTTTGGAGATAAACGGTGGCCATCTATTTTGTAGGTCTCGTAAATGTTTGGCACCCGCAAAAATTTGTTTTGCGATATCCTCGCAGTCGGAAATCCCCACTTCTTTAGCGTATTCTTTAGAGAGCATCATAATTCCAAAATTACCGTTGGGATGCGTGGCGCTCTCGTCCCACCTCTCTTGATGTGCCAACGCAGCTAAAACTCTCCAATCACTTTATATCTCTCTCTGTGCCTCCTTAAATAATCGAATGATTGATCGTTTTGGTGGCCTGTAGAAAATGGCTTTATCGTATCTTTCTACACCATTATTCCCGCCGTAGTATCGAAGCTTCAGTTGGTTGAGCAGTGACTTGGTTTCAGGGAGGTTCTGCCACTTTTCTACTTCCTCTAACAACTCACTATTTTGTTGATTCATGTACCAAACCAGTTGCTGTTTTTCGGAGATGTCCATTACTTCAACAAGCTCTGGCATATATCGTCTATTGACTGATGCAATGTGGGAGTCCACGACAGTACAATCTGGCCCCCCTTCCCAAACTAACTGTAAAATTTGACCTGAAGACAAATCACTGATTGTTTCCCAGTTCAAGTCAGGATACTCAATTTTTTTACTTTTTAAATTTTCCTCATAGCTAGACCCCTTAACTATGACCAATCTTGCGTCTTTCAAACTCTCTAATGTCTTCCCTTTAAATTGACTGTTACAAACCAGCTTTTGTGTAATATCTAAATAACCGGATCCGGCCAGATAGTTTTTTCTCCTGGACTCCGTATCGGTCAAGCCACTGGCCACAATATCACCACGCCCACTGTTCAACCCTCCCAATACATCCGAGAGGCTTGAAATCGGCACCATGTTGACTTTTACTCCCAGGTGCTGGGCAAAGGCCTTCACCAGCTCATATTCAAACCCAACGGGTTTGCCGTCTTTGTTCATATAATAGGTTGTGCCAGCAGTTCGAGTCAGAACTCTTAGCTCACCGCTTTTTCGAATTTGGTCCAACGATCGGTAAGACTTAGATGTGCAGCCGAGTGAAATAATCACCACAAAAATCGCAAAAACCGGGTATATAAAATAATTTTTCACCGCGTCCATCCAGCGATATTAACCTTTGCTGACATCAATTTCACGTAAAAACCCAATGGATCTTATCAATTTTTATGTTACGCAACCTATAGACAGACCCTTCGGAATAGAGGAATAATACATTCTATGGGACAATTGAATTACATCACACCTCGAGGTCTGAAGACACTGCAAGAAGAAGCTCAATTTCTTCGTTATCAGGAACGACCTAAAATTGTAGAAACCGTAGCGTGGGCTGCCAGCAACGGGGATCGCAGTGAAAATGCTGACTACATTTATGGCAAGCGGCGCTTGCGTGAAATTGATTCCCGACTCCGTTTTCTTACTCGGAGAATTGAGGCCGCTCAACCCGTTGATCCAGCTCAACAAAACTCTGAGGTCATTGTGTTTGGTGCTACAGTTCAATTGGAATATGAATCCGGCAACATCAAAACCGTATTCATTGTTGGCGAAGACGAGATTGATATACCAAAAGGGAAAATATCTTGGAAAAGCCCTCTGGCTAAAGCTCTGCTTGGTAAAAAAGCGGGGGATGAGGTTTTGCTGAAGAAGCCAAAAAGTGAGGAGTATATAGTGATTCTAGAGGTCCAATACAAAAATATCCCCTAAAATGTAGACATACTGCTTATTTTAAATACAATAAAAATATAGAAAACCAATCAAAGCAACTTCAAGGATGAAGAGCTATGTCAGAAGAAATCGATAAAAAATCAAAATACCACCATGGTGATTTATATAACGCCCTCATTCAATCCGGTTCGGAGGTCATTCGAAGCAAGGGCTTGAGTGCCTTAAGTTTGCGGGAAGTCGCAAAGAAGCTGCAGGTCAGTCATACGGCCCCCTACCGACATTTTAAAGATAAAAATGCTTTGATGGTGGCCATCGCACAAAAGGCTTACGATCAGCTGGGAATGCAGATGCATGCCATTTTCAGTGGACTCTTCCATCAGTCCGATTGAACGAATCAAGCTCTGCGGATGCAAATATGTGGAGTACACATTAGAAAACCCTGAATTTGCTAGCCTAATGTTTAGCGGCCAGTACAAGTCAGGCAAGGCCCACCAATTCGTCATGAAAACAATAGCTGCTTCAAAATTTTTGCGGATTTATTCAGTATGGCCCAAGAAGAAGGAGATATTAAACCTGTCCCCGCTCAACTTCAGGCATTGTGTTTCAGGACAAGTACGGGTTGATGATGTTGTTTGTTAGTGGCCAAATTCAAAAACCGCCGCTAGCAGCAAAGAACAGGTACTCAAGCTCGCCGATGTTATGCAGTCCAATATTTTAGCGGGCTTTCAAGCTTAATGGGCAAAAGGTATTTGGCCTCATCTCACTTTAAATTTTTTTGTACGTATTCGACATGGCCATACTATGCAGCCAAAAATATACCGGAAACGAAATAAACCAAGCTGCCCTAAGACCAACCCATGATTTCCAGGGGAGTTGAAAGAGCAGCAAATCCATTTTACCCCCAAGAAATGGGGTTAGGGGCCCTACAAAAAGACCCAGTACCGCTAATTTTACGGGCTTCTGCGCAAACTTGGAAGAAAATAGGGCGCATTCACCGCTATCGCCAACCAGACCTAAACCTACATGGGGGCCAACCAAAACCCCGGTAAATTACGAAAAAAAAAAAAAAAAAGATCAGTATATCATTATAATTAAAGACGCTATCATGAGCGTTCCGAAAGTGGCAAAGCTGAAGCTAAAAGAAGTTCATTTCGAGGGTGCTCAAAAGGTAATAAACTCCGAAGAAAAGCTGCGATAATACTCAATGTAAAAACGGCAAAATCCCACCCCATCAGAGCGAAATAGAAAAACAGGCTCCAACTCAATGCTAACCAAACTCCACTGATCCAAATTCGACTCAAAGCTGATCTCCCAAACTAACCCTTAAAAAACCAGAGAGTCCTATCTACGCAAATATGCCAATTTTTGTCATCTAGTGTTTATACACAGATTGTCACTTTTACCGTACTCCCCCTCAAATCGAGCTGTTTCGAAATGAGATGGCATATTTTCAGACCTTTATAGGTGTTGAACCGAATGAATTTAACCAGGGATAGAAATAGATGAAAAACCTACTAACGATCGTGTTTGCCGTGCGTTGGCGCTCTTTGGAATGACAGCTTGTGATGATGGCGGTGGAAATTCAATCGTCGCACCAATTACTGTTACACTGATGGCTACCAAAGATATGGCAACAATATGAACCGCCAGTCTTCAATACGACCAGTGGGGCAACCCAATTAATAGCTACTATGGCAACAATATGAATCAAGGCCTACAATATGACCAATGGGGCAACCCGATTAACAACTTCTATGGGAACAATCAGGGTATCCAATACGATCAGTATGGCCGGCCGATTAATACAGGATATAACCAGGTAGAGGCAGGTCGACCAATTTGGTAACCCCATTAATTCATTTAATAACAAACTTCAACAACATGAACAACAGAAACTGTAACGTCTACTCTAACGGGAACCAAGCATTCGTTGCAACCTACACGCCAATCCGTTTACAATGGCCGCCCTATGCAAGACCCTATCGGTCGATGTGATATCAACGGTCGTCAAGTTTTCTAAAAATTCCCTTTTATAATCTTTTGCTAAAGCCCATCATTCATTGATGGGCTTTTTTTATGCACTCTACCCTGGCCCTACGTAAAGGACGCCTGACTTGCACGACATGGTCTCGCGTGACTCCATCGTGCAGTGTTTTAGATAATCTTTTTATGATTGATCCTAAAGCTGAATATTTATCGGTACTCGCTAATCCACAAGACCACCAACCCCTCAAAGTTGAAAATGGGGTGCTTAAACCCAAGGTGGCGGAAAGCAATTTTTTTGAAATCGAAGGCATACCTTGGATTTACTCCCATCCCCAAGCGTAGCACTTGCGAGTGGCAAGGCGTCAGGCGTTCAATCTATGCTTAATTTTCTAAATGACCGTAGCTTGCAGATGGATCACATTTTAGAAACGCAAAGAAAAGAAATCATGCCTACCACTCGAAGAAGGCTCGAGCTGTTGCAAAACGCCTACAACCACAACCGTTACATAATAAAGAGTCTACTGAGTGAATTTTTGGTCGAGGACCCTAAGGATCTTTCCCCAGAGTACAAAACATTATTAGCAAAACTGCCGGGCACGCAACAGGTGAACTCTTATTTTACAAATTTGCTAAGAGATTGGTCTTGGAAGACAGACGAAAATGGCGCCCACCTCGACGCTGTCAATACAGTAATGCCCGACATTGAGGGGAAGTCCTTTGTCGTTTTTGGAGCTGGTGCCTGCCGGTTGACCTATGATTTACACATTCAGCACAATCCAGCTTGGACTCTCGCCATTGATATCAATCCTTACCTCCTTCTAGGAGCTCAAAAAATTCTCAAAGGTGATGAAATTCATATCTATGACTTTCCTGTGGCACCTGGCGACGCCGGAGAAGTTTGCCCCTATCACATTTGTCGTCATAAAAAAAAGAAGCCTAAGAACTTTCATTTTCTTTTTGCCGATTGCATGAACCCTCCGCTCCTTGCCAACTCCGTTGACTGTGTCCTCACACCTTGGTTTATAGACATCATCCCTCAAGATTTAAACGCATTTATGAAGCGACTGAACTTTGTGCTAAAGCCCGGCGCAACCTGGGTTAACTTTGGACCACTAGGGTTCGGGTTTAAGGATCCTATTCGAAATTTGACTTTACAAGAACTTGAAGAGCACATGCATGACTGCGGTTTTGAGCTGGAGTCTTTCACTGAAGTCGAAGTTCCCTATTTACAAACTAAACATTCTGGACAGCAGCGTTTCGAAAAAACCTATTGCTTACGAAGCGTTAAAACTAAGTCAGTTAAAATGCCACCGAAGTACAATTATCTCCCCGAGTGGATATTAGACCCCAGTTTGCCAATACCAAGGACTCAATTTATTGAAGCTGAAAAGTTTAGAAATCAAATATATTTTGAAGTCTTAAAGTCCATCGATGGACGGTTTAGTAATGGACGATATTTTATTTATGCAACAGCACTACAATATGACTGAAGAGCAAGCACGGTCTTCTTTAACCAGTTTCCTCATTCGATTTTGGGAAGTTTTCCAACTAATTTTTAATATCCGTTTTGTTGATTTGTGTTGGGCGCCCTTCATCGTCAATATGCACATAGGTAAACAAACCTTCGGTCACTTTAAATCGCTCACCACTAAACTGCCTGAGGACCCAAACTTCACCATCACCGTAATGGAAGTTGTCCATTTTCGTTAATGGGCTACAACAACAACAACGTCACCAACATTAACTGCTCATGAAACTTCATTCCATCCACTGCAACAGTAATAGTTTTTGAGCCAATGGCTTTGTTCGCAGTCATAGCTCCGGCAATATCCATTTGAGAAAGAAGCCACCCCGCCAAATATTTTGCCATGTGGGTTTGTATCTTTTGCCATTGCCAAAGTACGAAGGGCTAGATCACCATTGGGTTGTGACATTGGAGGCTCCTTTTTATAAAATCAACTTACATTTTCTGACCAAATCAGGCAATGAATAGTTGGAGTAATATTTTTGAAAATCTTTTAAATACACACATTACAGTTATTTATTCCTACACTCAACGAGAGGGATTGTGTTGAAGAGTTAACGCTGATTCCAACGATCAACCGGACAACTCCTCCTCACACAGTAATAGCCGATGGGGGCTCCACGGACGGAATAGTAGAATTTGGTAAAGGATTGCAACATACAAAATTAGCGTCCACTCCTGGTCGGGCTCGTCAAATGAATGCGGCAGCACAATTGGCTGAAACAGAATTACTTCTTTTTACACATGCCGATACTCGAATCGACGATCCATTAAAGCGAGCACTGCTGACCTACGAAGGATACCGTCAAAACTATGAAGGGATTTTAGCAGGCCATTTCCCCTTGCGATTTATCAAATCCAAAAAAAAAAACACACTCTATTTTGGAGATATGCCGAAGAAAAAACAATGACAAACCGTCCGGACACAATCAATGGAGATCAAGGGCTACTCATTAGTAGAAAAGATTTCTTTGATTTAAATGGATTTGATGAATCATTACACTTTTTGAAGACCAAAAACATCTCTCTCAAACATTTTCGAAAAGGCCGGTGGATTGTACTCCCGGGACACATTAAAACTTCAGCTCGCTGATTTGAAAGGAAGGTGAACATCGACTGTATATTCTAATGGACATAATAATGGGACTTTATAAACTGGGTTTAAAGTTGCCTTTCGTATTAGCCCCCAACTTTATCGGCAACAAAAAAATACAGATAAACCCTACTTAACCCCTTTTTTTAATCTCATATGGAAAATTAAACGGGAACAACTGGGCATAATAAATAGTTTAATTGCTTGGTATAAAGTAGGTCGATACATCAGAGGACAATCCTGGCAGATGTTTTATTTTTTTGACCAACTACTTGCCCCGTTTATGGACAAAGAACATACCCACTACTTTGGTTTCATGATCGAATTTTCGAACCACTACAAAGAACCCCTCTCTACTTGATTGTGGCGGTCGTGGGTTTTGTTTGGTTTATGTTGATATTACGTCCCTTTTTTTGGTGGGTTGAGAAAGAAGAGTTGGTGCAAATTGACCCAAACCTGCTGAAATAATTTCAAATAAATGCAAATCAAATTTCAATTGGCTTGTACTCTAATGGAATGAATGAAAGTCGTTGTCATTTAATGCCCCTATCAGTACCACTTTGCCATGCTTTCAACTTATAGACCTTTGATAACGTTTTTAATTGTTATTTCTTTTTGCTTTTCTCCGCTCCATGGTTTTGCTCATAATCATAAATAAAACGAAGGCACATCAAGCCAATATGGGGAATCACAACATCACCATGAATTTGTAAATGTAAAATCTGCGCCGAAAACCGAAAGAGAAGCCATAGATCGGGTTTTGGATATATTCCACTTTGCCATCGACGGTGAGCATGAGCATGCACAATATTCAGCAGATACATTCATAGCGCTGTTTAATCCAAACACCTATATTCGTATCCCACAGTCTTGGGCGAGCCGACACTTGGAAACAATTAAAACGAAATGCAAACCTCTCGCGTGTTTAATGATGCGTATAAAGCCTACAACATAGAGACCCAGCATAAATTGACAAGCGAACATGCTAAAAACCTTTTAGCTATTTATCTCTGTCGCACACCACAGAAATGATTTCTCCCTTTGTTTTTTTATATGCATCTCAGTTTATGGATTTATCGACGGGCGTCACAGCATCTATTACAGCTGCCCTAGGAACTATTTCCCTCCCAGGTATCGACATACTTTGCATCTTTATTTTTGCCACTTACCCCTTAAAAATCGTACATAAGCCCATTGGTGGTTTTCGAAAACTAGTCGACTTCAGTTCGGCCAAGGCTTGGGAAACAGTCAACACGCTGACCGGAGTAAATAGCGTGCTTGCCGAAAACTTCCAGTGGGAATCTGGGATTCAAAGACTAGAACGCTTAGGTCTCAATTGGATTCAAAAACAGTCCGCGCAAGATTTAGTGAGTATTCACCGAGACCGCACTAACGAGCTCACTGTTCGCTTTTTAAATCCACAGGGTGAGGTAGCTGGGTACCTGGATTTTGCGACGGCATATGCTGAACATGAAAGTCATCCAAAAACCTATTTGAAATCCATGGGAATAACTCCAAATAACAAAGCAGAAAGTGATTTAATGCGTTCACTGGTCAGGGCAATTGGCCCAATGTCGTCTCTTCGGTACAACGTAAATCGACACATTCAATTGGCCGAGCGAACAACTCCGGAGTTTATTGAAAATCTATCCAAACAATTTTATATTGAATCAGCGACGACTGATGGTGAGTTTGTTAAGTACGTTTTTGAGGATAGAGCAATAAATGTACGTCGTGGAGTAATTAGGCAACGAACTTGCCGATCTTTATTTTAAAGAGATGAAAAAGAAAACACCACTACTCATCAACCGGCTCAAATGGCTTGATCGACAGCCTTAAAATAAATTTACATTGCTGGTGTTCAAATTGATCGATGCTAAAACACTCATGATCGAACTCAGCCTTTCGCTGGCCCCCAAGTTGTTCCGCAGACAGTTCATTTACATTTTTCCAAGTCTTATTCACAATATCTGGAAACGAGCCGAGTTCACTTTCAAACTGTAAATACTCTCCTGCAGGGATCTCAAGAATATCTATGGGAATATCTAATTCCGGAGGCTCATGGACCGGGAGTCCCACAGTGATTTTAAAAAACTCTCCACCTCCTTCAAATCCGTGGTAGACGCAGTAAATTTTGTCTTCTACCAACCCTTGAATACCAGGAATCCATTTTGCTTGGGCCAGGTACCCGATCAATTGTCCCTTTACAGAGTCGTCATACTGCAACTCCCTCTCAGAATGGGTTGTGCCAGTGTATCCCACTACAAAAAAATTATCCTGCCGTGTCATTTCCCCTTTAAGCATGTGAGCAATCCCCCCCTATTGGCCCATTTGATTGTCACTATGATCCACCCATAGCCAGATGGACAATTGTCGCATATATTCTTTGGATTAGGGAGTCAGTATTGAGAAAAGTGAAGTTCGCTATCGTCGGTGGAGGGTTGTCAGGCTGTCTTACGGCTCTTTATCTTAAAAAGAATAACTTCAATGATTTTGTCATTGTAGAGAAAGCCCCCACATTTGGCGGTGATCACACTTGGTCGTTTATGGATTCCGACCTTGCTCAAGGTGATCATGATTTACTCGCTCCCTTCACTCGAGCACATTGGCCTGAGCAAGTTGTGACTTTTCCAAAATTTCAAAAGAAAATGTCTTTAGGATACAACTCCATACGATCCTCAGATTTGCATCGTCATATGATCTCGCAGCTTAGCAAGGATCAGTTCCTACTCGAGAGTGAATGTCACTGGGACTTTAAAACCATATCCACTGACAACGAAACCTTTAATTACGAAATACTTTTAGATGCTCGTGAGCGAAGAACAATGAGTTTGGAGCCTGCGGTTTTCAAAACTTCATTGGTTTGGATATTGAGTACTGCGAACCCCACGGGTTGAAGGCCCCGATTATTATGGACGCGACTCAAGAGCAGTTGGGATGGTTATCGATTTTTCATGTCCCCTGTTGGATGAAAGAACTTTACTC
The DNA here is from genome assembly GCA_041391465.1 of Bdellovibrionales bacterium. Lineage (GTDB taxonomy): Bacteria > Bdellovibrionota > Bdellovibrionia > Bdellovibrionales > UBA1609 > UBA1609. The sequence continues at coordinate 44,978 of JAWKNX010000003.1, forward strand.
ATTGAAGACACCCGATACAGCAACTCGCCTTTTTATTGATGAAGAAGCCATGGTGCATGCAGCGTATGCCCAGAGGTTTGCCTAATGGCCCAATGTGGACGAATTGAAAAGCAGCACTGGCACTTCCTGTGACGGCAAAAATGTTTGAACTGGGTCCACCAACAGGCCATCACCTTTTCTATTGGCCTGCGAGGCGGATTTTTTCATCCCATTACGGGCTACTCCTTTCCGATAGCGCTTCGCGTCGCTCGCGCTATCGGCGAATCTGCTCACGATGATAGCAAAAATGTTTTAGCCACTCTGCACAAGCTCAGGAATAAGTGGAAAAAGGACTGCCGGTTCCTATTTATACTCAAATAGAATGCTCTTGCTGCGGAACCAAATCAACGCTTTGTTGTTTTTCAGCATTTTTACATTTAGAAGATAGAACCATTCAACGGTTCTATCGAGCCGAACTGAGTTTACAAGACAAACTCAGTTTACTTACGGGACGTCCGCCTGTAGCAGTTCACCGAGCAGTGCAAAAAGCTTGATGACAAAAATTGGATGCAGCAATTAGGCACGGTATGAATTTATGGAGTGAAGTAGAAATAAATACAGAATTTCAACTGCCAGATTATGCTCAAAAGTCGTGGATCAAAACTTGCTCCTCCCGGCTCAGGAGTTTTTAGCAGCGGCCTAAAAAAGGCGTTCGGGCTGATTTAGTTCGTTTAGGTTTTTTAGCCTCAGATCAAGCCGTACATACAGATGTTATTGTGCAACTTTCGGAAATCATAGAAAGCATTCATTCCGGTTCTTTAATTGTAGACGACATCCAAGATAACAGTTCCGTCAGAAGACATGGTCCCACACTCCATTGCGTTCAGGGCATCCCTAAAGCTATTAATACGGGTAATTGCTTTATTTTTTAGCCCCAAAAACTAGATGCCATTCAACTCCCCCATCAAACGCATCAGAAACTCATCGCAACCTTACATGATATGCTTTACAGTGGCCATGTCGGACAAGCCCTAGACATAGGCATCGACATTGCTGAGGTTCCTCAAGAAGAAATTTCCAGCATTTGTAAGTCCACAATGCATTTAAAAACGGGAGAACTCATGAGCGCCAGTGTCAAGTTAGGCGCTATTGCAGGTGGAGCCTCTACAAAAGTTTTAAACGCACTCCAAGAAATATCTATTGAGCTGGGTTTTATTTTACAAATCTTCGACGACCTAAAAGTTTTTAAATTGCATCCACTTGATGACGATCACCGAAGAAAAAACTTTGAAGATCTGATCAATCATCGCCCCTGTTATATCTGGCAATTTGCCGCGGAACACTCTAACCCAGCTTGTTTTTCAGAGCTGAGAAAAGCTGTCTCCCAATTACCATCTGAAGTCTTACTACGTGATTGGATTGAAGCGTATGATATCCACACGACGACGCTGCTTAGTCTGAAGTCGCGAATACAGTGTCTATACGAAAAAATAGATTTCACTTTTGGCGCGGATGGTGTTCATCGGCCGAAAGTTAAACCCATAGTTGAAAACCTAATAAAATCGCTGGAAGAGGCCTATGAAAAAAACTAGTGCAGTCATTGGTAGTGGATTTGGGGGGCTTTCCCTCGCTATTCGATTACAAGCCGCAGGTATTAATACCACCATTTTTGAAAAAAGAGATAAGCCTGGCGGACGTGCTTATGTGTACGAAGACAACGGGTACACCTTTGATGCCGGACCTACCGTTATCACGGCTCCAGAATGCTTAGAAGAGCTGTTCGCTCTCTGTGGCAAAAAAATGTCTGACTATGTGGAGTTGATGCCTGTCACACCCTTTTATAGGTTGGCCTGGGAAGACGGTACAATTTTTGATTATTCCAATGATGATGAAGCATTGAAAAAGCAAATTCTTTCTCTTTCGGGACAAGCCGATTGGGAGGGGTACCAAAAATTTCTCCAGTACTCACAAGAAGTCTTCAAGGAAGGATATGAAAAGCTCGCTCATGTCGCCTTTCCTAATTTTTGGAGTATGATTCGCGTTGCCCCTCAATTGGTAAAGCTGCAGGCTCAACGTTCTGTCTATTCCATTGTTTCAAAATATGTAAAAGAGAATCACCTAAGACAAGCACTTAGTTTTCATTCGCTTTTAGTTGGTGGAAATCCATTTAAGACGTCCTCTATTTATACGCTCATACATTTTCTTGAGCGCAATTGGGGTGTCTTTTTCCCTAAAGGGGGCACACACGCGCTCGTCCGCGCATTGGTCCAACTCTTTGAGGAAATGGGCGGCAAAATTGAATACAACTGCGAAATTGCTGAAATCATTAGTAATGGCCAAAAAGTTAAAGGTTTACAGTTGGAAAATGGCGAAAAGAGAGCTTTTGATATTGTTTGCTCCAATGCAGATGTTGGACACACATACCTGCAACTTTTGAAAAATGAATCAAAGTTAAATTCGACACGTCGGTGGATAGCTTCTCGAAAGTACTCGATGTCTTTGGTCGTCGTTTATTTTGGTACCAATAGAAAATTCGACCAAATAGAACATCATACAGTTTGCTTTGGACCGCGCTATAAAGAGCTGCTTTCTGATATTTTTGACAAAGGCGTGTTGGCCGATGATTTCTCTTTATACCTTCACCGACCGACTAAATCAGATCCAAGTTTAGCACCTGAAGGGTGCGATTCGTTTTATGTGTTAGCTCCTGTGCCACACTTAGGAAAAGCTCCATTGAATTGGGATGAGATTGGGCCGAAATATGCGGAAACCATATTAAGTTATCTAGAGGAGCACTACATGCCTGGACTGCGCGAGTCCATTGTAACCCAACATATGATGACGCCTTTTGATTTTGAGCACACTTTAAACTCTCGATTTGGGTCTGCATTTAGTATTGAACCCTTGCTGACTCAAAGTGCATACTTTAGAACTCAGAACAAAGATAAAAATATTGACGGATTGTATTTTGTTGGTGCTGGTACGCATCCTGGAGCTGGCGTTCCTGGGGTGGTGAACTCCGCTAAGGCCACTATGGGCGTGATCCATGAAGATTTGCTTTCAAATCAATTTGAAAAGTCGACAAGCCCTCATGAGGTGACTCAGTAATGGCTGATAAGGTTACCATCAAAAAGTATAATACGGCGGCCATTCACAATGGATCAAAAAGTTTTACTTTTGCAGGATACCTTTTTAATGAACAAGTTCGAGATGATGCTTTTGCACTCTATGCTTGAGCCGTTACTGCGATGACCAAATAGACGATGCTCCAAATAAAGAAAGAGCACTCAACCAGCTGAAGCAACTCAAGAAATATACATCCGAGGCACTTGCTGGCTCAAATGAAAACCTTCCCTTGCCGTTTTTGAGTTTAGCTGATGTAGTACAATCGGTATTCCATACCTGACCATTATCCACTAGAGCTTCTCAACGGCATGCAAATGGATGTGGAGGATTACGAATACATTACCAAAGATGATTTGGATCTCTATTGTTATCGTCGTTGGAGTTGTTGGCTTGATGATGGCACACATTATGGGAGTTTCGGAACAGAGAGCTCGATGCGGCCTGCAGTCTCGGAAAAGCTATGCAACTCACCAACATTTCTCGAGATATCGTTGATGATTATAAACTCAATCGAGTTTATATCCCTTTAGATTGGTTAAAGACTGCTGGTTTAAATCATGACACTTTTTGAAAAAATCAAACCGAGAGAGTTGGTGAGTATCATCGACCGGCTATTAGCTTGGGCCGACACTCATTATGACCGTGGCAATGAAGGTATACGTTTTTTAAATTGGCGGTGTGCACTGGCAATTCAAGCGGCTAGCAACATATACTCAGAAATTGGCAATATAGTTCGTAGGAAACAAGGCTCCGCCTGGGACGAGAGAGCTTATACGTCGACTATGAGAAAAAGCTTCTTGGCATTTAAAAGTGCCCTACAAACATCTACAAAGACCGCATGGCAGATTCCTCACCTTTGGTATCCTCGAAAAGATTTAGATATATTGGATTTTAAATGAGTGCTTTATTTCCGAAAGTTCCCATTGACGACTTTGCTTACCTGTGTGGGCCTCTATTTTATTATAGTGGTTCGGTATTTTATTATCGCTGGCTTGTTTTACTGGGCTCTTTGGAAAAAGAAAAAATCGTCATATTAAACTCGCGACTCAAGATCCAAGCCCACGATTAGTTCGCTCAGAAATCAACTGGTCGCTTCTCACGTCTGTAGATTTCACGATTCCAGGCGCTTATATGATCGAAGCCTGGAAAAATGGGGGAACTCTTATTTATGAAGACCCGGGTCAGTACGGGTATCTCTACATTATTTTTAGTTTGATCCTTTTTATGTTTTTGCATGATACATATTTTTACTGGACACACCGGTGGATGCATAGGCCAAGCATATTCAAAGTTTTTCATAAGGTTCACCATCAATCCATGAACCCCACTCCCTGGGCGGCGTTCAGCTTTCACCCAACCGAAGGAGTTGTTGAAGCCGTAATTATTCCTTTGCTCGTTTTTTCATTCCGGTTCACACATGGGAGTGTTGTTGTTTGCTTTGACCGCGATGACATTTTTGGAGTCGTTAATCATTGTGGATTTGAAATTTACCCCAAATCGTGGGATGCGGGGGCTATTTGCAAAAATTATGATTACTCCAACTCACCATAACCTACATCACAAAAAATTTAATTATAACTATGGGCTTTATTTTCGATTTTGGGACCAAGTCATGGGCACTGACAAATGGGAGCCCCATCCCGACATTCAAGCGTAGATCAAAAGGGAATTTAGGGCGTGGCACAGGTTTTTGACTTAAAAAATATCACAGTAAAATATGGAGAGTTCTTTGCCTTGGATAAGGTGAGCTTGTCCTTGGAAGAGGGTCACTCCTTGGCACTATTGGGCCCGAACGGAGCGGGTAAGAGTACGCTGACACGAATCCTGCTGGGTCAGCAATCTCCCCTTTCCGGTCACTGCAAGGTTTTTTCGGAAGAGCCGGGGTCATTGGAAAACAAAGCCCGAGTGGGTGTTACTCCTCAGGTTTTGGATTTTCCCAAGCATGTCACCATTAAAGAAATATTATGTTTCGTTGCTGCCCACTATGAAACTCCGTTCGAAACTGTTATGGATTGGGTCCGACGCCTAAACTTTGAAAAATTACTTTTGCGACAATCGCACCAAATGAGTTTTGGCCAACGCCGACTCATCTCCATCATCATCGCATTTTTAGGCAATCCAAAATTTGTCATACTCGATGAGCCCACTGTTGGCTTAGATGTGGATATTCGATTTAAAATTTGGGATATCATAAAAGAATATCAAAATAGTGGTGGCGCTTTGCTTATTACCACACATCATTTAGAAGAAGCCGAGGAATTGGCGCATACAATTTCGGTACTGCATCAGGGGCGAATCATCGAATCGGGAAGTGTTGATTCTATAAAAACCAAATACGGTCTTAAAATGATTCGATTCCAAGCAAGCCAGGCACCAAAGATGATTGATCCCATTCAAAAAAATGGTGACTACTTTGAGTTGGTGTCCGCAAATACTGATGAGGCACTTCGCAAAATTGTCGAAGATAAGAATGTAAAAAATATTGAAGTTTTACCGGTCAGTTTAAAAGAGGCTTTTTTAAATATTTTAAGCGAAGGACCCCGTCCGTGATTTGGAATCATTTTAAATTTAATTTAATGCAATACCTGCGGCAGCCATCCTATATGGTGAGTACAATGATTTTTCCCGCAATTTTCTTTTTGATGTTTGCCAAGGAAAATGCAAAAACAGCCGAAATGGCTCAGTTTTTAATGGGCTCCTTCTGCCGCCTTTGCTGTACTCAGTGTTTGTTTTTACAATTTGGAGTGGGCGTGGCGCAAGAGAGGTCCAGCCAATGGAACTCGTTTATAAAAACACTCCCCTTTCACCGTTATGTTTCGATTGCCTCTAAAGTTCTCACGGCACTCACTTTTGCACTACTGGCCGCCTGGGTGGTTGTAGCTATTGTTGTTTACACAACCGAGGCCGCCTGGAATTTAAACCACTTTATTAAATTAAATGTCGCACTTATTTTTGGCGGAGTTCCTTTTTGTCTTATGGGGCTCACTCTAGGAATGATCACGACAGAGAATAGCGCCCTACCTATCTGTAATTTATTTTATCTCAGTTTGTCTTTTGCCGGTGGTCTATGGATTCCACCTAACGCTCTCGCCCAATCAATACAAGATGTGGTCGAATACCTGCCTACTTACCACTATGGGATCTGGGTCCGCTCCACACTGCTCAATGAGAGCTTCCCCACTGATTCCGTCCGCTTTCTTGCATTGACCGCTGTTGCGATGATTGGCATTGTCGCCTATTTGAGTCAACGTCAAGCCCGTCAAAACAATTGAAGTCAGAAAACCCTTCGCATCCAATTGATTTTGCTTTCAGTGTATGGCGGATAACGAAAATCTATATCGCCCCACGTAGATTTTTTTAACCTAGGTTTTTTATGGGAGAAGGTCTCAAACCCCCATTTCCCGTGATAGCTACCTATTCCTGAGGTCCCCACTCCTCCGAATGGCAGATCCGGGTGCACCATATGTAAAATGCAATCGTTGATACAGCCCCCACCAAAGGGAAAAGCATTAAACATTTTCTCCTGTAGTTTATGGTCCGCTGTAAAAAAATATGCTGCCAGAGGTTTTGGTTTTTCATATAGAGTTCTTAAAACGTCATCGACATCACTATAGGTAAGAGTGGGAAGTATGGGACCGAAGATTTCTTCTTGCATAACAGCATCAGTCCACTCCACTTCAGAAAGCACAGTTGGGGCTAAGTAGTTTTCATCTGCATTGTAACCACCACCAACTACAAGTTTTGATGAATCAATCATAGCCAACAAACGGTGCAAATGCTTTGAGTTAACAATTCTCCCATAGTCTTTGCTTTGGTAAGGGTCATCGCCAAAGAAATTTGCAATTGTTGTTTTTAATTTATCCAAGAACGTACTTTGGATGGACTCATGTACATATACGTAATCGGGAGCCACGCAGGTTTGCCCTGTGTTAAAAAACTTGGCCCAAACAATTCGTCGAGCCGCCACATCTAAGTCGGCATCTTTATGTACAATGCAGGGGCTCTTTCCCCCCAATTCCAAGCAAACTGGAGTCAGATTTTCAGCAGCTTTGGACATGACGATTCGCCCCACCTGTGGGCTTCCTGTGAAGAAAATAAAATCAAATTTTTGCTGGAGAAGGTCTGTGCTTTCTGCAATACCTCCACCTACGCAGTACACGGCTTCTGGGGGAAAGGCGCTATTGATCATCTCAATGATCACCTCCTGGGTGTTGGGCGACAATTCAGAGGGCTTTAAAACCGCCGCGTTCCCTGCGGCCAGCGCTGCTATCAAGGGCGAGATTTGCAGCTGGAACGGATAATTCCAAGGAGCTATGATTAAGGCGGAACCATAGGGCTCAGAGAGAATTTGAGCGCTCCCCGGCTGCAGAGAAAGGGGTGCCGTTATAGACACAGGAGCCATCCAGTCCTTCAAATTCTTTAATGTGTGATCGATTTCTCGCATACAAAAAGCCACTTCTGAGAAATAGGCTTCCATATTGGATTTACCCAGATCTTTATTTAGCGCTTGAAACAGTTTTTCTTCGTTTTGAGCAATGAGCTCTTTTAGGCGTTCTAAAATTTGTTTTCTTTGCTTGAAACTTCGCAGATGACCTTGAAAAACAAATTCCCTTTGTTTTTTTAATAGATGTTTAAAATCCAACAGAATAACTCCTCAATTGATTTTGAAGCTCAGTTTAAATCAATCCCAAAGGAACATCACAAACTTTCTAATACTAACTAAAAGCTCATTTCAGTTAAATTTTCATTGACCCCCAAAAGGTTTGTATTCACTTTTTCCAAATCTTATATTTCGAACACGAAAAGTAAAGAATTCACCCCAAAAACAGCAAAAACAGAAAACCTCTCGTTTTTGTATTGCAAATGTTCCCCAACCCAAAAAGTTTCGGCCCCCGCACCCCGGGGCTTTTTTTTGTTGCCATACCATAAAATATAAGTGTAACTTTAGTGTAAGTTATTGAGCAAAGGATTGTGGGTATTAATAAAATCATCCATGTGGATATGGACTGCTTTTATGCTGCTGTCGAAGTGAGAGATAATCCCTCGCTGCGAGGGCGCCCTGTTGCTGTTGGTGGACACCCTGACGGCAGAGGGGTACTTACAACAGCCAATTATGAAGCTCGAAAATATGGTGTGCGGTCGGCCATGCCGGTAAAGTCTGCATTGAACCGTTGTCCTGGACTCATATTGGTCCCCGTCCATTTTTCCAAATATCGCTATGAGTCCCGAAAAATTCATAAAATATTTAATGATTATTCTGAGCGGATTCAACCTCTCTCCTTAGATGAGGCCTATATCGATGTTACAGAGTGTTCGAAACATCAGGGAAGTGCTTCTTTGATTGCAAGAGAAATCCGACATCGAATTTATACTGAGACCGGACTCACGGCTTCTGCCGGTATCGCACCCAATAAGTTTTTAGCAAAAGTCGCCAGTGATTGGAAAAAGCCCAATGGACAGTTCACTATTTCCCCAGACATGATCGAAGGTTTTGTTAAAGATCTGCCGATTGCCAAAATCCCAGGCGTGGGGCCAGTGACGCAAAAAAAGATGTATGCCATGGGAATTAAGACCTGTGCTGATCTACAAGTCTATTCGGTCAGTGAGATGAATCGCCACTTTGGTCAGTGGGGATTGGGCCTCTATGATCTCAGTCGAGGAATTGATGCCCGTCAAGTTCGCCCACATGGTCCTAGCAAATCTCTGAGTGTTGAAAGGACTTTTTCAGATGACCTTCGCAATTTGAAGGAGTTAGAAGATCGGATTCCCTCGATTTTCGAAGAATTTAAAAACCGATTACAAAACAAGGAAGGAAAGATTGAACACTTGTATGTAAAACTTAAATTTTTCGATTTTCAAACTACAACTGTATCTAGGGTCCACCTGAAAACTCCCTCTGTAGAAAACTTCTTGTTGTTGATCGAAGAGGCCTACCTGCGACACTCTAAACCCGTACGGTTAGTGGGTTTGGGTGTTCGATTAGCTGCTCCTAAAAATAAAATTTCCAGCCGCCAATTAAATCTTTTTGGTGGATAAATTAACCCCCGCCAGTAGAAATTCCATTGATCGACCGACTCTATTGCAATCTCGGACACCTGGAAGTTGAAAGCACATTATTCACTTGCCAACTCACCTTCAATTGCGGAGAACAGGGCAATGTTAATGCGTTCAATTTTGGTGTTTTTTGGTGTTTCAAGCCTAGCTCTGGGTATCCTTGGGGCTTTTTTGCCATTGCTTCCTACTACCCCATTTTTGTTGCTTTCGTCGTGGTGCTTTTTAAAAGCTCTCCCAGACTACATGCTGGCTCTATGAACAACCCTTCATAGGGCCGACTTTGATCAATTGGGAAAGGTCGGGAGCCATTAACCCCAAGGCTAAGTTTTTGGCGATATTTTTATTCTCATTTCAGTGGCTATGATCTGGTACCGAGTGGATATTATGGCTATCAAAGTGGGAGTTACCCTACTGCTTGCCACCACCTCCACCTTTATATTAACTCGCCCCAATTATTAAAAGGTACGGACACACTTGTGCGGAGCACCTCGTGTAAAAGGTACGGACACACTTGTGCGGAGCACCTCGTAAATTCCTTCATTTCAACTTTTCATTTTTTACTCATTAAAATTACTTTTATCTCCCATTAGCAAAATATAAATAAACTCATTTAATGCTTACACAACAAGTTCTAACTGATCTTAATTTCATTCTATTCGGAAATTGAACTGGGAATTAATTTCTTTCTCAAAGATTTGTTCTCTCGATCTCGTATTCACTGCAAAATAAATCTATAAAGAATTTGTAAAGAGGGGGCTCCAAAGAAATCATTTTTTCTAATGATCAAAAAAGCACGGAGAACCTAAAGCACATTTTATTTTTCTGATTGAAGTCATCAGCTTTGAGGGGGTGGGATGAAATTCATCGGCGTGGGCATTTTATGCTTTCTGCTCAGCAGTGTCGCATATGGTTTTTTGCCTTTTGCAATTGTCGGGGGAACTATCGTAGAGGATGGACTGTTTCCTGAAGTCGTGGCCTTAAACAACTGCACTGCTGTTGTTATTCAACCAAAATTGTTGCTGACAGCCGCTCACTGCGCTGAGAACAGTGTTAACTTTTCGGGTCGAGGCGACCGAGTCATTTTACATATAGGCCGAACAAGAAAATTTAATCGGCTTAATAACTCTTTTCGCGGTCGGGCCTATCAGGTAGAGTCCATGGAAACCCATCCCGATTATGACAAAAGAACGGCAAGAAAAGACATTGCCTTTATTAAATTACGCAGAGGACTTCAGGTCACTCCTGCAAACCTAGTTTTGAACCCACGAATTGAAATCGGTCAAAGAATTATTGCCGTTGGATTTGGTGACCATTCTGATAATCGTAAAAAATTTGCCGAGCTGGAGATTGAAAGAATTGGAGAGGAGAAAATATACACCTTAGAAGTCAATGGCGTGGGTACATGTGATGGTGACAGTGGAGGCCCTGTTTACATTCAATCCAATGAAGGTTTAAAGCTTATTGCGACCACAGTGATAGGTCCGAGGGATTGCGGCACAGAAGAGCTTACTCGGCCTATGAGCAAGTTTCACAAAACCTATGCTGGATTCAGCAGGCCTCTGGCATTAATCTCAATGTGGACTGCGGATAAAAGGTACGGACACACTTGTGCGACGCAACTCGTCGCACAAGTGTGTCCATACCTTTATGCCTTTATGTACCTGAAAACCACCTTCGCATGCGTTCTAAATAGAAATACGTCTGTGGAGTTAAAAAGAATGTGAAGAAAATTGACGCCAACACTCCACCTACTATAACAGCACCCATTGCCGCCTTCGCAAGGTTAGGAGACCAAAGCTGAGGGAGAGCACCAAACACAATGGCAATTGATGTCATCAAAACAGCTCGAAATTTCATTTTGATCCCATACCAAAGAGCGTCTTGAATGGATATGTTCGAATCCTTCTCAAAAGCCACTTGTACTTCTTCTAAAATCAATATGGCGTTATTCACCGCTAACCCGACTAACATCACAAACCCCAGCATTGAGGCGATGTTAATAGAGAAATCTAGAAAAAATAAAATGAGAAACACTCCAGAAAAAGAGGTAATGATTGAAGTTGCGATGGTAAAAGGGTGGACAAAGGAGTTCATAATAGCAGCCAAAATCATATAAGTCAGAATAATTGCCAGCATAAAGGCTTTCATAATTTCTCGACCGGATTCCTCTTGGCTTTCTGCGTTTCCAACAAAAGCATAGCTCACGTCGTCGGAAAAAGACAATTTCTCCAGCTCAGTGGTCAGTTCCGCCTGAACCACACCCGCTGTGGACTTGGCCAAAAACCCATTGAGCTGTATCACCCTTTGTCGGTCGCGCCGTAAAATAGTAGGAACTGAATCCGTCATTTTAAACTGCCCCAACTCCGTCACTGGCACTAAACCTGTGTTCGAAATAATAAAGAGATCTTTCATCGACTCTGCGGAATGGATGAACTCATCAGAAACTTTAACCACGATGTCAAATTCCTCACCATTATCGCGATATATGTTGGTATCATCCCCGTATATTGAAGACCGAAATATTCGACCGACCAGAGCACTGCTGAGTCCATACTTCTCGATTTTTGAAGCATCGGGATAGAACTTCATTTCTTCTTTAGGAGACTTGTAAGACGATGTGACGGATCTAAAATAACCCGATTCCCGCATGACCTTCATAACGTCCTTTGCGCGCAACACCATCTCGTCGTAATCGTTTCCTGTGATATTAATAGACACATCTCCGTTAGCGCGACCTCCCCCATCACCTCGGATAATTTCAACCTCGGCATTGGGTAGGAGCGCTAATTGCGGAGTGATTTCTTCAATCAAATCGGTGTCCGACCTTTTTCTTTCATCCCCCGGTTTCAAAATCGCGATCACAGATGCATTTTGTTCACCATTTTGACCCAAAATTGAAAGTACGGAAATCACCTCAGGCATGTCTTTGAACAATACCTCAACCTGTTTTGCGACTTGTTCGGACTCTTCAACTCGAGTCCCAAGAGGAAGAGTTAAAACAACCTCTAATCGATCTCGATCCGAAACCGGAATAAATTCATTCCCAACATAGGGAGCTACCGTAAAGGCTCCGACAAATAAAACGATAACGATCCCCACTGAAGATTTGGGAAACCGAAATATTAAATCAAAAAACAATCTATATTCTGTAATCAAAAAGTTAACAAATTTTTCAGAAACTCGAACAAATGGGTTCGCAATGGCATTTTTATTTTTTGGTCGTAACAACAATGCGCACAACATTGGAGTTAAAGAAAAGGACGCTATGAGTGAGAAAATCGTAGCATAGACCACTGTCATTCCAAACTGCAACATGAACTGACCAATGATCCCGCCCATAAAAGCAATCGGAGTAAATACAACTAAATTAGTGCCCCCAGCCGCAAGAACCGGGACAACGACTGATTTGGTGCCATCGACGGCGGCTGCTACAGGACTGTCACCTCGATCTAAACGTTCAAGAATACTTTCTATAATGACAATGGCGTTTGCGATCAATGTCCCCAGTGAAGTCGCAATTGCAAGCAGAGTGATAAAGTTAATAGTGAATCCACTTTTTTTCCATCCCGAACATGGCTGAAATAATGGATGTGGGAATTACAATGGAGGATATGACGGTTACTCGCCAATCCCCTGTAAAAAACAATAAAACAAAAACAGTGAGTACAATACCTAGTAGCACACTATCAAAGGTGTTCGAAGTTTCTCGTGAAATGACCTCTGATCGGTCTAAGACCAGCTCAAGACTCATCCCCTCTTCGAGTAAACCTCTTACTTGCGGAAGAATTTTGCGGATACCATTAGCAACTCGAATATCATTGCCATCAGCAATCTTTTTCACGGACAAAGACACAACATTTTGGCCATTGTATCTTGCCCCGGTATCTTTATCTGAAGATCCATCATAGACTTTGGCAATTTGAGACAGGGGAAAGCTATTGCCATCGGTGGTTGTTAATCGAAGGTTCGCAATTTCATCAATACTTTCAAACTCTCCTTCAAACCTCACATCAACTGTGGTCCTTGATCGATCAATACTCCCAGCTGGCACAGTGAGGTTTCTCGATTTCATTTGCTCAATGACACGATCAATAGAGATAAAATATTGCTTCATTAGATCTGGATACAATTCCACCCTTATTTGCCGTTCTCTACCACCAAAAATATCAACCTGACCTACGCCTGTGATTTTACTGAATTGATTTTTCAGCTTAACGTCGGCAAACTCATAGAGCTCTGTGGGCGTATGCTTATCACTGGTCAGAACCAAATCTACAACAGGACGTGAAAATGGGTCCACCTTTTGCACAATAGGCCGATTCATATCCTCTGGTAAATCATTTAATATGGCTTCAACTTTGTCTTTTACTTCAATGAGTTTATTATTCACATCAGCAGACAAATAAAACTCGACAATCACAAAACCAGTACTTTCAAATGATTGACTTTCAATTTTTTTGATTTCTGAAATCTCAACAACTGCATCTTCAATTTTTTTAACAGCTTGAGTTTCAATCTCCAACGGTGAGGCCCCTGGATAAACAACATTCACAACAACTAGTGGCAAATCAATTCTTGGCGACTGTTCCACATTGATTTCACTAAAAGATACCAACCCAAGAATCACAAAAAATAAAACAAACATTACTGTTGTTGCTGGGCGCCTTACAAAACTGCCAATCATATGCATTTCTCCTGTGAACCCTCGGTGTTTTGAATTTGGGAGTTTTGCATGTCTTCAACCACTTGCACCTGACCATATTCTATAGCCTGACTCAGCCCTTTAACGATCAACTGTTCTCCACCTGATAGCCCCTCAATAATTTCCACTTCCCGTTCATTTCGAACTCCTGTTTGAACTCGAATTCGAAAGGGTTTGTTGTCCTTGACTACCCACAGAAAGTTCTTACCACTGTCCTCTTCGACCACTTCCACTGGAACACTCAAAACATTATTTTTTTTGTTAATAAGGATTTCAGCGACCATGGCATTGCCAGATTGCAGATCGGATGCAGGTTTATCTAATGTAATTATGGTTTTATAAAGTCCATTTCTATAATCGGCCTGACGTGAAACGGCCTTTACGACCCCCAACGGTTCTCTTTTGTCTACACTCATAACAGGCAGGCCGCTTCGAATTTTTGAAGCTACAGCAAAACTTTTATAAAAACAGGCATTTCGCATACCACAATTAAACAGTGTCACTTTTAAAAGTATCTTCTATACTGGTCTTTTCAATTGTTTTTACCTCAACGGGAGCTCCTTTTTCCAAAAGAATACTCAATACACTTTCGACAGATCTGGCTCGCTCGGATTTTATCTGAGATTTTTTAACCTCGATGGCCACCACTAATAAGGCCAACATAAAAAAGTAAATTATAGTTCTTTTTGACATTAGCTTCATTGGCGTTCTCCTGCATGAAGTTCCACAAGCCTATTAATCATTGCTAATGACTCTGCCAATTGAAACTGATGAATTGCATATGACAGCTTTGCTTGTGTTAATAGAGCTTCATTATTGTTTAGATCCGTTACCGAAACTTTTCCGGTCTTAAATTTGTTTTGACTGAGACGAAAGTTTTGCTCCGCCAGTTGAACACTTCGACGATCGTTCAAAATATTGGCTCTCAAGGTATTGTACTCATCTATTTTAGAGTCAAATTGTGATAAAAGTTGATCTTTTTCTGAGAAAGAACTATTTCAGCAAGATTTTTATCCACTACGGCTTTATTGTAATTGGCACGGTTTGTACCGCCATTCCATATTTCCCAAGTCAATGTCACGCCTACGAGCGATGAGCTCACATTGCTATCTTGCTCAAAGATTTCAGTGTCACTTCGATCACTGGAGCTGACGTTATAAATAGCATCGATTTTTGGGAGAGTCCTTGCTTTTTGTATATTAGAAACCTCTTCTTGATACTCAATTTGCTTTTTTAATGCGCGTAATTGGGGTTGATTTTCTTGAAGGTCTCGCCTCAACACTTCTCTATCTATGGGGATAAAGTCGGTATCGAATTCATCCGTGAGTAGGATTGACGTTGCATTGTTTAAGCCCATTAGAGTTCGCAATTGAGTATGTGCCAACTCTTGATTAAATTTCGCCTCTTCAAGTTGAGATTTTCTTGCAGCGATATCAGCTTGTAGTCTAATTAAGTCACCTTGTGGAGGGCGCCCAGATGAAAAGTAATTTTGCAGCAAATTAAGGTTTTGTTTTGCATTCTGTAAGGCGGTGTTTGAAATTTCTAATTGTTTTGCAGCAAGCAAACTCGAATAATAAGCTACTTTCGTAGCATAGACCACGTCCCTTTCGACTAATGTTTTTTGCAATTCAGCTGTTCCAAGCGCGATTTTCGCTGCGGCCAGACCGCTGGTTATGGCTCCAAATCTAAAAAGGGCCTGCCGCACAGTGAAGTCGAATGTTTTTTCATATTTTGAGTTGAGTGAAAAGCCACTGATAACCGGGGTATCTATAAAATTATTCACAGTATAGCTTGTTGAAATATTCGGAAGGGCTTCACCTAAAACGCTTCTTTTTTCCAATTCGATTTTTTTTATCTGTTGCTGCTGCAGTTTAATATCTGGACTGTAGCTTTTTGCTCTTTCGATAGCGTCTTTCAATGAGACCGTTGTCGGCTCGGCATGTGCAAACATGTAAACTATATTAAATATGAGTATAAAACTAATTTTATACATTCTTCACTCCTACTCCGTTGAGAATTCCTTCGACGAATGTGGAAACATATTGATCTCTAAATTCTTCTTTCTCTATCGACTTTTTGTTAACGGCTTTTCTCAACGCATTGTTTTTGGCTAAGTCCATGAGTCCGCCAAATAATATTTGGGTTAAGATTTCACTGTCGATATCATCGCGGATTATATTGGTCTGCTGTGCGGACACTACAAATTTTAAAAACTGATTATGAATATTGACGAAAATGGACTTAAAATCTTTCGGCGCCAACCGAGAAAATACATCCAAATTTCGACTGAGCATTCGAAAGGCCTCATGTTCACTCGATGCCAACAGCAAGAACTGCTTCATAAAAATGGTCATTCTAAATTTAAATTCATCCAGGTTTTTAGGAGACTCAAGCGTCATCATAACTAAACTTAATTTTGATTGTGTGAAATCTTTCACTGCGACTTCAAAAAGTCCTTGTTTGGAACCGAAATAGTAATGAATGGCCGCAATGTTGACTTCCACCGCCTCAGCCAGTTCTCTGATGGACGTTCCATCATATCCTTTTTGAGCAAACAGCCGATAAGCTGCTTTGATAATGCTATTTTTAGAGCTCTCTGACTTCTCGACAATCACAAAACACAACCTAATTAACTGGCACAAATCACATAATAGTGAATTAAAACGCTTGTTTGATAAATTAAGCTATATGTTTAATTTCTTTCTGACAACAAAAACTATCTAAAAGAAGAATATTGCAAAAGAGGTGAAATTTAAAAACAACGACGCCTTTTAATGGGTGCGAAACACCCATAGCACAGAATCGTTTATCAGTTTTGAAGATTGAATGGCTTAAGTAATACTTAGAATTGGAAGGGAGCCCTGACTTCATCGCATCGTAAATGGAGAACCAATCCATTTTCTCTAGTTCCAGCACCCGGCAAACCCGCTTCAATAAACTCTTTCACATAGAGATCGCTGCTGTCGTTGGCTAAAACAAGGTCTTCTCGGAGCACTGATTTTACCGCCTCTTCCACACTTTTTGCTTCTTTAGTAATTTCGTGGGGGCCCTCATGCCCTTCCCACAAAATTCTCAAAATACATTTATAATTTTTAACTTCGGAATCATTGATATCATTGGCCGCGGCCATGGCCATAGAGTTTAAAAAATACAAATATCAACAAAATCAATGATTTCATAATCAACTCTCCTCCTCCGCAAATGCCGGAGTCAAATAGGGCTTCTCCTCCGCAAGGCACTCAGAAACCCAACGGACCTAGAAAAAGCAGAATTTATGCCAATTTAATGGCAAACCTATGCTTTGAGCCTACACAAAATCTGTATAGAGTTTCGACATGGGCCGAAAAAGGTTAATTATTCAAAATGTTTGTCATCGTCGAGCTCAATTTTGAAAGGCCGTAGGCTTGATTTTAAGCTTTCGCTACAAACCGACCACGAAATTGAGCTCTGACCTTAGTGTCTCCTTGTAGGTAGACTTGACTCATGCTCAAGTTACTCGGCCTTGACCTTTTTCTGAATCTGCGCCAGAAACTTGTCAGCTTCCTCTGTGGTGACTTTTTGCTGTCGCTTTAAAGTCCTTATCCACGGGGTACAGATATTTGATCGAACTGTCTTGAATGACGAGATGGGAAAACGGCAATTTTGCGTTTTTCAACAAATGATGGACCAGTAAATAGGAAGAAAGAACACAGAGTGTATTTATACTCCCACCAAACGCTGTCCCCTCATAATTAATATGTGTACTCAGCGGCGCTTTTAACGAGACAGTATTGCCGCCAATATGGTCTACGTCAACATCCAGAGACTTCACCACCGGGATGGAGTTGAGAAGATCATCTAAATATTTTTCTGTTAAGTTTTGCATGGACCATCCATTTTTCGAGAATTCTCTTTATTTTGCAATCAATTATAAGTAAAGTCTTAGTCCTAGGCTGTTTGGAGACGCCTTTTCCGCCAAAGAGAATCTCGCTTCATTTATTTTATAAAAACTCACTTGATTACCAAACTGCGGAACAATGGTAAAGATATCAAAGGAGTTCATCGTGTGTCGAATAGAGTCTCTAAAAATCAAAGCAAAACTGCTGCAAAAATCCAAAAAGAAAAATGGCAAACCCATACAATTAAAAGAAGCGTTTGAAATTCTAGCCAAAGCTTCTGGCTATTCTAATTGGCGAGCTATGAAAGAGTCTGTGGATCAATATTCTCTTTTTCGGCCCCAAGGAGTGAGCCTCCCCTACTGGAACAATTGGTACAGTTCATATGAAGAGGCAAAGCAACATCAAAAGAAGAACTCGGATTACCTCATCCCCTATGAGCAACAGTTTTTTCTTTGCGGTATTGATTACATTGAGGCTCTAGGCATTGATCGAAACGATCCCGATCTAGCACTTGTGGGATATGATTGGTTCGCACCACAAGACAAAGATGCATTCCAGCGAATAAAGGCAAAAATAGTATTTAAATAGAATTTGGCGCTCAGCAATTGAAGCGTGGTTCGACCACGCTTCAATCTTTTACATTAAATTATTATACTTCGTTACAACGAATATCTTTTACTTTTCCAAAAATCGTTCCGGTAGGGCCACCATAGCCTGCTTCGAAAAAAAGTCCACCTTCACTTCTTTTATAAATAAAGCTGCTTTCAATATACATTGACTCAATATCTTTACCCTTGACGTCTTTTATGAGAGAAGCGATGGCTGCTTTTGCTGATTGAGCCATCGCTTGATATTGCTTTTCTTTAACTTCACCACTCTCCAACGAATAGGTTACGTCACATTTATATGTATTTAACCCCAAATCGCTCAAACTGGCACTATCTGCCATCGCATAACCACTACTCATCAAAACTCCGAACAATGCTATTAAAACTTTCATTCATTTTCTCCTATAATAAGACAGTCTTTCATTGATAAATCGAGAGCAGCCTATCACTTGGACCAAACAATGTTATTTGGGAATTTAAATTTGGAAAAATACTCACAATTTCAAATTGAAAAACCTGAAAAATATTTTCAGTCCAATGCCTGGTGTCTGAATGAAAAATGTTTTCAAAATGTTCTTGTTTATTTACCACCTATTCATCCCTGAGAAGCAATAACGGCGCCGGTGCCTGAGGCCAGACTTGAACTTTTCGAGCGCGGCAAAATACACGGCGTTTTTTTTCTTCTACAAAGAGATCCGAGCAGATTAAAAATTGATGAACGAGGGGTGAAGGGAACGTACAGGCAGGCACGTGACCGAACCCGAGTGAACTCAAGTTTTTAATATGCGAAGGATATCTGCAGAAGAAGTGGTGCCCGAGGCCAGACTTGAACTGGCACGTCCGGTGAGGGACCCAGGATTTTAAGTCCTGTGCGTCTACCAATTTCGCCACTCGGGCATCATTATATGGCGCGAAAAACCATTTTTAAAGAACGCATAAATTGGACTTTTATGGATTCTCTGTCAATGTGTTTCTTAAAACTCCATGGTCTGATCAAACTATAGGCAAGGCAAATTTCTATGCAAAACAATCGTGAGGTACCAACCTTTTCCTATCACTTGCGAAAATCATGGGAGCTTTTTCCGAAGGCACTCCACGCGGGTGGTTTGTTGCTACTTTATGCTCCATAGCATTTGGCTTCATTCAATTGGGTCTTCAATGGCTACCTGAGCCAAAAACATGACCGCCCAAGTAGGTGGTGCCATTATTGAAGTCTTCGAATTTTTGTTTCTCACAGCCTTCGCCAGCCATTTTTATTTTATTTCTGATCAAGGCTCCGACGGGGTATCATTTCTCGATCGAGTCGGACGAAATAAATCAGCGTATATCAATTCATCCCTCGGGGTTGTTGGACAAATCCTCCTTTGGAGCCTTTTGCTTATCATTCCCGGTGTCATCCGACAGGTACAACTGGGCGCCTATGCCAATGTGATCTTTTTAAGTCCATCCGGAGAGAAGTCCTCCCCGCTGAAAGCTTCCCAAAAGCTGATGGAGGGCTACGTCTTCCCCAGCTTTTTGGTGGCCATGGCTCTACTGGTGGTCGATGTTTTGGGCATGTCGCTCGGCGCTTATTTTAGTGGGATTCTTGGGATAACGGTTTTCTTTTAGTAAAATTTTTTAATACTCTACTTTTGGTGTTTTACTTAGGCACATTTTACACTATCTATATGTCGCAACGAGTCAAAGAGGAGATTGCATGAGCCTTATATTTTCTTGGAAAGATTTAAAAAATAGATCCAAAGCGTACACCTACAATGACGTTTTAATAATTCCATCAAAGTCCGATATGAGATCTAGAAAAGATCCTGATCTCTCTAGCCGACTCACAAAAAAATCTCTTTGGATATTCCTTTGTCGCGCCAACATGGACACCATCACTGAGGCTCCAATGGCATTGGCTATGGCCCAAGAAGGTGGGATTGGTATATTGCACGGTTTCTACCCATTGAAGATCAAGTGTCTCAGGCCAGAGAGCTGAAGGAAAACGGTCTGCAACACGTGTGCGCCTCAGTGGGTGTGAACAATGATTATCAAGAGCGCTCCAAACAGTTAGTTGATGCGGGTGTTGATGTGATTACCGTAGACATCGCCCATGGCCACAGCATTGCAATGCTCGAAGCTTTAAAGTGGATTAAAGATAGTTTTTCCAACGTAGAAGTGATCGCTGGTAATGTTGCCACTCCCCAAGGCACTTTAGACCTAATTAATGAAGGGGCCGACGCCATAAAGGTTGGGATTGGGCCTGGCTCGATGTGCACGACTCGTGTCATCACCGGTTGCGGAGTTCCGCAGCTCACTGCGGTTGCCCTTTGCGCAGAAGTGGCTTTAGAGCATGGAGTCCCCATTATTGCCGATGGTGGGATTAAAACCTCTGGCGATATCGTTAAAGCTTTCGCCGCTGGAGCCACAACGGTTATGTTGGGCAGTATTTTATCTGGCACTTTGGAAACTCCCGGTGAAATTCGATTTGGTAAAAAACTCTATCGAGGAATGGCTTCAAAATCAGCGCAGGATAACTGGCGCGGTGGAGTACCAAAAGGGATGGCCGCCGAAGGTGAGTCGACCTATGTCCCCATCAAAGGACATGTTCATGATGTCATCAGTGAGTTGGCCGGCGGATTAAGAAGTGGGATGACTTACATCAATGCGAACTCTTTGGCTGAAATACGTGAAAAAGCCCAGTTTATGGAAATGAGCGGAATGGGCATGGCTGAATCTGTGGCCCATGGACTTGGAGCGAATGTCTGACCAACCCATTGCCGTATTTGATAGCGGGCTTGGAGGTCTCACAGTTCTCCAAACCCTGCGCCATCAGTGGCCCAAAGAAAATTACATTTATTTAGGCGACACAGCCCGCCTTCCCTATGGGACGAAGTCCGCGGATACCATTCGTAATTATCTCTATCAAAATGTGAATTACTTAAAACAATATAATCCCAAAGCCATAATTGTTGCCTGCAATTCTGCCAGCAGTGTCCTACGAAGTGGTGAGTTTTCTGATGTGCCCGTCTATGGGGTCATTGAGCCTACGATAGAGCTGGCTGCTTCACTAACGAACAATCAACGTATTGGAGTTATCGGAACACGGGCAACCATAACGCAAAAAACCTACGCGGATAAACTCATAGAAAAAAACCCTCAATTGCAGGTGTTTCAACAGTCATGCCCACTGTTTGTTCCATTAGTTGAAGAAGGATTGTTTGAGGACCCAATCACCAATCTCATTGTTTACCGATACGTTCATCAATTGGTTCAAGCCAATATAGATACCCTCATCCTGGGCTGCACGCATTACCCGCTACTGTACAAAGCCATTCAAAAAGTCACAGGTAGTGACATTGCATTGGTTGACCCTGCTGTGGCCATTGCTCAGTACCTTCAATCGGTTTTACCGTTAAATTCAAATATTTTAGAAAAAGGCAGCTTGCATTTGCTGTGCACGGACACAGCCCATCACTTTAAAATGCAAGCGGATTCCATTTTAGGTATTGGAGAGATCGGTGGCATTGAGAAAATTGATCTATAAGTTAAAATTTCTCGCGCGACTCCAATCAGATTTATGTTTTTCGACGATGGCACGAACACGCCAATAAACTCTTTTTTCCTCGATGACCTGATCTAAAATCATGGTGTTTTCATTCACAGATTTTTCAAAGAAAATATTTTTAAAATCGGCGTCCGAAGAAAATTGAATTTCGTAATTCGTCGCATCTTTTATTGGCATCCATTCAAAAATTACAAATTCATCTGCAGAGCCCATACTGACCATCTTCGAGTTGTTTTCAGGGCTTCTTAATTGGGGTGTTTTGACAACAAGAATTTTTCGAACATCAACACCCACAGGTGCCGACTCCTTTGATACCTCGACACCTTTTTCATTGAGTGCAACAACAGTGAATTTTTGCCCAGTTGTCGCAGGCATTCGCAAACTCAGCGTGTTTGACTTAGAATTATACTCTTTGCCATTAAATTTTAATTTGTATCCACGAGCGAGTGCAATCTCTGGCCATGTAAGATCAATTAAATGTTCACTTTTTTTAAATTCTTCATAGGATTTTATCTCTAGTGTTTTTTCAATTTTAGCTGCCTGAACAAAGGGCTTTGAACGCAGTATCATCTTTTGCGCTGCCGACCATGTCGAGCTCTTCGGTTCTTTTGCTCTCAGTAAAAGTTCCTAAACGAGGCTTCATCCATTTAACGGTGTTCGTTGTCGAATTGATTTGATCCAATACTCTACTAAACGTTTCGTCTTCACTGATTTCGATCGTGAGCCCGCTAACTGCTTGGTCACTTTTAAAGGGGTGGGTTTTGCACAGATTCGGGTTTTTTCAAATTTGCAAATTGAAGCTCTTCTTCCGTCGGGCCCTGCACATCTTCAAGTGTTTGTTGAGCTTCCAATAGTTTTGAGTCGGTACTTGCTGCTAATTTCTGATCTATGAGCGGCTCTGGTTCCGCAGCCAGCTCTGGGGCCTGGGGTTTTGTCAGTGTAGGTTCTAATTCAACCGCGGGTGTTTCAACTGCAGGCGCGACTTCTGGTGTTGCAGTAGCTATTGTTACCGGTGCTGATTGACGACGGACCGTCAATGCAAACGGGATTGACCACGATAGTGTTGTGCTGTTCACCAATGGCCGAACTCGCCAAAAATATTCACCAGACTGCACGCCCTGAATATTGATGATCGGCTGAGTTGTTCGGCTGGTTTTTCAAGGATTGAAAATCTAAATCTCTGGACAACTGCACTTCAAAGCCTGAAACGAATTCTTTTTTCGTCCAAATAAAATCCAAACCTTTTTTCAGCCTCTGAAAGAGTCCACTCGGAATGGTTCGCTGGGTGAATAAGTTTAACCGGATCATCGTTGATCAGTGCGAATTCCCCGACTAAACTTTCAGAAGACTCAATGCCCTCACCACTTGCTCTAACTCTCCAAAAGTAACGTGCATTCACAGGTAGAGATAGAGAAACGCGGGTTACATCGAGTGACTCTGATTGCGCTACGACAGTGTTAAAGAGTAATCTTCTCCAACCTCTAAAATATAATTAGCTGTCGGATGACTCGACTCCCACTCAAACACAATTCTGTTTCCCATGTTTGGCATCAAGATCGCGCCAACAGCAGGTGCCTTTAGCTTCAAATCCACCTTTATTTTTCAATTTGGCCTGTTGATTTGATATTCACCTTTTCATCGCTGGTGACTGTATCTGAGTTTCCATTTAATCCTACTTTTACCTTTCCACTTAAAGGTGAAATAGTAATAGAGTCGTCCTTATCATTGGCGATTTTAATTTCGCTTTGTCCAGAAGAAATATCCACTTTGATCGATTGATTGTTCTTTTTGATGGCAAACCTTCTGGCCTTGCCCGGTCGTGATTTTGCAACCAACTGACCGACCTTCAAATCCAAAACTAAATCCTCATTGTCGCGACTTAACACCAACATAGAGTTGGAATGTAAGTTAAAAGACATCCCGCTATCGAGTTCACATCCGTTTTTGAGTTCGCGCCAGTAAAAATGCTGTCGCCCTCGTAAATTTTTGTTGAATCATCAACACTGTACCAAATAAAACTTGATTTATATCTATGACGGACATCGTCGACGGGATCAATTATTGTACCCATTGGTAGTTGATTTCGAACCGACTGGTTTAAAAAACGATTCAAATAATGATCATTGATTAATAAGAAACCCGATGTCGTCGCAACAAGCGCTGCGAGGACGATGATAATCCCTTCGAAGGTGCCTAGATTTTTGTCCAGTTGATTATGCTTCATAATTCAATCAATTATCGTCATATGAATAATAAAACTGTAAGCTATAAGAAAAATTTGGACCGCAACTAGTAACCTCTGGATTTTTAATATGACTAATTCTTTGAAAACAAAATTTCTTGTTATTCTTGTTGGCCTGGCTATTTTTATCTTGCTGAGTTTCGCAGCATTAGCGTTACGCGACTTTGAAAAAGATAAAATAGCGTATGTCTTTGATTCACTCCTTTCAAACTCTAAATCGACTTCCGTCCAGGTGAGAACAGACATCGACTATGCAGTAGACAAAGCTAAATTCTACATGCGTGGTTTTGATGCTAGAAAAATTAAACTCCATCCCTATTCTCAAGCCATATTTCAGTCCGACGATTTACTCACATTTTTAGCGATTTATGATTACGATCCGAGTCAGGGGCTGTTTATTGAAAAGCAAAGTCTTTTTAAAACCAAAGATGTACCTGAAACTTTTGGTGAGGATGCTCAGAAGTTGGCTCATCGCAGTCTTAGGTCCGAAATTTCTTTAGATATTTATACTAAGATGAATTCGCAATGGGCCTTTGCCATTAAATATGAAAATAAGCTTCAACCCGATAGGCCTATCGTTTTAGTGATGGGATTAACCCAAGGAAATTTTGTAGAAAATATATTGCGGTCGTCTCTCCAAGACAGTTATTTAATTGATGAGAGTGGCTCTATTATTGCGCAACCCTCAAACCCACTTTACTTAGTCACCGGCGACAATTTGCCTTCACTCCTAGACAACATCACAACACTGATTTCTACCCATCAAGGGGTGACGGAAGTTACCTCTCCCGACCAGAAGGAGTGGCTTGCCAGTAAATCCAATGTGGGCATTGGCCGGCTGCAGGTTGTGAGTTTAGTGGCAAAAGATACAGCTTTAGAAACCTTAGTATTTTTGCGATACAAAGCGGCGTTGTTCTTAGTTTTCTTGGTTTGCTTTATCGTTATCGTCAGTCTCATCGCTGCCGGGAAACTCACGGCAAACCTGCGTAAACTGACTGCCGCAACTAAAAAAATCTCAGAAGGAATTTTCGATATTAATATCAAAATCAAATCTAAGGATGAGATGGGTCAACTCGCAGGAAACTTCAATGAGATGGCTAAAGAAATTCAAAGGCTGCTTGAGGAAACCGCCGAAAAATCGCGAATGGAGAACGAACTCAAAACAGCGAAGCTGGTACAAAAAACACTATTTCCGACCAGTGAGTTTAAAAATGAAAACATCGAAATTTCTGGATTTTACGAACCAGCTAGTGAGTGCGGTGGAGACTGGTGGTATCACTCACATAAAGATGGAAAATCTTTTCTATGGATTGGTGATGCCACAGGGCATGGAGCACCGGCAGCTCTTGTCACTGCAGCTGCTCGTTCTGCCAGCATCATCATAGAAAAGCTTCCTGGTATCTCGGCCGCTGAGATCGCATCGGTACTAAATTCGGCTGTATATGGAACGGCCAAAAGCGAAGTATTAATGACCTTTTTTATCGGTATCTATCATGCTGACCAAAGGCGACTGGAGTATGTCAATGCCTCGCATGACCCACCTCTTCTATTGCCAAAAAAAGCCAACTTGGACAAAGCTGACATCATTACTTTAAACGAAAAAATTGGCCCTCGATTGGGGCAAAGCCCCGATACAGTTTATGAATCCTGTTTTGTAGATATAAAAATTGGCGATCAGATTCTGTTTTATACTGATGGTGTTACAGAACTTAAGAATCCTGAGAATATGATGTTTGGCGAACGGAAGCTCCTTAAAGGGCTCGTAGGCCATTTTAACGCCTACCCTGACGATATTAATTCAATTCGAGAAAGCATTAATGCCGATCTCGCTGAATTTAGGGAAGGGCATCCTTTGGAAGATGATGTCACCTTTTTTATGACTCGATTTCACTAGGATAAACCGAGATTATAGTCACAGATAGCTAAAGCTTTTAAGAGCCTGTAAAATTTTTAATAACAGTCTCCTATCTGTTATCTCATCCCATTTGCATTATTATGCTCAGACGATGTTTAAATGGTTCACGTACTTCCTGTTTTTCTTCTGTTATTCTGAATTGGTTTGGGGGCAACTCACTTGTCTCGAACTTTTTTATAAATTACCAACTCGAGATGAATACGTACAAGAATCCTATGAAAAATGGGACCCCGAAGGGCGATATAATTTTCGTGAAAACAACCCCGGAGAACTCCGAACCAACATCGAGCAGATCAACGAAGCTATAAGAAGCGGTCAACTCAAAGGCCAACAATTAATTGAAGCTGGAATCGTCGAAGCCCGTACAGATCAAAAAATGAAAATTCTCGCCAAAAGTGGCAAAGAAGTTGAAATTGAGTACTATGAATATCGATTGGTACATCTCGGTACGAGCCTCTATGTTCCAACTGCTAAAATTGCCCCTGAGCACATAGCGGCGATGGTATTTCTCCCCGGAACTGGTTCAAATAACTCCACCGGTAAAACCATGATCCCCATCGCGCAGACGCTAACCAAAGTCAGTTACAAGCGAAAAGATATGAAGCCCCACCTGGGAGATCGAATTGAGAACGGCCAAGTGGTCTTAGGTGTGCGCGCGTATTCCATGATTTTAGACCCTCCCGGAAATGGTGGATATGGCAAAAACGCCCCCGACTGGTACACAACTCCGGAAGGCACTATACTCACCCTAGAACACGTACGTCTTGTTATCCAGGAATTGATATCACCCGATTTACCAATAGGATTTGCTGGCCGGAGCCAGGGTGGTATCCAGGCAAAGGCCTATCACAGATACGCGGGTTATGACAAAGGAGTGATCCTGGATTTTCCAGTGAATTTATCTCCCAGTGATTTTATTAATCTATACACTTCGGTAAAAATTCACGAAGACATGTTTGAAGGTAAAGGCAGTCAAAACCTTGATTCAATCATTAAAAGCGATGACAACACTGTCATCGATCCAAAGATGTGGTTGAGCTATCGACTTCACACGACTGAATATCAAAATATGATTATGGGCGATACCGAAGGACCATCCGTCGTTCTCTATTCACGCTTTGACGGCAGTTATGACCAGCGTTTCTATGAGCCATGGATAAAAGATGTGGTTCGTTCCAACAAAAATGGCGCACGGTATTCAGGTGCCCGATGAATACCGTGCGCCCCATGATCTTTGGAGTCGCCATGATGATCGACTTTACCAAAGAGAAAATGAGACTGATGTTGAGTTTGCGGAACGCCAGGCGGCCAACGAGAACACTAGAAACATATTTATGTTTTCCGTCGAGAAAACAGCTCAGGCCATTAAAGATGCGGTCGAAAAATACCAAGCCTATCTCAATAGTAATTAATTCATCCCAGTGTCTAAAATTTGAATTGTCTTTTGGCACTCCCCTGTACATACAAGGCCCGATATAGCTTGAACGTAAACTCATTCGCTCTGATCTTAAATGGATGAACGTATAAATCACGCTGTATGGAACACAAATTGCTAATCTGAAATAGAGGTTAATCGTATGAAATGGGTACTTGGATTATTACTTTTAATGAGTGGTTCAGAGGTCTTTGCGGCCAATGCTTGTACCGAACTGCTTTTTAAATCCCAACCGACATTAGAAGAATACGGGCGTATGGCCGAAGAGGAGCATGGGAAGTTTGACCGCCTGCCTAATTTCAGACAAGGCGTTCGGAAACTGAGAGACGTTAATGTAGAGTTGGAGCATCGAAAATTCACTGTGCAAGAATTGGTAACCGAAGGCTATATTTCCATTGGAAAAAGTCGCATTGAACCTGATATCCCATATATACAAATTCGTTTAAATAAAATTGATACGGTCATTCTTGTACCGGAAGCTGGACCTTCAGACATTCACAAAAACCCAATGATGTTTGTCCCTGGAGCTGGTACCCCTCGAAGTAATGGCCGTAGCGTTACCGGACCGGCTTATACATTTATGAAAACTAAAAAGTCATATCGTCCGGCACTGGGTGATGCCCTCGTCAACCAGCAATACGTATTAGGGTACCGCGGATATGCCTATATTTTTGATCCCCCAGGAAACTTTGGATTTAGCCGTAGAGCGCCCGGATTTTTAAGCTCCGCGGACGGTATGCAGATTGCCATGCGCCACGCCCACCTTATAATGGATAATTATCTCCGCTCCAAATACAAATATGAACGCCCTTTAATCGTCGCTGGTCGAAGTATGGGTGGATTGCAGGTCGCTGAATACGCTCACCGATTTGGTTATGAGGATAACTTACTGGCTGCCATCGCAGTTAGTCCCCAGCCCAATCAATTAATTAACGTGATCAACACCATGGAGCGACACCGTCCCGATGGGATTGCCACGCAACAACTTCGATTGAACGGACGAGAAATTGAATTGGATCACCCCACTCTTTATACGGCTGCGGTTCAATCCACCAATTACCGATTGGTCGGAAAGGCCAAGGTTCCTATTTTGTTTATGCAAAGTCTACTTGATCCTAGCTATGAAAAGAGTCTACAAACTCTATGGTTAAACTCACTTCATAAACAAGACCCCACGAATCACATTATTCACTACTTACCAAGTGAATTGCGCGCGGGTCATGACTTGTGGGACAAGCCAATGAGTGACAGCGAAATCCGACGACTTACTAATCGCAAAAGGGATGCCGATGGCGAAGAAGCTGCCGAACGCTTTTTAGAAGAACAAAAATCCGAGCAACAATTTAAAGCGGCCATTTTTGATCACACACTCTACAGAATAGTCAATTTCATCAATGAAGCCACATTTCGATACGAATCCTTTGTACGCGGCGGCACACTTTCCCGGTAAGAAGGGATTTTTATCAGGATTCGCTCAAATAAATTCGAGCTCTAGACCTTTAATCAATTGGTCACAATGATCTATGTATTGCTGCTGTGGTATCACTCGATGAGCATAGATCTTAGAAGGCTCAACAAACACTTTATGCATGGGGTTCACTTGCCCATAAAACTGCTCTTGAACACTCTCGACAGTCCGGCCTCTTTCCACCGTATCCCTAGCCATGCGCCGCTTGAAGCGTACATCTTCATCACATTCAATATAAACAGAATCGTCTAATAGATCTCTGACCTGTGGCTGAGTCAAAATCAAAATCCCGTCTAAAAATATCACGGGCTTCGGTGAGAACAAGATGCTTTTTCCGGTTCGTGAGTGAGATTTAAAATCATATAAAGGGACATGCACACTTTCCCCCTGCTTAAGCATCTTTAAATGTTCAGCCAATAACTCGAAGTCGATCGCGTCTGGGTGATCAAAGTTTACCGATCGACATTGATCCAACTGAAATTGTATTGATTGATCGTAATAGTAGTTGTCTTGAAAAAGAATCTGACAGTTGTCAGCCCCGTAAACTTCAAAGGCGCGTTTTGCAAAAGTGGTTTTACCTGAACAACTTCCTCCGCAAACACCTATAACCTCACTGACATACGGCCCTCAAAGCTCTGAATTTAGCTTGCACTATAGTATCACGAATTTCGCCCATAGGGTGTGAGTTGAAAATATTTCAAGGATTTTCAATTTAAATATTTTTGGATGATTGAGGTCGAGCTGCTAGTCGGCATGTGCATTGCGTATCCTCTTAGTTTGGTCTTTCCCAACTGCTCAGCTTTGGTTGCGCCGTATGGCCGCTCATCGTCTTCGTCAGGCATCATCGTGGATGACGCCCGCCGGATACGCTGAGCACATACGGAACTCAAATTGAACAGTTGGGAAAGACCAAACTAAGAGAAGACGAAATGCGGCCATGTCCGTTCACTGCAGATTGGACTCAATCATCCAAAAATATTTAAATTGAAAATCCTTGAAATAATTTAAACGTCGTTAACGACGACCACTTTCATGTTGGCAAATTCGTACATGGCGTGGTGGGAAAGCTCACGGCCCATTCCAGAGGCCTTCACTCCACCGAACGGGAGTGCCGGCATACTTCTGTAAAAGTCATTCACAAAGACACCACCGGTATCCATATGAGTGCGAGCAATGTCCTCACCTTGAGTTAGGTTTTCTGTAAAAACGGCTCCACCCAGTCCATACTCCGATTGGTTCGCAAGTTCTATGGCTCGCTCGTCTGAATCAACCGTAATTATCGCCGCCACCGGACCAAAAAGTTCTTCATCAAACGCCGGCTGCCCTGGCTCAACACCTTCTAAAACAGTGACTGGGTAGTAGCATGAACCTGGGACTTCTATCCCTTCTCCGCCCACCACGACAGTAGCTCCACCTTGAATGCTTCTACGTACTTGATCTGCAACTTTATCTCGAAGATCCTGACGAGCCAGAGGTCCCAATCGGGTCTCTTCGTCTCTTGGGTCCCCCAACTTAAATTCAGCAACGAAGCCCTTCACCTTTTGAACGAACTCATCTTTTACATTTTTGTGCACGATCCAGCGCTTAGCAGCCACGCAACTTTGGCCGGCATTAATAAATCTCGAGGCAACACAGGAGCGAGCTGCATGTTCAACATTAGCATTTGAGAGTACGAGGTAAGCATCACTTCCTCCCAACTCCAATACCACTTTCTTTAGGTGGCGTCCGGCCAACTCACCTACAGACCGGCCAGCAGCCTCACTGCCTGTAAAGCTCACACCTCGAACTCTGGGGTCGGCAACTACCTTTTCAACGGTTTCCACTTCGATAACTAAGGATTCATACACATAATCTGGAAACCCATCTTCGCGAAAAAGACTTTGTATGGCATGTAAACAACCTAATACATTCGGTGCGTGTTTGACCACAACCACATTACCAGTAATCAAAGCCGGCACTGCAAAACGCAGCACCTGCCAAAACGGAAAATTCCACGGCATAATGCCAAAAATAAGGCCCTGAGGTTGATACGTAATATAGGATTTTTGATATTGAGTTTTAATAGGCTCGTCTTGCAAAAACTCAACACCATTTTCAGCATAAAACTGAATCATTTGAGCGCATTTTTTTAATTCAGCTCGAGACTCGACGATAGGCTTTCCCATTTCATCTGTTATCAGCCTGGCCCACTCAGGAGTGTGTTTTTCTAACGTTGTTTTTAAATTTTGCATCAATTGGCAACGGTCTTCGACGGATCTTGCCCGCCAGTTTTGGAAGGACTGATGACACAGATTGAGTTTCTCTTCCATCTGATGATGGTCATCCAACTCGTAAACATGCATTGCCTTGCCATTTTTTGGATTAATAGTCGTAAAACTCATAGGGTTTTTCCTTGGGAAAACACGACTTCTTTTGGTAGCTCGTGAGCGTTGTAATTGTTGGCCATACAAAATCCGTAGGCCCCCACATCTCTAATTACCAACCAGTCCCCTTCAGCAAGTTTTGGCATTCTTCGATCGTTACCCAGCACATCTGAGGATTCACAAATAGGTCCGACAATATCATACAGCAGAGTTTCAGATTGATTATTTACTACGGCGGGTTCAATTCGATGAAATGCGCTGTACAAACAAGGTCGCATGAGGTGATGCATTCCCGAACTAACAATGGCGAAGTTTTTATAGGGCGTGTTTTTAATATATTGAACATCGGTCAACAGGACTCCGGATCGACCGACAACGATTCGACCAGGCTCCACCATCAGTCGAATATCTCTCTGACCGATCATTTTTTTCACGGCTTCACCGTACTCAGTAAGAAGATCGTAATCCGCTTCTGGGTTTTCTTCTGTGTACGAGATTCCCACACCACCGCCAATATCGAAAGTATGCATGGGGTGACCTTGCTGCTTTAAATAATCATACAGTGGGAGAGTTTTATTAATGGCATCCAGAAAACTGTGCAGCTCGCGGATTTGCGAGCCAATGTGCAACGTTAATCCTTTTAACTGCAAATGATCGGCAAAATCTTTAAGAATTGATTCCAGCTCAGGTAGTGAACTTTCATCCATACCAAATTTGTTATTTCGAAAACCAGTTTTAATGTATGGGTGTGTATCTGGATCCACATCCGGATTCATTCGAAACGCCACTGCAGCAACAGCCCCGATTTCTTTGGCTATTTGTCCAATTCGACGCAACTCAGAGGGCTTTCTACATTGATCTGGGCAATCTCGTGCTCCAGCGCATATTTAAGCTCGGATTTTGATTTGCCGACACCTGAAAACACAATGTTTTTAGCCGGTATGCCATTTTCAAAAGCTAATTTGATTTCGCCCGCTGACACAACATCTACACCGAAGCCAAGAGCCGCTACTTTTTTTAGAATTTCTGGATGGGGGTTGGCCTTCATCGCATAGTGGACTGAAGTATTTTGTGTAAAACATTTACTGATATGCTCTAAGCGACGTTCGATTTCGTCAAGATCGTAAACATAGGTCGGCTTATTAATTTTAGTGGCAACTCCTTGCAGATCTACTTCAACCCCGTTTTGTACGATAGAAAACCTATTATTCACATACGAAAAGGCCATGTTTCTCCTTAAAGATCTAACTCAAATTCTGAGTGTAAACCCGTTGCTGCTTTTTCTAAATTTTTGCGATCAATCACTGCTGCCATCTTAATTTCTGATGTGGTGACCAAGTAGATTGGAACTTCTAAATCATTCAATACCTTAAAAAATCGAGCCGCCACACCCGGGTGGTTCTTCATCCCTACACCAACCGTTGAGATTTTTGCCATATCTCGAATGATCGAAACTTCGGTATCCGGTGTGATGCAGGATTTAACGATATCCTCAGCAATCGGTACATCATCTTCGCCAATTGAAAAGGCCAAACGTTGCCCCTCTTCGTTTTGGCTTTGAGTGATAATATCCACGACGATATTTTGCTCGGCCAACTCTTTAAACAATTGGGCCAAAAATCCTTGTTTGTTGGGAACTGGAAATATTTTAATTACCGCCGTCGAGGCGTCATGTGTAACTGAAGATACAACAGGATTCTCCATTTTCGCTCCTTCGGGGACCACCCAGGTTCCTTCACGCTGTTCAAAAGTTGAACGCAGATGAATTTTAACTCCAAATTTTGCGGCCAATTCCACACATCGAAAGTGTAGGACTTTTGATCCGAGAGATGCCATTTCCATCATCTCCTCAAAATCAAGTGTCTTGATTTCTCGCACACGCTTCACCAGCCGTGGGTCGGCCGTACAAATCGCAGGTACATCTGTGAAAATTTCACATTGATCGCTACCTATTGCTGCTGCCAGTGCCACAGCTGTCGTATCGGAGCCACCTCGACCGAGTGTGGTGATCTCCCCGTTCACTTCGCCTTGAAAGCCCGCCACGATGGGCACGATTCCCGCATTTACAAGTTCCAGTAGCTTATCACCATTGACACTTTGAATTCGTGCTTTTGAAAAAATAGCGTCTGTTTTGATTCCCAATTGGTGTGCGAGTAGGGGCGCGATGGCACTCCTCTCTTCTCTAGGGCCATTGCCAATAGAGAAATAGACACCTGCTCCCCACTGGCCAGTAGCATATCATAGGCCCTTCCTCTGTAACGGGGATTAATTTCATGGGCTAAGCCCACCAAACGATTGGTTTCACCGGCCATCGCCGAGGCGACCACAATAGGGCTTTGACCGGCTTGACGATCATTCAGTATTCGTTCAGCAACCGCTTCTACCCGCTCAACAGATCCTACGGAGGTTCCACCGAACTTCTTGACCACAATATGACTTTGCGCTTTCATAGGGGGATTTTTTTAACATGCGGAGCAATGCGTGAAAAGCACTAAATTCGGAATGAGCGTTCAAAACTTGCCTATTATGGCCTATCACTTTGGCAGCTCCGGCCCACAGGTATTAATCCTCGGCGGAGTCCATGGGGACGAAACTGAAGGGGTCATCTGCGCACGATCACTTCTCGCCCATTTTTCAGATTCTTTTGGCTATAATTTGCAGCTCACCGTTGTGCCAGAATTCAATATTGATGGGGTTCTTAAAGTGCAGCGCAAAAATGCCAACGGAGTGGATCTCAATCGCAATTTGCCTACTAAAGATTGGACTCGAGACGTCGCTGAAGAACGCTATTATCCAGGAGAAGCCGCAAACAGTGAGCCAGAGAATCAGGCTCTTTGTCAGTGGTTGGAGACTTATTCACCGCGTTTGATCATTAGCTTACACTCGTGGAAACCGATGTTAAACACCAATGGCAATTGCCAACCCGAAGCCAATATAATTTCTGAAAAAACGGGATACGAAGTGCATGAAAGCATCGGGTACCCAACTCCAGGTTGCCTGGGAACTTTTACCGGGCTAGAAAGAGACATGCCCACAATAACCTACGAAATCGAACGAGGTATGGCGGCTAGTGAAATTATTAAAACTCACGTTCCTGCCATTTTAGAAGCATTGAAAGCCACTGAAAAAAGATAACAAAGACAAGGATTCCCTATGAGTTTAGCAGACAAAATTAACGAATTGTACGAAACACCTGAAAAAGTGAACGAAGGTGACAACCGGACTTACGTACTTAATGCCATTGACCAATTGGATCGCGGTGAATTGCGGGTTTGTGAAAAACACGGTGGCAACTGGATAGTGAACGATTGGGCAAAAAAGGCCGTCCTACTCTATTTTCGCGCAATGAATATGAAAGTCGTACAAGCTGGTGATTTAAAGTTTTTTGACAAAATACCTCTTAAGCAATGGACTGGTGAAGAGGGAGTTCGTGTTGTTCCCCATGCATTGGTACGCACTGGAGCTTACGTTGAAAAAGGGGCGGTTTTAATGCCCTCATATGTCAATATCGGAGCCTATGTGGCCACTGGAACCATGGTCGACACTTGGGCAACAGTGGGAAGTTGTGCGCAGATTGGCAAAAACGTGCACTTATCGGGAGGAGTTGGAATCGGCGGAGTCCTAGAGCCCATTCAAGCCACTCCAGTTATTGTTGAAGACAACTGCTTTATTGGCAGCCGATGTATTGTCGTCGAAGGCGCTGTAATTGAAGAAGGTGCCGTACTCGGAGCTGGTGTTACCATCACGGCGAGTACAAAAATCATTGATGTTACAGGCTCAGAAGAAAAGACTTACATAGGTAGAGTTCCTAAAAACTCTGTCGTTATACCAGGAACACGAGTTAAAAACTTTCCCGCCGGCGATTTTGGCGTTCCCTGTGCACTCATAATTGGTGAACGTAAAGAGAGCACCGACAAGAAAACTTCTCTCACAGATGCTCTTCGCGATTTCAACGTGAGTGTCTGATCTGCTTGTGACTATTAAAAAGTAAGTTCATTGTCCGTTTACTTTTTTCTTAGTGGCGAAGGCGAGTTCTGCGGGTGCGCATGCTGGCAGTAGCGAGCGCTGCGGCCCGATGCTGTTTGAGCCCTTTTACAATATGAAACAAATAAACGGATAATGAACTTACTTTTTACGTAAAGCACTCACCGGAGACATCTGTGAAGTTTTACGAGCCGGAATCCAACTCGTCACTACGGCTACGAATGTCGCACTCATTACTAAAAATATGAGCATGCGCCAATCCAGTTGACTGGGTAATGTGCGATCATAGTAAATTTCTGGTAGCACTTCGAGCGGGTAAAACTGCAAAAACAAGCTGATTCCTGCGCCCAACAGAAGCCCCCATAAGACCTACACCAAACAAAAACCCGCCGATCCACTGAAACAGCCTTTGTGCCTTGATCGGCGATAGGCCCAATGTCATTAATATCCCCACATCAGCTCTTTTTTGCGTAATTAATAAAATCAAAATCGTAATAATCGTAAAACAGGTGATAAGTCCACTGAGACTCATAAACACGGTCATAGTGATTTTTTCCACTTTAAGCGCTAAAAATAATGCAGCATTTCGATCCACCCAAGTTTCAACGTCTTCAAACCTTTTCTCCAAAACCGAATACACGGCTTTGAATTCTTCGGGCCGAGAAAGCCTCAGCTCATATCCTTGTCTTAAACTGGCAGGATGTTTGATGGTCATCAAAGTTTCATCAACTATGTAATACATGTACCGTGAATCCACCTCGGACACATCCACATTAAAAAGAGCTTTTACGCTGACTTGTTCCTTATCCGGGACCTCGCCTAAAGGCAAAAGCAAAGCCTCCGGCGGCATCACATCTAAGATGTCCCCTTCGTATATTCCCATGGAACGAGCCAACTCCATGCCCATTATGACTTCTCCCGGTTGCAATCGATCCACAACCTCGGCCATATCAGGTAAACTTTCATCGGTGAGTTCGCCGAGATCCTCATCCATCTCAGAAGACGTCGGCTCAGTATTATCTCTCTGAGCTGAAAGCTGTCGGCGACTGTCGATAACTCTTTGAAACAGTTTTTTTAATTCGCTTCGACTTAAACCCTTTGCTACTGCACCTGAGAACCCCTCTGGGCCTTTTAAAAACACATCTTGAACATGGAAGGGGTAAAAACTTTCAACATCTACACGGGTCTCAATAAAAATGTCATCCACAGCTTGTCTGATTTTATTCTCTTCGATTTCTCCTGAGCTATAAACAACGAGGTGAGGTTCAACCGACAGATAACGCTTTTTAATTGAACCATTAAAACCATTCATAATGGAGAGAACTACGACAA
Organism: Bdellovibrionales bacterium; assembly: GCA_041391465.1. Taxonomy (GTDB): domain Bacteria; phylum Bdellovibrionota; class Bdellovibrionia; order Bdellovibrionales; family UBA1609; genus UBA1609. Next base: position 81,611 of record JAWKNX010000003.1, read on the forward strand.
AAGCGGCAACTCCAATTGTAATACCGATCACACAAATTCGAGAAATGAGCCGGATCAAACTCCCCGCCCGATCAGAAAAAAGGTAGTGATAAAAAATATGCCACCGAAACATAGAGAAACATTAAAACATATTTTCTCTAGTGAATATAATTAATGTGATTATGTCGCTTATTTTTTAAACAATCTCGAGAAAAGTTGAATGAACTTATTAAAGTATTTTGCGTTCGAGTCTTGGTGCGACAAGTTGTGTCCATAAATACGAAGGAATTCCCGAGGGTTCATTTGATCCGCTCGGGGTGACTTTAAAAAATTATTAATCAATCCCATTTTATAGGGATCCTCGAAAACTTCCATAGCCAGCAAAAGACCCTGCGCCTGCTGAATGGCTGCAGCGATGGGCTTTTGATCAAACAATACTTTTTCTAATTTGATTTCATCACTGGTGCTAAAAGAGCGATCTTCGAAATCGCTCCCCTCATCACAGACACACCCGGTTTTCACTCCGTCGATGATATTCCACTCCACCACCTGTCCGAAGATATTTAAATGTTGCTTTATCACATTGTGACGACTGTCTTCCCAAATGTATAAATTAACTTCATGCTGGAAACCATACCATCGTGTGATGACACTGTTTCTCTCGGTGCTCACAATATCATAGGCTATCTCTTCCATCGAGCGACCTAGTTCGGCAAGATCTAAATATCCGCCGAGTGAAGGGATTTTTTTGTTGAAACTCGAACCATCACTCGCTCGCCGGAAGCCGCTCTTTGGCTTTTTCCTCTTCTTTGACATCTTCTACGCTGCCTCGAAGTAAAAAGGTTTTTGCATGGCCTTCATTGTTACGACAGCTTCATCCAATGCTTCTACCGCACGAATACTCACCCGTGGCAATTCAGGTGCAACCGCCGAAATTGCTGGAGTCAGCTTTTTAAACTCTTCAGCGAGTATTGCCATATTATTTACCAATGAACCGATTTGCTGTCCCATATTAGGCACTTCTCTTTGCATCTCAGGCATCATCTCTGCCATCTGCATAGATAAATCCGTGAGGCTACCTACCATAATTTCAAACCGCTCATTCTTCTCTACGGTTGCAGTGAGTCTTGTAAAGTCCCCTGAGGCTCTATTTAGATTGGCAATCAACGGTTCAATTTGGTCAAACATACGAACGAGGCTGCAGTTCTCTCTACATCAGCAAAAGCATCCGCCAATATTTTGAAGTTTTCAAAAAGCGAGGTTGTGTTCTCAAGAAATGGTCCTAGACGTCGCCCACTGAGAATATCCATGATATCAGTATTTGATTTGACAGGTAATACACTTCCAGCCTTGACCATTTTTAGTTCATTATTTCCGACTAAAATATCAATCACTTTTTCACCAATAACGAAGGGTCGTACAATCATTATTTGCGAATTCTCTCGAATTCTTGGTTGGAATTTTTCAAATACTTCCATTTGTACCCGAATCTTATTGCTTTCATTAATATCGACGTGGGTCACTTGACCGACTCGCAAGCCCGCCATGTGAACTTGCGTTCCCTCAAATAAACCGTCAGCAGAATCCAACTCGACAAAATAATTCACCTTGGAAGTGAACCAACCTTTTTATGGCCACAAAGCCGGTAACCGTCAATGCACCTACGACGGCGAAGACAATAAACATACCAGCAACTCGTTCGTATTTATTGAACTTCAATCTCATGCCGCTTCCTCCTCTGGTGGGGAAGCTGGTACTAAGTATTTGTCTAAATCAAATTCTTCTTCAACAAATCCTTCTAAAAACTCTTCATTGTCTGAAGCTATAAATATATGTTTTAAATTTCCTTCAGTTCTTTTTTCTGCAATGAGTTCTTTCAACGTCTTTAGGTTGTGTTTGTGCATTCCTACTGTGGGGCTATCCAGTATGATCATCTCTGGTTCCATAATAAATGTTCTTGCAACACATGCCTCTTTGCGCATACTTCCAGGAATGAAGGCTGGGCGTTCATTTCTGACCTGCCATAGGTCAAATTTTCTTAACAAAAACTCAACCCGTTCTTCGATAAGCCAAAGATCTGCGACATTATGGTAACGTAATGGTAATGTTAAATTATCTTTGATTGTCATGTTATGAATGAGCCCGCCGTAATCAAAGCCATAGCCGATGAGCATTCGAAATTCCAGAAACTCTTCGAAGCTCAATTGTGTTGAATCAATATCGTTGAGATAATAACTCCCCTTCTTGGGGATTTCGAGACCAGCCAACACCCTCAGGAATGCAGACTTTCCGACGCCGCGCCCACCTTTAACGTGGACGACTTTATTGAGTGGTAACTCACATGTGAGCCCTTTAATAAATATATTGTCATCGAAGCCAAACCAAAGGTTATCCATTGCCAAGGTATCAATAACTTGCGGGGAAATATACAAACTCATAGGACCCCCAAATCCATTAGGTTTTTCAGATAAAATAAAGTCGTTACAAGCAGGTTAAACCCAACAACATAAATTATTGAGTTCACAACCGCCTTGGTCGTAGCCTGCGGCACCTCATGGGGACTTTTCTCAACCTGAAAACCTTGATAACAGCAAACAACGAAAATAATCATCCCACTAAATGTGTTCTTTAACAGAAACATATAGACGTCATTGACTTCGAATGCACTGGCCAAACTTGCGGTGTAGTAGGCAAATGACATATCGTGAGTTAATCTTGAAACAAAAAAACCACCGATCAAGGCAATGACAGAAAAATAAAATGCCAAGCAAAGAACACTTATAATGCCACCAACAAGACGAGGGAACACGATATAACTGAGAGGATTAATTCCCATACTCTCCAAAGCTGTCACCTCTTTGTTGACTCGCATGTTACCCAATTCGGACGCAACCGCCGTCCCAGATCGGGCAATGACTATTAGCGCGGTTAACAAAGGGCCGACTTCGCGCACAATAATGATCAACATCAGTTTACCGATCATATCGCTTCCGCCCAAAATACTTAACTGGGCCGATGATTGCATGATAACGATAGACCCGGTTGCCAAAGCCAAAGTGGTTATAAGTGCCATGGCTTGAAATCCAGTAAAGTATATCTGCATAGACACGACTCGAATAATATCGCGCATGCCCTGCGCCTGATCGAAAATAGCGGCACGGATCGAAAGATAAACCATGAGCAACACCTGTTTCGTGTACTCAATGATCTGCAAGACCTTGCGCCCGATATTATCAACGGGCTCCCAAATTTTGCTGGCAATTACACCCATTTATGGAGCTACTCCTATGAGTGTTAAATCGGATATCCGAAGGTTAAAATTGATTATTCCATTTATAATTAGAGGTTTAGTGAATAAATTTATTCAAAGATCTAGGTTGGTATTTAAACCTTCTGGGAGCTTAAGTTAACAGTTTGTGAAAATCCCCGTTACGACTCGACCAATGGTGAGTCGAGACAAGAAATTCCGGCGGATCAATAAACCCACAAGCTATAAAACAATGATTTCAAGGTTTCTACTCAGCAGTCCCCAACTTGGGATGGTAGCGCCCAGCAACTATAGCCCTAGGATAAATGGGAACTTCAGAGGGAAAGATCGAGCGGAAGGTATTCAAAGATCGATGCATATGTAACCGTGAGGTGACGAGTATTATATCTCTACATTTCAAAACGTCTGTAATCTGCAGGCTCTGCTGTGCATTGCCATAGGTGGTTCTGGAGTTTTCTCTAATACGATATCGTCCTCATTAACAGTTCCGTAGAAAGGGAGATTGGGGAATATATCAAACAAACTCGAGTTGGGGTTCACACCTGAAATAATGAGTTTTTAACTTTTCCTTGGCTGAGTAAATCCATTCCTTCGCGTATTCGAAAAGGCCCTCCGGTAAGGACAATGGCACAGTCTGCAGATTGATCCTCCAACCAAGCCGTTGCAGGTTGCGAGAGAATTCGCCTTTGTTCATTGATAAAAATCACAAGCCCAAAAATAAAAGGGAACCCAAAACCGTGAGAGTGATCTATCCATTTGGTATTACTCCCCATAAGCGATGACTTCGATCTCCACATTTACACCCTTAGGTAACTCTTTAACGGCTACACAGGAGCGCGCGGCGGATTTCCGGTAAAATACTTTGCATACACTTCATTAACAGCACCAAAATCCTCATGTCTGTTAAAAATATTCCGGCCTTAACGACGTTCGAATAATCCAATCCAGCCTTATGCAAAACCGCCCCGATGTTTTTCATCACAAGCTCAGTTTGATTCGAAATTGTATCTGGATCAGCTCGCCTGTCTTAGGATCCAGTGGGATTTGCCCTGAGCAAAATAGCATATTTCCCACTCTCACAGCTTGTGAATAGGGGCCCACAGGCGCTGGTGCATGATCTGTTTGAATAATTTCTCGATTCATTTTGCCTACCCTTTTTTGATTTAAAAGTAAAAAGTCATCCTGGCGCGCACGGATGATCTGCGATAGTTCGAAATCGAACTTCACTAGATATGGATACAACTCCAACGCCTGCTTCGAATGAAAAGCTTAAATTATCGAGGCCAGTGAAGAAAAATTCCGCTCCTGCAAACCCCGTCAATTCAAAGCCAGATTCATTATCACCAGCCGTTTCTACACTCAGAAGACCTGCGCCTCCCCATGTAGAAGTTTAGGTTCTCCTCCATGAAGCCGCCTTCAAGATTTTTGTACATCTTAACGAGAAAACCAAATTTGGAATTGTCTTTTTGCGTGTCGACCGCCAAAGCTGCAGAAAACCCCAGATTCATGGAGGGGTAATATCGAACTGTCACACTGGGCAAATTATAGGTGGCAAATTGATCCGATATGCCTACCCCTAATCTGTTTGAAAGATCCTTTGCCATCCCCGATGTGGGCACAAAAAACACCAAAAATAGAGCACTTACGATGCTGTTCCTCATAGATGGAAACTCCTTGTCATGACTCTATTAAAGTCCAGGAGGCCTGACCAGATCAACCCATTATTAATTTCTTGCCACGGTCGGCCTAGCAAATGTAGCTTCTGAATTTTCTCTGCAAATACTTGATATTGGAAGGGGTCGCTGACAAACACTGGAAATTCCAAATCAATTTCAGCTATAGTTCGAATTAGTGGTAGTTGTGTCCACCATTTTTCGGGCAATGATTCTAGCAGACTTTTTGAAATTTAATTTAACTATTTGAAATGATTATTAAATGGTTTCAATGAGTTAGCTAGAATTACTTCCCTCGTTTATTTCTCAACCTTTCAGAAAATTTCCCTCGTTTGCTAAATTTGGCTAACTATTTGGCTAAGCCCGTAGCACGGGATTTTTTTGATGAAATCGTAGCACCTTCCTCAGTTCAACCATGTGATTTTTCTAATTAAAAACCTGAGCGCAGCAATGGCAGAAATTGCTATTTCAAAACCAGCGGTGCGCTCGCAGAGCAAGGGTGAATTTTATCATCCAAGGAGATGCAACGATGAAAAAGGAAATCACAAAGGAAGCTCTGGCCCTTAAAAAGTTACGCGAGATAAAAGGGCTAGATCGCAAACAAGCTGGCGTCATATTAGGCCTTAGTTTCAAGACAATCGAAAAATTTGAAAATGGCCGCACCATCCTCACGCGGCCCAAAATCACACAAATTCTTTCTGGCTATGACTTTTCCTGGAAGGATCTTGAGGCGTGCATTGATGGGAAAAGTGAACAAATCGAATCTCGATTTGTCGCAAAGAGGCCTAAGGTGATCGACAACAATCAACTTCGGAGAAGTTACAAAAAAATCATTACCAAAGAAGTAAAGACCCTGACCGTTTTGCGACAACTTAAAGGCCTCAATAAATACCAGGCCAGCCGCGAATGTGGTTATCCCAAATGCACCATTGGGCACATTGAAAATGGACGTATCGAGATGTCACCAAAACGGATTCGTCACATCGTAGAATCCTACGGCTTCACCATGAGTGAATATGAATATCATCTTAAGTCAGAGCGGTTTGTCACAGAAATTCAAGAAGAGTGTATGGCCATCATTAAAGGACTTACAGAAGAAAAGCTGAAGGCCGTTCACCCACAACTATCAACTTTTAAATCATAACTAAAACTCAAGGAGCAACAAAAATGAAAAATACGGAAACAACAACACCAAAGAACTATAACTTCACATCAATCAGAATAAAAAACAAAACCAAAGATGACGTGACAAAGTTTTTAGAGAAAGTAAACAAATCCGAGGACTGTGGGAAAGTCACTTTTGACACCCTAATCGGATATTTCCTAGAAAAAACATCAAAAGATGATATTGAGAACCTTCAATTGAAAACTATCACTTGGTCACATGAGGAAACTCGTCTGCGCAGACTCTGGGAAAAGAAAAAAGGCAAAGTTACGGACAATAAATGGAAAGAGATGCTCTATATGGGGCAGCTAGGAGAATTTATATCGTTAAATTCTAGGATAAAAGTTGCCTCAAAAGAGCAGTTTTAATTAGAACAGAAAACCAGGGAGAAACCCACAATTTCTCCCTGGTTTCAGTAATTTAAACTTATTCTTGACAAACTACGCTTTTTGGCGTAGTTTGTCAAAGGGATTAGGATGATTGAGAAAAAAGTAATTTATTATACGCTTGAAAATGGAAACTCACCTTTTAAAGACTGGCTGAAAAAACTCGACAATTTAAGCTGATAAAGCAAAAGAGTTTTGGAGGAATTATGGCAAACAGACATAAAGACTTTAATGAATTAGTCGCTCAGGAATTTGAGGATCTAGGCTTCGCTCAAGCTTATATTACCAATTTAATTAACAATGAGGGGCTTTCTCTAGAAGAGGCCTTAAGAGAGTCTATTAAATCTATGGGGCTACAAGCGTTTGCTGAAGAAGCGGGAATATCCATTTCTTACGTTTCTGATTTCGTGAATAAGCGTCGCAAATGGAGTACTGATAATTTAGTGAAATATATTGAGCAGGTCTTTGCTTTGAAAGTAAAAATGAGCATTGAGTCTTCTGATGAAGTCGCATAGTTGCTTCTGAATCAATTGTAGACTTAACGCTGCTTGACAATTTTTAAGTAAATTGAGAGACGTACAATAGATTCTATTTTACGAGAGTTTTTAGTTCTTGGGGGAGAAAAAATGTTAAAAGCTATTTTATTTTTGCTATATCTAGTAAACATCAATGCCTATGCTGAAACGTCTTGGAATTTAAACGACGTTAGTTATTTATACAGTATCGAAGACACAAAAGATCTTTTAACCCCGATCAGTCACACAGAAAAGTTGGGGACACTTCTACCCAAAGCTGTTTATTCCAATATTCCTAACGTTATTGCCGGTTCAGGTAATGAGAGAATCTACGACCAAAACCTAAAAGTTGTCGGAGTTCGTGTTGACCCTTGTCCCACTTTTGATCCCTCAAATTGCGGACAGGCTGAAGTCCGCATGATTTGGCAACCTATTGAATGGGATATTGACGAGAAAATTAATATGGGCCGAGACGGCGCTGTTCACACTTTTTACCTGTTAGATAATGACGAAATCAAATCTCTAATTCATGACTTAGGTGAATTGAAGTCGAGTTTTAATATAGCGACAAATCAGCTCCCATTAAATATTCATCCCTTTATGAATAACAAACAATTTACGGCCCGACTTAATCAAACATTTCTAAAATACTGTGGCGAAAAAAATCTCTCTAAAGTCACTTTCATGTCACTTTTGGTCGCGACCAGGTGGTGGCGATTTGGAAGCTTTGAAAAGGACTCTAACGGAAAATGGTTTAGAGCAGATATCCCAAGGATCGAGCACAACTTTATTGATATTTTTAATACGGCATCAGAGGGGCGACCAGCAAACAATTTTCCTGGCGAAAAGGTAGATGCGATCTTTAATATTTTACCAGAAACCTACCCTGAGCAAGACAATATTTTTTCCGTTATAAATAATAGCTATCGCTATAATGATGATCGTGATTATGAAGTTTTTAAATCAAAAGTTCATGCAGTCAGACGTTTTCAAAATCCTCATCGCACAAACCCAAAGACATTGGACTGTGCCAGTTGTCACTACGCTGATGCCACTTTATATTATTCCGAAAAAAGGTTCCCCGGTATTTGAGAGACTTTCTCAAGTGATGAATTTCTAAATCCAGATGATCTTATCCATAATTTAGAAAATACTACTGTCGCAAAAAAAGCTACAAGAGTTATACGGGCCTTCGGATACTTTGGAAATAGACCCGCTATTAACCAGAGGACCATCAATGAATCCGCTGCCGTTGCAAACTGGCTAAATCTTAACGAACTATAATCAGTTATTTGTAAAACTCTACATGAAACTCAACTTCGCCTAAAGGCTCCACATGATGGGGCACTTCAGGCTCAACGACTCCATGTTTTTCTGGTGACAATTCCACTTTCTCCATGGGTTCCGTTTCGATAACATAGAGAAGCTTACCCTTATCAACACATATTTTACCCCATGTCCCCGCTTTAGTGGTATGCGCCTTCAGTAAACCTGATGGCACAGTTTCTTCATTAAAATCTGGGGTTCGCTTATATTCTTTTACACTCTCAGGTAGTTTTTTCATTTTTTACTCCATATAGGTTTTCAAATACTCATCAGTTTTTCCAACTGTAAAGTATAAATTTAACGCCGTAATCTCATTCAAAAATTTTAACGAAATGACTTGCAGAGAACTCCGATCGAAGGCCTCTTGTAGCTTCACATAGTCCAGTGTTGTGATTCGTCCATTTTTGAATCTTTTCTTTTCTGCTTTTAAGATTTGAAACTGTTGTTCTTTCATCTTCTCAAGGTATACAATCTGCTCTCTGTTCGACTTTAGCTGTTCCTTTAAGGTCTCAACTCCCTTGATAAGCTGATGCCTAGTTTGATCCTTTCTGTAATCGGCTTGCCGTTTGCGGCTCAATGCCGTCGCTTTAGCAGAATTCGCCTTCTTTCCACCCAAATCAAAATCCCATGTTATACCAGCATATACCTCATATTTATTTTGATTATTCTCACTTATAGAGTTGCTAAGATCTTCACCTCGACCAAAGCTCTTTAAGGACATGAAAAAATCAACATTAGATTTTGCTTTTTCATTTTCAATAGAAACCAGTTCATCAAAAAGTTCACTATTACTCTGCATTTGCTGAAAAGTAATACCTGATTCTATAAGACTTGTCGTAGTAATGTGCTTTGAGTTTAAAACCGAGCTGGAAGCGTTCATGACTTTTCGCTCAACAGCTACGGGAGAACCCAATTCTAAAGAACTTTCCAGGTTTATTTTTTCAGTTCTTATTCGAGATTCTAAATCTTTTAATAGCTTCTCTCTGCTTGTGATTTCGACTTCTGATGTTAAAAACTCGGCTTTACTTATTATTCCAGATTTTCTTTTTGTTAGATTTAATTTGTGCAATTCCTTAAACCTTGAAAGTGAGTTTTGAGCAATAACCCTTTCATCCTCTAGTTTAATAATATTCCAATAATATTTTACAGATTCGACGATCAACTTATCTTTTAACGATTTACTTTGCAGAGTCTGAACTTTGTTCCGAGTAAGTGCTGCATTTCTGTTTAAATGATACTCCTCACTACCCAGATTTCTCCACAATGGAACAGCAAATGTGGCCTTATAGACCGTATCCATAGCATCAAGACTAAATTGACTGTTTGTTGGCACAGTCCCCAACTGTTTATCTTCAAAGCCAACTCCTAAACCAAGCTTAAATCCAAACGATGTCAACTTTTCGTAGTCAATACTAAGGCCATAGCCCTCTCTTTCCGAATCAAGAGATATCGGAGGATTGGGATAATTCACTGAAGAATACTTAAAAAGTTTTGTATTTATTTTCGAATCAAGCATACCATCAACAGATTCGACACCAAATTTAGACTGATTAATTGATTCATTTTGTATTTTAAACTCGTTGGTGTTTTCAACAATCTGAACAATTCTTTTGATATTTATCTTTTCATCAGCTTTGACTTCCTTTGAAGCCAAACCAAACAATAGCGGAATAAAAAGAATAGATAATTGTTTCATGTTTCCATTCCCCTTAAATTTTTTCATGATATTCCCTAGATCATTACCGATTACGTACATATTTGGCATAAAAATAAGCACAACAGTCGTTCCGAAGAGTAGACCATAAAGAATGGCCAGAGAAAGAGGTGATAACAAGGGATCATAACCTCCAATGGCATAACCAGTCGGTGCTACAGCTAAAATTGTACTTATGGTTGTTAACGAAATTGGCCGAAGCCTTTCTTTGGCTCCTTGAATAAGTATTTCTTTAGAGAACTTCCCGTTTTCTTTGAGTAGCTGACTTATGTGGTCTACGAGCACAATAGAATCATTCACTACTATACCAGAAAGTCCGATTAGGCCGATCCCCGCAAACATAGAGATTGGCAAACCATGAGCAAAAAAGGATAAAAATATTCCCACAACCCCAAAGGGAATTACAGTCAATATCAATAGTGGCTTTGCGTAGGAATCAAACATCAGACTTAGAATAAAATAAATACCGACAACAGCAAGCAAAGCTGCTATCTTCAGACCTGAGAATATTTTCTCTTCTTCTACTGGTCGACCGCTTATTGTATATTTAACATTCTTATCTTTGACAAAATTGTCCTTAAATTGCTTGAGCATTTCTACTGCTGTGACTTTTTGAGTGTTGATATTTCCCGTTATAGATGTCGAACGTTGCCCATTAAAATGCTTGATCTCAGCAAAGGACGGTCTTTGCTCGTACTCAATCATTGTACTTAATTTAATCAACTGACCGCGCTTATTAGCTATAGGGAGTTTTGAAACAAAATCAAAGTCACCCCTGGATTTTTTATTTAATCTAAGACGAAAATCATAAGTGTCATTTATGGACGAGAAATCCGTAACCACCTGCCCATCAAATGCGATCCTCAAAGTTCTAATAATATCTGCTGGCGTTAATCCCGCCTGAGCAACCTTTTTATAATTTAGCTTTAGATTAATCTCATCTTTTCCTTCAATTTGATCATCTTTCACATCTGAAAGGCCTTCAATTTTCTTTAGAAAATTCGCAACCTTCAAAGAGGAGCTGGCCCTATTTTCATTATTGTTTGAAGAAATAATAATCTCAAATGGCTCACCAAGCGGAGGGCCAATTCTCATTAGATCGAACTCTAGGTCGTATCCTTTTTCTTTATATGAATTGCCGTGCTCTTGTACTAGTCCATCTATGATTTTTTGAGCAGTTCTACTTCTTTCACTATAGGGAGTTAAATAAACCATAAATGCGACAAGATTTTCTTCAGTTCCCAAGCTTGTTAAGGAACTTGTACTGTGCGTACCAATTCTGGCAGTGTAACCTACAAGCTCATTCTTTTTCAGATTCTGAATACTCTTTTCTAACCCACTGATTATCTCCTCGACCTTTTCTGGGGCATATCCTTTTTTAAGGGTCGCTTTAATTGTAAAACCTTCTGAGGCTTCTTGAGGAAAAGAGTCTTTTCTAACCTTGGTCGCGCCAATGAACACACTAAAACCAAGGATTAATACAAAGCCTAACAATACAAAGTAGCGAAAGTTAATAAGACGACGCAGAAATGCTTCATAAAGATTTTCCCATAACACAACGACTTTACTTTTTTTGTATTGACCCCGTTTACTGGCCCCATGTGCTAAGTGAGCAGGTAGTAAAAAGTAACAATCTATCAGAGATACAAACAAGGCCATCATAACCACTGTTGGCATCTGCCAAATAAATTTGCCTGGCAATCCCCCGAGAGATAACAAGGGCATAAATGCCGTAATCGTCGTCAAAGATGCCGCTAAAACAGGCCGCCATAGTCTTCCTACTGCATTGCTGGCCGCTTCCTCTGGTGATTGTCCATCTTCTATATTTACATCAAATCTTTCACTAATCACCATAGCATCATCTACAATCATCCCCAAAACGATAACAAACGCACCCATTGAAACAGAGTTAAGTGTCATACCAAGGGGAACGAACATGATCATGCTCCCAAACACTGTAAAAGGAATACCAAATGCTGTCCAAAAAGCTGGCTTTCCGCCAAGAAAGTAAAAGAGCAAAATCAACACTAAAGTAAACCCAATAAGCCCATTATTTTTAAGTAGAGAAAACTTACTTCTAGCATTATCAGACACGTCATTATTTAACTTATATGATACCCCGTCAGGTAGATGATAACCTTGCAAATAGTCCTTTATCTTGTCTGATACTTTTAACTGATCCACACCACTTCTAATGGCCACCATAATTGAAGCACCACGGTTGCCATTATTGCGAACAATGAGTTTTTCATCTTTAGCTCTGTAGTTTATTTCAGCAACATCACTAAGATAAACACCCTGACCATCAGGTGACATCCTAATCACAGTATTTAAAACATCTTCTGCCTTTTCATACTTATTAAAAGAGACGATCTTTTTCTGAGATAAAAATGACTCCAGAGTTCCGCCCGTCCCGACTTGATTTCTAGTATTGATCGCAAAATAAATTGAATTGAGGTCAATCTCTTTTTCTTGAGCCTTTTTTGCGTCTACTTCAATATGAATTTCCTCATCGGGAAGACCAACTAACGTTACATTAGAAACTCCTGATACTTTTCGAAGATCATTTTCCATTTCATGAAGGACATTTTTCAAATGGCCATAATCACCCGAGAAGGCTATTTCCATAATTGGACGATCTTCAGTAGTGACACTGGTTATGATTGGCTGGCCTTCAATATCGGATGGAAAGTCATCAATTTTATCCACTTCAGTTCGAACATCTGAGAGCAAATCCTTAAACTGAAACTCATTAAGGTTATCATCAGCAAAAATTGTAATCCTGGAGACACTCTCGATAGAACTTGAACGATACTCTTTGATATTTCCTATTTCAGCAATTTTTTCTTCAATTTTAGCTGTAACATTCAACTCTACATCTTTGGCCGAGGCTCCTGGGTATTTCGTTACTATAACAATTTGATTCATCGAAACGCCAGGGAAAGCCTCTTTGGGAACCTTATAAATGAAGTACCCGCCAATTATGAAATTAAGTGCCAATATAAAATTGACTAAAATGGGTCTTTTAATAAAGTAAAGCGTTATATTTTTCATTCATCCACCTTTTTAATTCCTCGAATTACTATCTTCACTCTTTGTTCAATGGCTTCGTCTGTGACAAGTTTCTTTGTCACGGTTTTTAGCCCCAAATCAAATGCTTTATTTATACCTAAATGACCTAAAACTTCAGGGATTAAATTCGAAAGGCCTATGCTTCCTGCAATTTGAGTCATGATTAATGAAAGAGGGGCATCAATAATATCTCCTGATTTCTGACAAGACCTTAATGTCCTAGCTAGAATCATAAAATGTTTTCTCATTTTAGATTTAGCGAACTTTTGAACCGCTTTTTCTCCATTTAAAATGTCATTCAAGAGAACCAGAATCAGGTGCCTGTTATCCCGTGCAAATTTGGCCATTAATGTAAGCTGCAACTCTAGGGTATCAATTTTTGTCTGCGCCTCGACCAACTCAAAGTCTGACAAAAAATTTTCATATATATCGAGGAGAATTTTTTCAATGAACTTATCCTTACTTTTAAAATGATAGTTAAACATTCCCAAATTGACACCTGCTTTGTCGCAGACCTCACGGACACTTAATTGAGAAGCTCCTTTTTTAATCAGTAACTTTCTTCCCTGGTCAAAAAGCTTTTTATCTGTATGTGTAGATTTCCTAGACATCCTAATTCCTTATTGACTTTATTATACGTTTGTGTAATTATACACCTGTATAGTTATATAAGCAAATGTAAAACTGGAGCACAAATGAAACTTTTTAAAACAGCTATCGTTATGTTATTACTAGCCTTTTCTGCTTATGCATCTGAGAGTTCACCTACCTTAAAGAGTGTGATGAAAGGCCTGGGAGACTCTGTGGATGAACTAAATCGAGGTATATTTTATGAAGACTTCAAGATCATTGAAACGGCAGCTCAAAAAATCGCAAACCATCCTAAACCAAAAACTCAACTTCCAATTGTCGTTAAAACACTTAAAGAAAGAATGGCGGAATTTAAATCTTTTGACTCGAAAGTTCATGATTCCGCAGCGGAGATAGTTGAATTGGCAAGAAAACAAGATATGAAAAGCATTATGAAAAGACATACGGTAATAATGAATAATTGTGTCGCCTGTCACACTCAATTTAGAAGTGAAATTTCGCAGGCATTATCAAGCTTCGCAAAGAATAATAAAGCGAAATAGCAAAACAACGATTTAATTCATTTTAGCACAAAGAGGCGTATCAACACGCCTCTTCCATTTCTAGATTTTCTTCAATAAAATTTTCTACATCATGAACCCAGTAATGTGTAGAGCCATTGTCGAAAGTGACTAATTGCTCATCTTCAACAAGTCCATCAATATATTCAGACTTAGCGATATCCCAAGAGATAGGATCTTGATCTTTCATAACTTCAACTGTGGAAAACTCTAAAAAGCCAACTTTGACAGTTTCGCCGTAGCAATCCTCAATCATTTGTTCAAAACTGTCAGAAATATCTGCGGGATCGAGATTTTCTTCAAGCAGTTCTTTGACAACCCAGTCGGTGCCGTACTCGCAGCCAGATCCTGGCAAAATCCTCATGAGGTCATCACTACAGCATACTTTACAGGTGCCAGTGGGCGCTTCATTGTAGCAGGAATAACAGAATGGGATGGTTTTTTGGTAAGCAATTGTTTCAAGGTTTTGTTCAATATCTTTAATGCACATGGTGTACTCCTAATTTTAAAATTGTTAATGGTGAAAAATGGGAAGCGGCCTTAAGAGGCCACTTCCTTGGAAACTGGTGTGTACTCAACTCCCAAAATATGTTTGAAAAAGTTGATGTGTTTTCTGATTACTGAGCCATCTTTCAAAAAGATGAGGATGTAGTCATTTTTAAGAACGATGTTTTTTGCATCAGTAAACTTAAGGTTGCTTGGGGTTTGAATTTGGTTTTTCATAATTTTCTCCTCGTTTGGTTAAGTTTTCATTTGCCTCTTAGGGCGCAATAAAACGAGGAGCGCAGTCGAGCGAAAATCAACAAAAAAGTTGGGGGAAACCTTCAGGGGGAACCGACTATTTTGTTGATTTTTTAGCGAGCGAAGCGGACGATATATGTAGCCTAAGATAGTAAGAATGAAAATAGACTGAGCAAACGATGGTCTAGAGAATTATTAACCAATACAATATCCGCACAATTATTTTGAAAGTCAAAACAAGGGTTTTAACTTAATGTATGTTTCATTAGAATTTTGATGCCAATTGCTATCAGAACCAGGCCGCCAACCAGTTCAATTTTACTTTCTAATCGAGTACCAGTTCGTTCGCCAATGAATACCCAGACAAAGCTAAAGCAAAAAGTTGTGAGGCCAATCAAAAACATAGCTACAAAAGGGTCAACATTAAGTAAAGAAAGTGAATACCCTGCCGATAAAGCATCTATACTTGTTACAATAGCTAGAACAAGCATGATTCTATTGATTAATGCAGAAATATCTTCACTTGCGTCACCTTTGATGGACTCAAAGATCATTTTCCCACCTATCAGGACCAACAGACCGAAAGCAATCCAGTGATCTACCTGCTCAACATATTGAACAAGTCCAATGCCAGCGAAGTGACTAATCAAGGGCATGATTGCTTGAAAAAAACCAAAATAAATTCCTGCTTTAAAAGCAATGACAGTGGTGTTTTGAATTCGCTTAGCACCGAGTCCAATGGATACAGCGAATGCAACCATGCTCAATGCGATTGCTAATAAAATTACTTCAACCATGAAAAGTCATCCCAACCTCTCTTCCTTACAAAAAACAATTGAATAAGCGAGACTAATTCTCACTTTGAGGAATCAATAAATCTTCAAGAAAAATACAGACAGTTATGATCTTCCAAAAAGACCAGACTTTGCATAAATTGATGTTGCTTGTGCTCGCGTGGTTTTTTCTACTGTTGTTCTATACTTAGCAATTTCTTTCAGACTAAACCCTTTGAACAATAAGAACGCTATTTCTTTTTCGGACTTTGTTAGCTCCCATTTATCAATGCTGTGCATCAATTGACTTACTTAGGCCATCAAGAAATCTTTTGGAGCTTTCTTTCCAGTGAGACGACTCTTCCATTAGTTTAGCCGATAGCTCTCTTTCTTTTATCAATGATTTTTTTTAAAACAAATGTCCTTTTAATGAGAAAGTAAACATCGATCAGCGCAATGACGGCCACGCTCCCCTCGATTGCAACGTGCCACCAAACAACACCTTCTCTAAGGTCTGTTAAAAGGTCAAATGTCGTCATTAAACTAATAAGCAGCAATATACCAGAAATGATAAGTCTTTCTCTTTGAGCTGTTTTTTTATAAGTGAGACGAATTCGAGAAATTTGATTCGTCGGTTAAAGACAATAACTCTAATAAATTAGAAACTAGTAAAATTGCTGACTTAGTGTGGGCACTAAAAACCGACGGCAGTTTAACACTTGAGAAAATAGGGATTGTTACTCCCCACAGATCTCAGGCTTGTGCGATATGTGCCTATCTTCATGAGAAAATTGGACTATCTGATATGCAAAAAGTATTGGTAGATACGGTTGAGCGATTTCAGGGTCAAGAAAGAGAAGCAATGATTATATCAAGGGGAGTCGAAAAGGATAATTCTCGGAAAGGTGATCGAGGATTCCTTGGGGATCGAAGAAGACTAAATGTGGTTGTCACTAGAGCTAGAAGTCGCTTTTATTGCATAACTCCTGAAAAGTTAGTTGAGAACACAAAAAAACAAAAAAATGCAGTTCACTTAAATAGCTTTTTTGATTGGTGCTCTTCAAAAAATGATTTTAAAGACAATGAAGAGATTGCTTGACAAGGGCAATCATAACTTACGATTGAATCTGCTTAAACTCATCCATTTGGTCTAGATAGTAGAAATAAAATAACAATCATAAAGAGTATTAGTAATGGGACCTTTATTATCAAATAATCAATTTTGAACCATACTATGGCCGAGGACGATAAAATGAGTAATATAGCAATAGTCTTGTTTCTTGGACGTATCACTCCTCTTTCGTCCCAGTCTCGTAATGATTTACTAAAAATAGACTGATTATAGAGCCACGAATGCATCCAAGGAGAGCTTCTTACAAAACACCAAGCTGCTAATATTAAAAAAGGCGTCGTAGGAAGAAGTGGAATAAAAACCCCAATGAAACCCGTTATTAAACTGGCAAAACCTAAAATATAAAGGGAAATTCTCATGAACATTAAATTACATGTCCTCTTTAATACTCTTTGCCGTCAACCCTTGAAGAGATCAACATTGGTATGATTTCAAACCCAATGAAAACAAAAGATAAAGCCCACATAATTCCTGAAGCCTGAATCCATAGAATATAATTAGTGGGATCAAGAATAGGTCCAAAAACACGTATTAGTGATCCCAAGGACAGAAAAGCATATGCCATAATAGATATAAGACCCGCCTTAATCACTCTACCCGTGTGACCCAGGGTTACTCTATGAATAATTCCCAGAATCATAACCCCCATACAACCATAGGAAAGCGCATGAAGGATACCTTTTCCATTGCCATTCACCCATTGGAAGTGGTTAGCAAAACTCAATGCAAAGTGAATTGGAAGCCATAGATAAGCTACATATAAAATGAACAGAATTTTAACTTTAAATGCTGGAAAAAATCTCCAGTTCACTAGCCTAAATGTATTAAGTACCAAAGCAATAAATGTTAATCCAATCCATATATATTCGCCAACCACACTGCTTGTTTTAAACAAAGGTTCAAAAATTAACAATAAAACTGAAAGAATCGTCAATTTTTCGAGAATGGGCTGATCCCATTTGGGCTCCATTCCAATAGCCCTTCTCGTAAAAAAAGGAATCACACGACCTGCGATAACAACAATTAAAAATCGAACAGAGTATAGAGAAAGTTCATATCCCAACATATAATTGGAACTCAAAACTAACAGTTGCCCTACTGTGAAAACAGACAGAGGAATAATTAACATCAAATTTCGCCTATTATTTGTTTTTATAAATAATTTTGCCAAATGAACTACAATTAAACACGGAACGATGAGACTCGAACAAGCGTACATCCATAGATTTTCAAAAGGTAAAAGCCAGAATAGCATCCGTGTTATAAAAAATAGGGCAAATAACACAAACAACCCTTGCCCATTAATTCCTCTCGTTCCAGTCCAATTGGCAGATGCTGTGAGTAAAACCCAATCACTGCAGCCAGGACAAACCCAAAAATCATTTCGTTAGCATGCCACTGATTTGCAGTTAAGGGAGAAAAATCAAAAGAATAAATTCCTGTAAATTGAATAACCCACATTGAAGATGGAATTATTGCAGCAAATATAACCATTATAAAAAATGGCCTAAATCCCATACTCAGAACTGGCACCTTGAATATTTTCTCAAAGGCATTCACTTTTCTGAGCCCTTATCATTTCATTTCTTGCTAACAAGCCAATACCCATTTGTTTTGATAGGTTCTTCCACATCGAAGCCTGCTTCGTAGTCAATTTAATATCCAATGTTTGATGGAAAAGTTCCAACCATTCTGAAAGATACTTTTTATTAAAACCAGCATAATAGTGTTTTAGTACAGGGTTATATTGAGAGAACATATAGGGTCTTCCGCCAAATCTAATCCACCAAAATTGCGTCATTCTTTCAATATGCTCTGGCCAATCATAAACAGATTTAAATGGAACTTTTAGACTGGGGTGAGTTGAAACAGATTTATAGAATGTATCCACTACTAAAAAAACTTCCGAATGGTAATACCTAACCCCCGAAACAGTAACGAAACTGTCCTTTTTGGGCTTAGATTGCATCATATTCCTATTTCCATTTTTTTTCATTTAGCTCTTTTTCACCATTCCAAGGAGACTTTTTTTCAATTGTCGAAGACTGGACTTCGCCTACCATGTCAACGGAAACCTCTTTTGCACTATTCCCAAAGCTGTTCCTTATATAAGTCGCAACGGATGCAATGTCTTTATTTGACAACTGCCCCTCAAACGCAGGCATAACACTATTATATACACTTCCATTAACTTCTATTTCTCCTTGCAGACCATATAGAACAATGGCTATGAGCCGTTTTGGAGATCCAGTAACCCATTTAGATTTTTCCAAAGGTGGAAATGCTCCAGGGATCCCTTTGCCATTTGCTTGATGACAAGCCTGACATGTTGTTGTGAAAACCTGTTTCCCTTGAGCCATTAACTCATCCCGCCCCATCTGTTCCTCTAATTTGGTAACTTGAGCAACAGCTTCATCCTCAGTATGAGAATCATCCACAGTTCTACTATCTCCAACTTTCATACTAACTTGTTCTGTTCTTAAAAAAAGATATGTAACGCCAAAACCAAAAAACAAAGCCAATAGTACTAAAGGTATATTGATAACTTTTAGTGAGGACCCTTCAAGTGGGTCTGGTTTTTCATTTTCTATTCGATCATCTTTGTATGAATTCATTTTTTTCCCTCACCCTGAACCAAGGGCTCTCTATCTCTTTTTAAGCTCAGCAAATAAAGCACTAGATTTTCAGCCTTTTCCGATGGTCTTATCCACAAATTCTTTTCCCCAGGAACCAATAACGCGTTCTCATCGGGCTTTTCTTTCGACTCAATTGTATCGTACAAAAAGGAGAAACCTGGCATAATACTCCAACTCACCACAGCTCTCGGGTCATAGAGATGTAAATGATGCCAATCTTTGCTGGGCTGTCTTGAACCTATATTCGAAAGATCAGGACCGGTCCGCATTGTACCAAGCAAGTGTGGTTTATCATGAATATAGTCGGAGGGAAGGCTTGGCCTTCCCCACCCAAAATACTTATCTGCTCCAGCAAAGGGATCGCGAACTTGCTGGGAATGGCAGTAAACACACCCATTTTCTATATACGTCTGACGGCCATCTAACTCTTCGGAAGTATAAGGTAATTGTGCACTCACTTGATCTTTATTTATATTAGAAACTTGAACTCGTGGAGCTAGCACAAATAGGAAAATTGATAAAGTAATTGTGCTCGTTCCTCCTAGAACAAATACATATGCTTTATTCATCATTCACCTTCCTCTTATCAATCCAAAGAAGATGAGTAATATTGAATAGAAAAATAAAGTGAGAAAGTAGCATAAGAGTACCTCCGGCACTTCTTATGATTAGATAAGGCAAAGTCACTTCCATAGATGCTTGAAAACTTCCCTCTAGTTTCTTAACTCCAAACCTTGCAGCCAACCGCCAACTCCTAAGGCCACGCCGTAAATAATTATTCCAAAGAGCTGCGACCCAAAAATGAACATTGATTAACTGATATTTCCAATTCTTCTGCACTAGGCGAGGTAATGCAAAGTAAATACCATAACCAGTACCATTGTAGTAAAACCATATAGCCCTATATGGGCATGTGAAACTATCCAGTGGGTAAAATGAGTAATGTATTGAAGGTCCTCAGCGAATGTAATGACCCCTGCAATGAACTTACGGTATAAGACATTGCTAAAAATATGAACCTTAATACAACAGAATTTTTTAAAACACTAAAGTGCTTATAGGTCGACACGTGATGGTTGATTGCAACAGTAATAACTGGAATCGCCATTCCCACACTCATTACAATGGACAGATTAGCTATCCATGTAGGAATTGGTCCACCCAATAGATGATGCATGCCCACTTGTGAATAAAACAAAGCTAATCCCCAAAAACCAAACAATGAAAGTTGATAGGAATAGATTGGGTAACCAATAATTTTAGGTAACAAATAGTAAATTATACCTAACCCTAAAGGGTTACCCATAACTTCAAAACGTTATGAGCAAACCACCAATTTGCTATAGCCTGCTGAACACCCGTGTGTAAAAAATGGGAATTAGCTATTACGAATAGAACTGGAAACCAAATAAATGCCTGTTGTATACCACATTGTCACATAGATGTCCTCCTGCTTTTAAAATTGTTTGAAATAAAGGAATTGCGACCATCGCTCCTGCAACTGCTAAAATGATGTCGACTGGCCACCAAAACTCTAGCCATTCAAGGCCATCTGTATACCCATACAAAATCCCTATAAACAGCCAAGAACCGCGATATTCCACAAAGCCCTGAAGCAAATAGAGTTTTCGTATTCTGCAATGGAACTTTTGTCATCCTCGGGACTAACCATAGATACTTTAAAAGCGGCAAAGCTCAACCAGCCATAAGCAATAATATTTAAATGCAAAGGCCTTAACTTTCCAAAAGTTAACAGGGACTGCGCCCCCAAAAAACCAGGACTATGAAACTTAAATGAAACCAAAAGACCAAATATGGAGCCTATTATTAACCAAACAGCAGAAGAAACTATAAAGAATATAATCGGTCGATGTGCTGACTGATCTAAGGTTTTCCAGTAATCACTGATAAGACTTGTTTGATCCAGCTCAAATTTGGCCTGACTCCTTTTGAAAAAATTGATCTGGCCGCTGAGCGAGGAACCAAAATTTGCTTCTGAATCAAAGCTACTACAAAAGCCACCATTCCCAAAACAGATATCGAAAATGTAAAGGATGAAAAGGAGCTTTGCATCCATCAGACCACTCTATTAAATGAATTGACTATCTTAATAGCCCTCTATTATTATAGTTGTATGTAATATGCAACTTTAACAAAGCTGGGTCCAACCAGAAACTTTAAAGTTATGAAAGAAAAAAGAAAAAACTACGAACTCATATATTTTGTATCTGGCATGTGGTGCTCTAACTGTGCTGTACGCCTACGTAAAACGATATCTGCTGTGCCGAAAGTTCTGAACATAAATATAAATTATTCTGCAAACTTCTAACCGTTCAAACTAATCAAGAAAATTCTGACTCCATTCAAAATGATATATTAAAGGCCATTACTTCAAATGGGTTTTCGGAAAAGTACAACGAGACGGATGGCTTCAATCTCTTCAAGAGGACTTGAGAAGAGAAGGTGAACAAAAATTATCTTGGATACTCATCAGTTGGTTTGGTTTTGGCTATGTGGTCTTCAATGATTGCATTCTCCTCTTATATTGGAGGGCAATTTACCTCTCGAAGACAATTTTAAATTAACCCTTTTATCTGCAGTCTTTGGCCTTCCAGCTATTGCAATTGGCGTGTATCCTTATGCGATATCAGGCTGGCAATCACTCAAACATAATAGAGTCCCACACTAGATCTTTTTATTACTATAGGTTGTTTGTGCCATTTTAGTTTCTCTGTTTATCTTTGCACAGGCTTCTCCATTTCCTGTACTGATTCAGGTTCTAGTCTTAGCCATACTTCTTTTAACTAAAAAGACTGAAAATTTAATTGTCAGAAATTGGTTCAAACATACTTTATCAACTCGGCAACAAAAGCAATAAAGTTCAACTTCTCAAAAATAACAAATGGATCTCCGCCAATATTCAATCAGATTAAGAATGGAGACCGAATACGAGTTAAAAAAGGTGAAACCGTGCCCGTGGACGGTCTTTTAGAGTCCATACAAGGATTTTTGAATAATCATCTGATTTCAGGAGAGTCACAATCTATAGATGTTAGAAAAGGTGACCACATCCTTGCAGGCACTATATCTCTGTCAGAATTGGAGATAACAACACAAAGTCCTCAAGGGGTTAGAAAAAATAGACCAATGGGCCGAACAAGCATTTATAAAAAATAATTCCAATGTCAGCCGGTCACTGAATTTTGAAAATCTGGAAATTTTACTCGTTTATTTTGCTTTTCTAGGAGCAATTTCTATCGCATTTTCATTCTATCTTTCCGGAGCAGATACATCTAAAGTCGTAGTCTTTTTTTGTTGGAATTCTCATCTTCTGCCCATGCCTATTTGCCAGTATTATTCCACTTATAAAGCAAATGATCTATTACTCGCTTTTAAAACTCGGAATTCTGATTCAAAGATTTGAAGCCGTTTGGGACTTAGGTCATATTGATAGTATTTATATTGATAAAACCGGCACATTAGAGCATGTTGAATCTTCAATCATCTATTTCAACAGTCAAAATCATTTAGATACTCTAATATATCAAGTCAGTACGAAAAGCTCGCACTTATTCTACGCGGATTAAATTTAAACCCTCCGACCGATAAGACGAAAAGTGACCTAATCTCAACTGAAGAGATACCAAATAAAGGAATCGTTGCCAATTGCCTTAATGGAGATAAACTTATTGGATCATTAAATCTCATGAAAGAACATGGAGTGAAAGCATTGCCACTCACCAGGAGCCTTCCACCTTATCCACTTATTTCCTTAAATAACAACATCGTTGGGTATATTCTTACTCAAAATATTTATGATAAATCTTCTGAATTATTTTTAAAAAATATTCTTAAGCGATTTCCAAATAATTTTATTCATATATTATCAGGTGACAAGCAAGAGAATGCTGGCGACTCTCTCCAGAGTCTTGACTCTAGAATACGCTTTTAACGGTAACCTTGACCCATCTGAAAAAGCTCATTTAATACATGGAAATAGTTTATTTATTGGAGACGGAATAAATGATTCTCTAGCCCTCTCAAAATCCACAGTTGGCGTAAGACTAGGACATAGAACAATTGGCTTTGGTCCAGTGGATTTCCATCTTATTCAGCCAGATCTTAACATTATTCTAGACTTATTGGATTATTCAAACGGTGTCGAAGGGTGCTTACAAACGATTGTCCTTGCCTTTTCATACAATATTATTTCTATCACTCTTGCAATTAAAGGCATCTTTTCACCATTAGGAGCTGTCCTGGCTATGTCATTTAGCTTTATTTTGTTACTCATAAGCTCATCGAGACTTCTACCACAAAAAGGAATTTACATGAGATTAACTGATCATACTGATTCTCCTTGCGAGTCTTGATGCACCTTAATCAAATAGAAAGAGCACAACCCTAGCAGTATTTCAAAAACTCTTAAAATTTCTCGAAATAACTTGATAAAAGTTTCTAATCAACTTTCAAAGTTAGATTATATTATTTCTCACAGAGGACGTAATGGTGGAATTTCTTTAAATCCAAAAGCAAAAACTGTCAGCTTGAAAGAAATAATATCTAATACGGAAGAATCTTTTAGTATGGCTGAGTGCTTTTCAAAAAATGGTACTACATGCACTTTCCTACGGGGGTGCAAGCTCAAAAAAAGTCTATCAAAAGCCTTAGAAAGCTTTTTAAACTCACTTGCTGACACCACGCTGGATGAAGTTACTCCTTCCTAGGCCTAACTGGGAAGAAAAGTAAATATATTAGTTTGACACTTAAATTTTGCATTATTGCTTAGAAACTGCTATTCATTTATGGATCACATTTCTATGTGCCGGACGATGAGCGACGTACCCGGTTAAGACAAGACGACGCCATTGCTAAATGGAGAGTTATTTTGTCACCATGGATTTTACTTATATCCGCTGGAATTCTAGAAGTTTGCTGGGTTATTGGCCTCAAATTTACCGATGGATTCACTAAAGCCATTCCAAGTATTTTTACCCTCATCACTTTAGTCGGAAGTATTTTATTACTAGAAAAAGCAAGTCAGTCTATAAATATTGGAATTGCTTACTCTATATGGGTCGGGATAGGTGTTGTCGGAACCAGCTTATTAAGTATAATATTGTTCAAAGAACCAAGTACAATCACTAAAACATTCTTTCTAATATTACTCGTAATTTCAATTATTGGATTAAAAATTACCATAAACAATGGGAACTAAATCGGTCATCTTCGAAGATCGTTCGGTAGTGCTCAATGTGAAAAGTAACTTCTCCAGCCAATAACTTATAGCACTTCCTTAACAGATAATACTCGCAGTTTTTTGATTTTCCCACTAGGTAGAGGCCAGTCAATGCTTCCACCAACACGAAGCCCTATCAAAGCCGCCCCAACTGGGGCTAGAATTGATACTCTTTGAACACCGTCCTTCTCATTGACGTCATTGGGATACACTAATTTCATAGTAAGCTCTTTATCCGCAGCCTCATCCCTAAAAGTAACAATTGAATTCATTGTTACAATATCAGAAGGGAGACTGTTTCTATCGACTATCTTTGCTCTATTTAACTCATCTTCTAACAACTCACTTGTTTCATTTTGAACTGTATTCACTAACGATATTAGTCGCTCAAAATCATTTTTTAATATTACAAGATCTTGTGAGCCTGTCATAATATACTCCTTGTTAGATTTTTATTTAAATTTCTATTTTTGGGGCGGCTTTGAAATGGCTGTATCTAGCCGCCGAAAGAGATGAACTTGCGTACCGTACTCGCATTTAGCGAGAATATAAAGTTTGTCTGTGAAAAAATCTTACCGTTAATACGCATACTTTTTATAATACAGCATTGGTCTGATTTAAGGCAATAAAAATCGAACTAGCCAGCCTGTAAGCGATCAAAAAGCCCATTGTCTTCCAATGCCTTAGCACCACCAATTGAAACTGACAAAAGAGGATTTGTTGAAACTTTAACCTTTACGCCCAACTCCTGAACGAGTCTCTCTGGCAGCTCACCTAAGAGGGCTCCTCCTCCTGCCAATAGAATTCCGCACTCCGCCAAATCCCCAGAAATTTCAGGAGGACACTCTTCAAAAGTCTTTTTTCTACAACAGATACAATCTCTCTAACAAATAAATCTATGGGCTGAAAGATCATTGCTGAGGTCACCGTTAGTTTTCTCGGCAATCCCGATTTCAAATCAATACCACCCACTTCATCCCTTTGGTCGAATAGGGTTTGGCATAGCACTACCTACTAGCATTTTCAATCTCTCGGCGGTCTGCTCTCCTATATAAAATTGATATTTAAACTTTAAATGATCAATAATGGCCTCGTCTAAACTGACACCACCAATTCTTTTGCTTGTGAGGCTACAATACCACCAAGTGAAATTATTGCCGCTTCAAGTTCCTCCTCCAATATCGACAATCATTTTCCCTTGCTATCAAAAGCAGTAAATCCTGCTCCAATGGCCGCAGCCATTGGTTCACTTATCAAGTCAACCTGTCTAGCCCTAGATTTTACCTAGCTCTTCAATAGCCAACTTCTCATGTTGAGTAACTTGGCAAGGCAGGGAAATTATGAGTCTCGATACTCAAACGATTTCTACCCTCAACAGTTCGAATGAAATATTCAATTAGCTTAAATGTGCCGCTCAAATTGGATATGACCCCTCCGCCAAGAGGGCAGAAGTGAAACCATCGAAAGAGGTGTTTTTTCAAGCATTATTTTTGCTTTCTGGCCAAAGCTGAGTGCTCAATGTATTGTTCATCTTTTTGCTTCATGGTCAGAATTGTGGGCTCATTAATTTTGAACCCATGACCTTTTGCATAAACCAAGGTGTTTGCTGTCCCTAAATCAATATAAAAAGTCACTCACTTTGCTCATCAAGTACCCACTAATAACTGGAGAATAAAGGCTCAATTAAAGAGTCTCCCAATTTGACAATTCATTTACATCAAATTCACTGGATACATCAATAAATCTATTGACACTAACCAAATATTTTAGCTTCTCAATAGAATCCTCAAACTCAGGCTAGAACTTTAGCCTATTAGAAGGCTCTCTCTGCCCTCCCGGCAAACTCAGGACTTAAGAAACTTTCTTTTGGGAATACAGATTTTCGACAAAACTCCTAACATTGATATGGCTGTAGGACATTGCCGTTGATGCCTGGCTCCAAGCCATATACTTACTAATTACAACAGAATCTATGTCTTTATTTATCATTTCACAAATTGAAGTATGACGAAGCGAATGGGATGACAACTTAGGATGAATTCTTTTAAATTGCTTGGAATATGCCACTTTACTTTTTCTATTAACTTTTTCATCTGGCCCCAACTTCAATAGCTGTTCTCTTACCCATTTTGCGGCAACAGGTCGAATAGCTCCCTCTCTACAGTCGATTTTATTTCTCTTTTTTGCTACCTCAATATGATCAATAAAAAGGAGTTTTTTTTCTTGATCATATCTGAAATTAGACTTCCTGACGCCCCAAAACTCAGTCAAACTAGAAGAATTAACTCTGCCTCCTAAAATTTCAATCGACTGAGCAGCAACGGAAAGCTGAACTACAAATGCTAACTTAAATTCATCAGAAAAATTTGAATCACTAATTAATTTAATTAGGAACTCATCAATCAACTGATCTTTTATTTGTGCGTGCTTTGTGGCCCTTTTTGTGGAAACTTTCTTTTGAAGATAAAAATACTTGGAATAACGATTGTGAATATCTTCTGCTTTCTTGGTGTGGGAGTTATTTCCTCTTTTGGTCCTTTTTTCCTATCCATAATAACCTTCTTTATATCATATATGCTTCTTTTCAAGAAAATGGGGTAAGACTCTATTGAATCAGTAGGTTTTGTATCTTTTGATTCAGATTCGTCATATTTTTTATTGCTAAATGGAGGAACAGTATCTGATCTAACGGTTTCTCTTTTTTTTGTTTTCAAAATGGAAATAGAAAGTCATTCAAAAAGAGTCTCAAATCCCAGGGCAAATAGAGTAAAGCTGACATACAGGTAGTTAAATGCCCCAATATTTTCTGCAACTATTAGGTTGAGCATGCCAAACGTACAAGACAGAATAAATCAATAATCCAATGGTATCTTTCACGGGGTCCTCCACTATTTAAATGGAGGATCGAGATAAATAATAATATTTTTTAATACTCAACTTGGATTAAAGTAGTCCTCCATTTGTCTTATGAAAAATTCTTATTTCTTGCTTTCATCTTTGACTTTTTAGCCCACTATTTCCACATGACTAAAATTAATTAGTTTAATGCAATGAAATATTATTAAGACTATTTTCGAAAGAATCTCCAATGCAAGTTTATACCTTACCTTTACCGGCATTCCTCTTTATAGGGAAGAGCAGAATAACAGCCTTCCTGTTGATATCTTTCCCATGAGCATCATAAACATCTACTTTACTGCCATCTTTTAAAAAAGGCCGAAACAACTAAACTTCGGCCTTAAATTTGTAAATCATCGAAGCTTAACCTTAGGAAATCTACAGGTACATTAAAGGCTACATTCGTATAGTTCGTAAAAATATTATTGAGTGCAACATGAGCCAAGATCTCTGCTACTTCTTCATCATCAAATCCAGCACTTTTAAGCTCATCAATATCACTATCACTAATTGAAGCTCGGTTTTGAACTAACTTTTTTGAAGGTAGGCCGCCTGAGTTCTAGGATCATTCGACTCTCAACTTGTGCTGCCGACATTTCATGATCGGATGCACCAGCTTTTTTACCTAAAACTGTGTAAGGCAACTAGACAATACTCACACCTGTTAATATCTGCAACAAGTACAGCAATTTGCTCTCCCAGTTTGGCTTCAAGCTTACCTCCCCTCCTAAGGCACCAAATGAAGTCCACATACTCTCCTGCCGCTTCGAGTTTCCAATTACTCTAAACGCTATTTGGAACAGTACCAAAAACTCCATTTATCTGCGAAAAGATTTTCGCATGACTTCCTGTTGTTTTCATTGGATCAGTTATTTTTAATCGAGACATATTTCCTCCTTGTTTGTAGTTATGCCACTTTTTTCTTATATATAAAGTTCTGTAATGAATGCTTCAATCTTGTTTTGGTCAGCATGACCAAAATGAATTAAGCTTAATATCACCATTGTGATCAATGACTATAAGGCTGGGGGTTCCTTGGAGCTGATATGCCTTCATCGTTTCTGGCATCTGTTCACCATCTACCTTTTGTCTATACCTACCGGAAGAGGAAGCCCTAACTCACAAACAAAATCTCAAGTGCATGGGGCTGCATAGCTTCGTGATTTTCAAATACAGAATGAAGTCCTACTAATTTTACATCATCAGAGTTGAACCTGTTGTAAAGACCATGAGCTTGAGGAATCCCTCTATAAATACAGCCAGGACAAAGCATTTGAAATACGTGAATGATCTTAATAAATTCACTACTGTGAACATCTGTGAAAATCCCTCAAATACGTTCAACCATTTATCAATTATAAGATCTTTAGCCTTCACTTTTACTCCATAGATTGCAAATGTATGTTTGCTTTTATTATCGTGAAATATGTTGTATAAACAAGTAGTTACAAATCGGTGGGCGGGTACCAAATGGTACATCTTAAGGAAATTATGAAAGAAAAAAATCAAAAAACAATCAGTGTTAAATCTATGGTCGAGGACATTGTAGGGTGTAAATGGTCTACCTCAATTCTGGATATGTTAGATAAGGGAATTAATAGACCTGGTGCCATGGCTCGAGAAGTTGATGGGCTCACAACAAAGGTATTAAACGAGCGATTAAGAAAGCTTATGCGGTACAAAATTATAGCAAAACAAGAATTTGATGAAGTTGCCCCCACGAGTTGAATATGTTTTTACTGATTTTGGCAAAAAATTTTTGGTGTTAACGAGATTAGAGTATTGGAAAAAGAATTATACAAATGACAACTAATTGCTGGCAATAATTGTTTAGATAAGTGCTGGGAACTAAAGTATTGTAAATGTGCCGTATTTATAACGAATGTAAAATAAAGAATTGTTGATATAAGATATTAATTAGCTCAAAAAACTAAATACTGCTTAATTGAATCTTATCAAATAGGACTTTCTATGGATATCAAAAAAAATTTGGAGATGATCAATAATAGAATCGAAACAGCGTGTAGAAAAGCAGGAAGGCACCCCTCTGAGGTGACACTATTGCCCGTAACAAAGACCATACCATGCTCAGTTATCAAAGAAGCCTTTCCTCTGGGCCTAAATAGGGTTGGTGAGAATATGGTCCAAGAAGCAAAGAGAAAGGCCGAAGAGCTTCAGGACTTCGATATCGATTGGTGCGTAATTGGACATTTACAAAAAAATAAAGCTAAATATGTCGCAAAATTTGCTAAAGAGCTGCACTCTCTAGACAACCTAAAACTAGCGAGCGAGCTAGATAAACGCCTGCAAATTGAGGGTCGCTCTATGGATATACTTATTCAGGTAAATTCGTCAGGAGAGATTCAAAAATATGGATTACCACCTGAGGATGTTTT
The DNA here is from genome assembly GCA_041391465.1 of Bdellovibrionales bacterium. Lineage (GTDB taxonomy): Bacteria > Bdellovibrionota > Bdellovibrionia > Bdellovibrionales > UBA1609 > UBA1609. Next base: position 111,675 of record JAWKNX010000003.1, read on the forward strand.
GAACTTCTCAAAAGAGTTATCGGTTTTTTCATCTCTTAAAATTAGAGGTTTAATGACATTAGCCTTATTTTCATCTACAGAAGAAAAGGTAAGATCTTGCTTTAAAAAAATATATGAACTACAAGAACTACTAAGACAAAAAAGTTCTCCAAAGTTAAACTGGGATGTGCTTTCAATGGGAATGTCTGGTGATTTTGAAATAGCTATTGAAGAAGGGGCAACTGAAATCCGAATTGGACAAGCTATTTTTGGGGCACGTCATACTACTGACTCACATTACTGGCCATGAAATTACTAAACCCAGATAATTCATTTTAAAGATCATTGTTTAAGATTTTTTGAAGCTGTTCAAAATTTTGCCATCAACTCATGAATTTCTTCAAAAAAGTGCTTGTTAATTCTCAAACTCATCATCAATCCGGAAAACCCGATACCAATAGTTAAAACCATCATCAAAATTGCCGCGTAACTTGATGCTGGATTGTGCCCTAGATACCTCTTGGACTTACTTGATACAATCAAGGTGATGTATGAAAATAACTCGCTCGGGTTTAGTCTAAATGAACTAAATTTTGCCGTTTTTGAACCAGCAAATCCCCAAACAATTCTCAGTAGCACCATGGAGACCATGATTATCCCCGATATCATATGATAAGCATAGGGTACCGAGTCATCATCGACGAGCTTAGCGACTGAAAAAGATAGCACAAATAAAAGTGCAAACACCCAATGAAATATTCTGACAGGCAAATCGTATGCTTTTGAACTTTCAATAAAAACCTCCTCTGATTCTTGCTATAGAGTCGGACATTTTCTCACAAATTACATGGGGCAAATGCCTTAATATTGAAACTTCAAAGCATTAGGACATTTGCCCATTATGTATTTTTGGAAAAAGCCCCATAGTTAATGCAGGAAAAAAAACAGTAACAGGAGAAAGCAAATGAAAACAAAGGTGATTTTAATTGTCTCAATGCTAACTTTGGCCACTCAGGCATACGCTAAGAAAAACTGCACATCTGAACCAAAAAGCAAGTGGATGAGTGTGGCCGAATTTAAGGCAAAAATAGAAAAGGAAGGTTACAAAATACGCAAATTCAAGCAGCCTGGTTCTTGCTATGAGATCTACGGTCAAAATCCAAAGGGCCAAAAAGTTGAAGTCTATTTCAATCCTGTAACCGCTGAAGTTGTTAAATCAGAATTAGACGACTAATTTTATTTAACTCCGAGGGGATTGCCCCTCGGGGCTATCACTTTCAAAAGTTAGAATACCAATAAAAACCACAGCGCATCGGGTCTAAATAATCTCACTCTCTTTCCGTTGTGATTCAGTTTCCATTTATTGGGCCTCCTCCAATCCCTTCGGTGAGGGCGAGAGGAGGTCAAAAATGGAAAACAAAACAGACAACAAACTATCATTAGAATTAAGTTTAAAATTCCAGATGAAAGACTATCGCCTACGCCTTTCCTCTACTAAAGGCTGGGTGTTGGCGGCAGTAATCATCTTGATAAAGCTAGGACTCATCATGATTCGAGAAGGGCCTTAGATGGCCCTTCAACCTAAACTAAAAAACAAGTAATTCTTACACGTTCCATGGCGGCTCTGCTGAATAATTGTGCATCATGACTAAATCTGTTATAGAGTGACCTGAAAGTGGGTCCGCCAAATTTTCGGAAAATTGAATTAATTCAAAAACTTCTGAAGATCTGAACGTGATGCTTAAAAAATGACCCGTGAATGGGTCAACCCTGAAGACAGAGAGGATGGGAATGGCCAAATTATTATAGTCGGTTATATTGAAAGTTGATCTGATTTCTCCTAAAATGCTTGACCCACCAGTGGGTCAAAACTCAGGCTTCACTACAGTAGGTGCTTCAAAAGTTTTCAACGACTTACAATTGGCATCTCTCTTGCTCTAGGTGAATCGAGAGTTTTGTAAACTCTGGGGGAGCAGATATGAACTATAAAATTCTAATCGCTGATGACAAGCCAATTGTTCTTCGCAGTTTTGAAGACGCATTGGCAAATCACCTAGATATTACAGCAGACTTTTCCAAACCACAGCAGATGTCATCAACAAAGTTGAAGCCGACCCTTATGGTTATGCCGTTATCCTTTTAGATTACCACTTTGAAGGCGAAGTCCTTACCGGAGCGGATCTCGCCAAACAATTGCTCGATATCAATCCCAAGCTACTTATTCTTATCATGACTGGAGACGATTCCGCAGATGCACCAATTGCTAGTTTACGAGCTGGTGTTAAATTTTCTTCAGAAAGGCAATGATCTTTCACCACTATTGAAGTTATTCGCAACTACTGCAAAATGTTTGATGAAACCAGGCGTGTTATCACGCAGCAGTCTAACAATCGAACAAGATTTCTTAAAAATGAAAAAGCCAATCAGTGAATTGGTATGGTTGGCTGGTCTGACGATATGGCCAATGTGGCTAACCAGGTCCTTCAACTTAGCCAATCAAACAGTGACAGCACTGTTCTAATTAATGGTGAGTCTGGTACCGGAAAAGAACTGGTCGCCAAGCCATCCATAATCTCTCTAATAGAAAGTAAAAAGTTTATCGCCATTAACTGTGGTGCTATCCCCGCCAATCTTCTTGAGAGCGAGTTGTTTGGCCACGAAAAGGGATCTTTTACGAGGCCACAACCAAAAAATTAGTAAAAATTTCAGATTGCTAATGGCGGAACCATTTTCTTGATGAAATTGGGGATATGCCTTTAGAGCTACAAGTTAAATTACTTCGTGTCCTTCAAGAAGGAACCATTGAGCCTGTTGGATCTACATCCCCAATAAAGGTGAATGTAAGAGTTTTGGCAGCAACCCATGTAAATCTTGAAGAAGCCATCAGTGAAGGTCGTTTTCGTGAGGATTTATTTTATCGCCTCAATGTAATTCCAATTTATCTAAGTCCACTTAGAAAAAGGCCTGATGATATCGAGCCTTTGGTGCTTCACTTTCAGGAAAAACACAAAGGTGGCGACAAAAAGATTCTCTACAAAACTTTGCGGTATCTAAAAAATTATTCCTGGAAAGGTAATGTCCGCGAACTTGAAAACACAATTGATCGCCTCCTGACAATGGTCACTGATAATGAAATCACTCCAGAGCACTTGGACGCCAAATTCTTTACGACCACACAAGGTGCCTTTGAAGAGTTTGACTGTGATTATCCAACATTCAAAAAGATGCTCGATGAAATGGCCGAAGAAAAAGAAAAGGAATATATCTTGTTCAAACTCAGAGGCGAAAAATCATTAAGATCAGCCGCTGAACGAATTTCTATCCCCAATACTTCACTACAAAGAAGACTAAACTCTTGGGGTTATTCTGTGAGTGAGGTGCTTTAGATGTTTAGTAATGTCTTAAACCTCAAATCTCTTGCCACTAGAAAACTCATCGAGTTGATTGGTGGACCTGAGTATTTGACTATACAAATAGACATCACGAATGCCTGTAATTTGAATTGTACCCATTGTTATCATAAAGATCACAAAAATCAGGGTGCGGCTTCATTTCAAGACTGGTGTGAAATCATCGACCAGTATGAAAATCTACTACGCAAACTCAACACCAAAGCATCTTTTGTTATTTGTGGTGGAGAACCTTTACTCAGCAAATCTTTTAAACCGATCATTGAAAGGATCAGGTCTAAATGGGCCAAGGCCCCTATCAGCGTCCTGACTAACGGCACTTTACTCTCAGAAAAGAACATTATTTTCTTAAAAGAGAACAGTATTGATCTTCAAGTATCGCTTGATGGGCCTAATGCAGAACTTCACGACAAAAAAAGAGGTAAAGGTAATTTTGATAGAAGCATCGAAGGCGTAAAGAGGGCCTTAGACTCTGATCTAAAAGTTCATTTCCTCGGAATTCTATCTAAGCAAACAGCTCCTTGGATTCCGGCATTTTTTGAAATGGCAAAAGAGTTGAAAATCTACTCAATGAACTTTACGCGCTTTATTCCTGTTGGCCAGGGTGAAAAACTCGTCAATAGCGGCAGTGATGAGCCTCTTAAAGGGCATGATTTAAGAGATGCCTATGTTTCAATTTTGAAAAACTCCAGACTTTCTGGAGTTCATACCAATACAAACAAACCATTATTTTGTTTAATTGATGATTCCCTTGGGGCATCCGCAAAATTCGGATTCCAAGGAATTGTCGTAGATTACAGGGGGAATTTAAAGGTATCCAGCAGAACAAATCACATCTTAGGAAACGTCATTAATGAAGGGTTGGAAAATTTATTTTTACGACACCCTCTAATGAAGCAGTTTAGAAAAGGAGAAATCCAAGGCTGCTCAAAATGCGAACATCTCTCCAAATGTGGAGGAGATAGAAACGTCAGTTTTGCTGACACAGGAAGCTACCTGGGTTTTGACCACGGATGCTGGAAACCAGGATTTCAACATTTGAAAGGAGAAGACAATGAAATTGAGAAAATTGATTCTATCGTTGTTGGCCATCTTGCCAATTAGTTCGATAGCGTTTGCGGCTGATTTTCAGCTAAACAATGCAGACGAGCCAAAGTGCCCAGAGGAAATTGAAGATGAGTTTCTTCAACGTCTAGAAGACCAACAGCTCCCTTTGAAGTATTACCGTTTTTTACGGGATCATAAGATCAAATCAACAGAGGAACTTTTGTCTGAAGAGAATGAAAAATTAAGAAAGAGATTAATTGAGGAGTACAACAAGGACTATGTAGCTCCGATGGCCCGCGAAAGTGGAACAATTAGCATCATGTAGGAGCATATCTTGAAAAAGATAATAATCGGAGTTTCATCGCTAGTCGCTATTGTAGCAGCACTTTATTTAGGAACGAATATGAACAAAAGAACTGTTTTAAAAGTTGGTTTTCCAGTCTATTGGGGAAACCTTATACCTTCTCTCCAGCACACCGGATATGCCGATGCTTTGATGTCAAATCAATTTGAGGCCCTAGTTACTTCCGGCAATGGTGGTGCAACAAAACCATTAGCCGCGAAAAGCTGGACTGTGAGTGACGACTTCAAAACATTCACCTTCAAAGTTGATACCGAAAAAAGGTTTTCAAATGGTGAGAAGCTAACAGCAGGCCACTTTAAACGATCCTGGGAGTATGGGCTAAAACTAGATCCAAAGTCCACGAATAGTAGTTTGCAAGATGTTATGTACCGAGTGGTGGGTTTTGAGTCTTTTAAAGACACAGGTGCTTTAAGTGGAATAACCGTCATTGACGATGAGACATTGAAAATTGAGTTCAAAGAACCATTTCGTATGGCCCTTAATCATCTAGCAGGAAGTAGAATGTCGGCGTTTGTTAAAGATGGCGAAAATTACTTGGGAACTGGCCCATATATTCTAGTCGATAAAAACAAAACTCTATATTTGTCCAAAAACGAATACAGTAGTGAAGAAATGGGCTTTGATAAAATTGAAATCACCGTCGTTCCTCCTCCTGAAGCTAGTGCCGCCCTAAGCTCGGGAGCTGTGGATATGTACACCTTTGCAGAGTTCACAAACCTTCATGAGTGTTTTGAAGAAAATGAGAATATCGGTTGTTACTCAGGAAGTGAAGCTCAGCATAGAAGCCTCATGTTAAAGGGCATGGAAGGCCGATTCTTTAACAAAAAAGAGTATCGACTTGCTGCCCAGGCATTAGTTGCTAAAGCGCTAAGTTCCGACAAATTACCGTCATATTATAAGTACAATTTCTCAATTGATCCTCAGATCTATCTCCCCCTCCAAAATAAAAAACGGTCACCGTTGGGTGACCTTTTTTATTTTTTGGGCATGGGGTTTTGCTTGCTACCTAAACGGAGTCGAAGCGTTGGCAGCTTTTGAGTTGTGCTCGCAGCATTTTATGCCAATTGGCAAAAAATGGTATGGAGATTCATTAAGAAGATGCCGAAAGGTTTACTGAATAATGAATGCTTGGGGAGTTTCTATGTTCAAATTGAGACAATTACCGCTTTTATTGGTTCTTTTATCATTCCTTTCAATGGGCTGCAGCAGTACTGGCTCGTCCGACTCCACTTCGTCATCAGGCAAAAAGTCCTATAATTGCAAAGCCAAAGATGGCAAATTTATGGTGGAATGTCAGTGATTAAACCAAGAAGCTTGGTAATTCATCTCACTCAATAGAGTGTTGCCTACATCTTTTTGCCATCAATAAAAAACCAATACTCCATCATTGACTGGTGCTTTAAGTAGCAAAGTTTGTTCTTTTTGATAATTTTGAATACTTAGCCAGGGCCATTTGTCACCCTGCTTTGGTAGTTTGTGAAGATCACGATTGATGTATCCAGGACTAAAATTTTCAACAAACGGACGTCTAGACATCCCTTTTTCAACCTTCGGCATACGTGGGTTGCACACTGTTTTTTTATTGTCTTTCATATATTTAAGAAGTTTACAAATCCATTTCGCTATCAGCTCCACCCGCAAAGTCCAAGTTGCATTTATATATCCAAATGTAACTATTAGGTTAGGTACATTACTTAACATCAACCCCTTATAGGTGAAAGCTTCCGCAATGTTAATGCGATTGCCATCCACAAAAACTTCAAGACTTTCCAAAAACGAAAGATTAAACCCGGTCGCCGTCACCACCACATCAGCCGATATCTGTTTCCCTGATTTTAATAAAACCGAGTTTTCAGTAGATTCCTCTGACATCCGTTTCCACTGGCAAGACCTTGATTGATTGCTTTGAACAAATCATCGTCTGGCACGAAACACATTCTTTGATCCCAAGGATCATATTTCGGGTTGAAACTCCTTTGAACTTCATTTTTATCTTGAAGTTTACCTTCAATAAAAGAAAGAAGAAGTTTTTTCATCCCCTTCGGGAACTTTCTCGATAACTGATAAAGCCAACCACTCACTTTAATGTTTTTCCATCGAATCAATCGATAAGCCCAATCCTGCGGAAGCAAAATTTTGAAATATTTTTGGCAAGCATATCTTTGTTAGACAGCGAAACCACATAAGTAGGACTCCGCTGCAACATAGTTACATGTTTGGCCTTTTTTGCCATTTCTGGCACAATTGAAATTGCAGTAGCACCACTGCCAATGACAACGATTTTTTGACCCGTATAATCGAAACCCTCAGGCCAATTTTGCGGATGAATCACTCGGCCTTTGAATTTATCAAAATTTTTAAACTTCGGAATATGGGGGCTATTGTAATTGTAGTATCCGGTACAGCACGATACCATACGACTTAGGTAAATGACTTCTTCCCCATCCTTGATAGTTTGTTATCTTCCAATAGTTATTTTTTCAGAACTCCATTCCAATTTTTGAACTGAGATTTATATTTAATATCGTCTTCAATTTTTATACTCCCTTCGCTGTTTCTCGAAGATCAAATTGGCTCTTCGCCTGCGGAGTGATGTTGGTGGATTGAAACGGCCGAAAACTATAGCTCATCGTCGCCATATCGCTATCGGATCGTATTCCCGGATATCGATATAGATCCCAGGATTCCACCGAGTTGGCTCCGTGCTTCTAAAATTACAATATTTTTGTTTTGAAACTTTCGTTTTAATTTCACAGCCCACTCCCAATTCCTGAAATGCCAGCTCCGACTATGGCAATATCGTAGATTTTCAAAGGAACCCCCACTATTCTCTATAAAGTTAGCACCACAAACGGAGCCTTGCACCTAAAAAAGAATAGTGGATTCTTATAAATCATCGGCGATTGCATTAACAGGATTGACGTCGCTCTGTTCTGGCAACAGATTCATCAAAACCCAAGATTTATTAATTTGCTGAAAGATTTATTCTTCCTAAAATGCAATTTAAAGTTCTTTCCTTTTGAACCCAAGCCTGGACGGTGGCTTGTTTTCTGACATGCCTTTATTTTCAATAAGATCAATAATAAAAGGCGTGCTGTCATTTTTGAATTCTTGGCCGGATCGATTTTGTTCTAGAATCATCCGAACAGCTCTGTCTCTTTCTGATTAAAGGCTTTGTAGCTCACTATCATTTAAATTTTTATAGAAGTTTTGAACACTGGCGTTCATCTCTGCGCACTCTTCGGCTGTCGGCACAAGTATATTTTCAATTTCTACGGCATAGCCATTAATAGACAACAAGCTCGCAAACATTAATATCACTAATTTAGTCATAAACAATTTCCTTACCGAATTAAAATATTCATTCAAATTTCTTTGCCTTCTTAGAAAGCCTCAAAACTCATTAAACCTTTTATCTGTCATAACAAGTGAGTTGCGAAGTCGACCAAAGAATCTTTCGACCGCTGACGACAAGATCACAAATTGTATCTTGATTAATTAAAAACGCTCGTAATCTTGCCTCATCTCTACCATTAAACAGGTAATAATCGACCACTTCTCGCATGCTGCCATATTTAGGTTCAACTTCAGTGGCTAAAACCTCATCGTATTTCGCAATTGCCTTATCAAAACTTGATTTCTGATCCTCTGAAAGGTTTTTATAGTCGATTCGAAAACGTTCTGCAGAATTACCATTTTTTCGCTTTTTTATCATTCGAATTTCATCTCGAATTACAGAAGCTTCGTCTTGGTCTTGCACCCACTGGCTATAAAATTCGTCCGACCTTTGGTTAAGTGCACTATCGTCCGCAAAAACTGCCGTAGAAGAAACAACTAGAACTGACACTAAAATAAAATATTTCACTTTCGCTTCCTTTATTTAAAGGTTTCACATAAACGACTTGTTACCGACTTTATAATTCACTTTGCCTTAGTTGTGGGAAAATAATATTCCTTTTGCAAATAAATCAGTTGGTGTCTAAACCTTCAACAGCATGGCAGTTAAAATTATTGAAATTTTAATAGCGACTACACAGCCACCTGTACCGAGTCGCCTCCGAGAAACAAGTTTGAAGTTCCCCTATATGCACGAGAGTGTTGGCCCGGCGTCTATTCGGCCAAGAATGTTGCCCCAAGTTGAACCCTAATAGCTTGCTCTACCCCTGAGAGCATGCAAGAATGCTGAATTAATACAAATATTTAGGGGGACTCAATGAAGTGTATTCTTATGGTTTTATTATTGGCAATGGGGCAATTTTCAGTGGCTGAGCAGAGATATTTAGGGCCCTTAGGTGCTTATGAATACCAAGTCAGTTATTCCTTGGAAAACTGTGAGGAGGGATGGAAGGCGAGAGCTGGATCGGGCCGATGTGAATCGGATCAACCCGCATTGCAGCCTTTCGAAATGTGGGTGAACCAGGCACCGCTTGAGTTTTCAAAATCCTTTGAGTTAGAAAATGGTGGCGTCGTTCTAGGTCGGCTGATTTGCCAAAAAGGCCAAATCGTTTTTGCCGCCTCCTACTCCGACTCTGAGCCCGTGCCTTTTGAGAGAGTTCGAGAGGTGGCCACGTATTTTTTTGAAAAGCTCGATCAATCCGGGCTGCAAAAGCATTAAATACAGTCCCATTGGCAATGGGTAATTGTCTTAGAGACTATAGAAGAAACGAATTAATTACTAATGTGCACCGCATTTATCGCAAAAACCTCACCGCAGAGATCGTAGCCATCGCCTCCAACAGGGATGAATTTTACGATCGCCCCTCCAAAGGACACATTTGGGAGTCGGGCATTGTTGCTGGCAAAGATCTCGTCAATGACGGGACTTGGCTGGGCATTACACCAGGTGGTCAGTTTTCTCTCGTAACTAATTTTCGTGACTAGATAAAGTCAAAAGGCTCGGCTCGGGGAATGCTAGTGCGAAATTTTTGATCCGATCTTGCCCAAAACCTACTGTGAGCAACTTGATCATCTCGATGAATATAATTTTTTTAATTCATCTGCGGAGATCGACAGCAAACTTGTCTTATCAGCAATAAAGCTAAAAAAACGCAGACCGTCAACGACGACATTATTGCTATCTCCAATGGTTTTTTGATTCGCCATGGCCTAAAATGCTCAAAGGCAAAGAGTTCTTTGAGCAACTGATTTTCAATCTAAAGCCAATTCGGCCTTAGTCGATGCCGTATTTTCGCTGCTTGCAAACTCTGAGAAGGCCAAAGACGAAAGCTTGCCTGATACCGGTATTGGATTGGATTGGGAGCGCACTTTGTCTCATTATTTATTTCCACTGCGGACTACGGAACCGTCGCCTCCTCGGTAGTTACTTTTCACAAAAATGGTATCATTGATTTCTATGAAAAGTCCTTTAATCGTCAGGGGTTTCAAGGCCTTCAGCACATTCGGCTCAATGGGTAATTTTAACTCTTGTCGAGGCAATGTGCCCCGCCACCACACACAAAACCCTTGTAGATTTAAGCTGATCTGGTACTGTTCATGCTCTGGTCATCTAGCGGATCTGTAATGCTTTAACAAAGTGAGAACAAAATGATTAAAAACGTCGAAGGTGATATTTTATTTACAAAGGCCGATGCTATCGTTCATGGGGTCGCCCCAAATGATGATTTCAAACAGGGTTTGGCGTTGTCTCTGCGCGAGAGATGGCCGGCGATGTACAAAGATTTCCGACATTACTGTAAAACGAAACACCCCAAAGAAGGTGAATTGTGGACATGGCAAGGGGCCGAAGGCGCCGCCATCGTGAACCTGTTGACCCAAGAAGGGGCTTACGACCCAGGAACAAAGCCCGGCAAAGCGACTATTGAAAATGTGAACCACGCATTAAAAAACCTACGCAGCGAAATTGAAGAACGTGGTTTTAAATCCATAGCTCTTACAAAAATTTCAACAGGCGTGGGTGGACTCGACTGGGAAGATGTTGAGCCCTTAATAGTAAAACACTTACAAGACCTGAAAGTTGAAGTCTTTGTCTACACCACTTTTCATGCCGGCGAAAAGGCCGAAGAATAGGAGTTAAAAATGTCTATTACCGTAAAGACTATATGACCACTACCCCGCACACTATTGGTGCGGATCGAACGATTGGCTTGGCTATAGAAATGATGGCTAAGGACAACTTTCATCATTTACCGGTTTTAGAGGTGGTCAGCTGGTGGGGATTATCAGTGATCGGGACCTTGAACTATTAAAAACCTCTAAAAATGTTGAAGAACTTAAAATAAAAGATGTCATGAACTTCGAACCGTTTATTGTGGGCCCCAGCACTCCCATTGCTAAAGTCGCAGCGGACATGATTGAAAAAGGTGTAGGAAGCGCCATCGTTAGGGCCGAGAACTCTACACCCTGGGGTATCTTTACGATCACTGATGCTTTAAAGGTCATAAGGGATCACGTTCATTAATAGGGTTTACCATCTATGGATTATCAAAGCTTTGTCGGTATGGAGGTACAACGCAATGATTCTGAATGGGATCAGTACCTGGAGTATCTCGATCGTCGTGGTTATTTCATAATTCCAGATGTTCTCAAATCTGACCAATTAAACGCTTTGAGATCAAAAATGCTCGAAGTTTGGGATGAGCAGCTTAACAAATACGGTGAGCCACTGCTTCGTCAGGTCGGTGATTTTGGAGTTTGCCGCTCTATGATGGAGTACGACGACATTTTTTCAGAACTCGTACTCCACCCAATCATCGAAAAAATCCTACAACTGACTGTGGGCGATACTGCGATTTTGCATTTGCAAAACGGAATTTGCGTGTTTCCGGACGAGCATCACAATCAAGGTCGCTACCATAAAGACTTTCCCCGTAACTTTTTGACTGATAAAATTTTGAGTATAAACACATTTTTTGTGATCGATGATTTCGACGATCAAACCGGCGGAACTTGGCTCCTCCCCTGCAGTCATCGCTTTTCGGATATGCCCAGTGAAGAGTATATTAAAGAAAATGAAATTCAAGTGCATGCGAAAGCCGGCAGCCTTATGGTTTTTGATTCACTGCTTTGGCATCGCGCCGGAGTTAATTACACCAACAATGTGCGACGAGGCATTAATCACCAATTCACGAAGCCGTTTATAAAACAACAGCTCGACTATCCGGTGATTTACAAAGACAAAGTGGATCTAGAGAGTCGCTTGGCTCAGCGATTGGGAATGTGGACTCTGCCCCCCAAATCTGTGGATGAATACCGCGTTTCAGATCCGGCAAAACGCACCTATCGAGCTGGTCAGGGCTAAATTACAATTTAATTTGTACTTCTTTGAAGGGGCGACAGAGCTTTGCATAAAAGAATTGCAATACTGCCTCATCTAGTAATAGTGTGTCTTTTTTGGCGAGGTAAATTGATGGTTTCAGAAATATTTGAACAGGACGCATGGGAATCAGTAAAGGGTTTTCAAGACTTAGAAGATATCACCTACCACCGAGCTCGTAGCCAAGGCACTGTTCGAATTGCTTTTAATCGCCCCGAGTGTCGTAATGCTTTCCGACCACAAACTGTAGATGAATTGTTTAAATGTTTAGACCATGCCCGCCAATGGAGTGATGTCGGTGTGGTCATTATCACCGGAAATGGCCCCTCACCTAAAGATGGAGGTTGGGCGTTTAGCTCCGGAGGCGACCAACGAATTCGCGGCAAAGACGGTTATAAATACACAGATTCTGACGCTCAAGTCGACCCGGCTAAACTGGGTCGATTGCACATTTTGGAAGTTCAAAGGTTGATTCGATTTATGCCCAAGATCGTAATGGCCGTTGTGCCTGGTTGGGCCGCAGGGGGTGGTCATTCATTGCATGTGGTCTGTGACCTCACAATTGCCTCTAAAGAACATGCCGTTTTTAAACAAACCGATCCGGATGTGGCCAGTTTTGACAGTGGATATGGTTCGGCCTATTTAGCGAAACAGGTTGGGCAAAAACGGGCCCGTGAGGTTTTCTTTCTTGGTTTAGATTACACCGCTGAGGAGGCTTTCCAAATGGGCATGGTTAACAAAGTAGTCCCCCACGCCGAATTGGAAAAAGTGGCGCTGGAATGGGCCAAAATAATGAATTCAAAATCCCCCACGGCCATGCGTATGTTAAAATATGGATTTAACCTTCCCGATGACGGGCTGGTTGGTCAGCAATTATTTGCCGGTGAGGCTACAAGATTGGCCTACGGGACCGATGAAGCCCGCGAAGGGCGAGATGCATTTGTCGAGAAACGTGAAAAGGACTTTAGCCGATTTCCGTGGCATTATTGATCAATTTTTATTTTAAAGATTTAAACATCTCCAACGTCTTCTCTCGTTGAACACTGTGATCTACAAGAGGTGCTGGGTAGCTAGAATGATTAACGATGGGTTCGTGCAATTGTTTGGCCGGAACATCTTTTAACTCTGGAACAAATTTTTTAATATACTCACCATCGGGGTCAAATTTTTTACTCTGTGACCAAGGATTAAAAATTCGAAAGTAGGGTTGTGCATCACACCCCGTCGAGGCGGCCCACTGCCATCCTCCATTGTTGCAGGCCAAATCTCCATCGAGAAGTTCATGCATAAAATGGGCTTCTCCCTCTCGCCAATCGATATGGAGGTCTTTAGTTAAAAACGACGCAACGATCATTCGAACTCGATTGTGCATCCAACCGGTCGTTTTCAATTCTCGCATCCCCGCATCTACAATGGGAAATCCAGTTTTCCCGTCCTTCCATGCCTGCAACCACTCAACATTGGTGTTCCAATTAAGATCTTTATACTTTTCCTGGAAGGCTTGATTTTCGACCTGGGGTTGTGATAGAGAATATAGTAGTAAAACTCTCTCCAAATGAGCTCACTTAAAACTTCTCAGCACCAGTTTTTGGCTTGTCATAGTTTTTCAAATTAAAAAAGTATATAACTTGAGGAACCGTTAGGCTTCCGTTTTTAAAAAACACCGAAAACCGAGATGTCCCTTGTTGCGATGGAATATCCCGCCGATCCCCGTAATGATCTAGTCTCTGGCGAAAGTTCTTGAGCTGGCGAAAGGCTGGCAATGAACCGGCCTCGGGAATGGGAATAGTCACTTTTTTTGCGTTTTCCTTTATGTAAAACTCCAGTTGGTCTTCTTGCGAGGCCTGGTCATAAACATTATCCCAGGTCAGTTTAAAAATATTTGAATTTGTTGTCCCCTGCTCCAGGCGCTCTAAATACTCGATCCCCAACTGCTGTGAGCGAAGGCGTTCTTGCACCGACTTTCCAACAAAAGCCTGGCGCCATTTTTTCGAAAACGGCGTATAAACCTGATAGCTGTCACTGAAATTTCCGGGAGTTTTAAAAATCTCCCATGGCTCAATCAATAGATGATCTCGCGCCGTTCCCACTTCAATGCCCTTTTGATCAAACCACTCTTTCATTCGTGCATCTCGTTGTCTTGCAAACGGTTCATAGTCCCGGTTAAAACTAACGAGATCCAATTGATACTTCGGATTGGAGTCGATCCAGCGAGTGACACATTGAAAGGCCTTTTCAGGCGCATCGTCGAGGACAATGAGGTCTCCGCCTAACTGTCGAAGTTCTGATCGAAGTGCCTCAATTGTTTTTAAAAAAAATTGAAATCGATTAAAAGACATATCCGGGCGGGACAAAAAGCTTTTATCAAAGCAAAACAGACCTAACGTTCTGCCCTGCGTTCGGGAAAAATTTTTTTTCAATGCCATATTGCCGGCAACTCGTAAGTCGCGTCGAAACCAGTGTATGCCAATACTTTCCACGATGAACTCTTTCTATTTTTTGTGCTCTACTTTACCGAAAGAATCCATGAAATTCATCCCAAACTCTATTTGAAGACACCCAATTTTCTTGAAGTTGAAAACCAAAAGATCCTAACTCCCTAACAAGATCAACTGCATTCTCTGGCGAATATCTATAGGGCCTGCCGTTTCTTAGGTGAAGTCGAGACTCCTTATCATAGCTTCGGCCAGGAATTTCTACTTTTAAATCTCCCAGCATATGATTCACAATAAGTATTCCATCTGATTTTAACCACCGTCTCAGGTTTTTAAAAGCTTGAATTCGATCCTCTCCTGTAAGGCAATGAAGTGTGTTCCCATCAAAAATAAAATCAAATTGATTTTCGCAGTAAAAATCTTCACAAATATTCACCAAATCTAACTTATGCAGGTCGGGATGTTTTTCTCGTGCCCAGGCCAATGCGGCTAAGGAAAAATCGCAGCCGATCACATCATATCCGGATTTAAAAATATGTTGAGTCAAGTCCCCTGTGCCACACCCTAAATCTAATCCCTGTGAGTTATTTGAAGGTGGAGGCCTAAATTGATCGAACACTTGAACAAGCGAGCTTGTTCTTAATTCATAGGTTTCGCCACCCCATCCTTCAAAGCCATCGGCTTTGAAGCTTTCATATAACTGATCGTAGTCCGATATCTGTTCGAATCTATGCATAGAGTTTTGCTTTTTTTACCGAAACATAGGGATTGTTTTTCTCAAAAAACCGCAATGGCCACAAAGCTGCATCGCCAAAAGACTCGATTCCAACTCGATGATCATCAATGATATGATCTTCCTCCAAGGATTTCCCTTCTGCGATATATAGAGGACTCAACTGCAGGGACTGTCCATTATACAATTTATTGATGTTAAAAGCCTGCGCCAGTTTACCGGGGCCATTTGTCAAATTATACCCACTAACCCCATTCCGATGAAACAGCATTTGTGACAAACCTCAATGGCCTTAATACAGCGCGCAGAAGAACAGCTGATGGGGAGTTTTGATCTTCGGTGACGATGTTATAGCAAAAATACATTCCTAGATGAAATAAACATAATGATGACCACCATCTAAAAACATCGGCTCGGTTCGCGGAGTGCGACGGTTTTGAAAAAACTATGACAGGCGGGATCGTCGGCACCCAGGTAAGCTTCTGTTTCAACGATGCGCCCCACCATCTTCGACCTAAATCTGTATCAAACACCAAAGTTGGCCCAACAATTCACGTGCCACTTCAATGGGATCTCGCCTAAAAACTCGGGCTTTAATCTATTCATTGGAAATAAAACCTTTTCAACGGGGGCCCTTTTTAACCTACCGCTGTACACGGCTGTGCACAATCGTAAATTTTGGCGGTATAGCCGATGATGCAATCCCTTAATACTCTCCTGAATGTGCCAATGTCTACGAAAAGTTAGATCGACTTGAAAGCAGCCTCAATGCTGCATTTCAAGGAGAGATTCACACGCCTAAAAGCACTCTGCCCGTGATATTGAAGTGCTTACTCCTGTGCGACACCCGGCCAAAAAGGGCCTCTCGCTCAAAGCGGGGCAAGCTCGTTTGTTGCATGATTTAGCTAACATCGAATTGCAAGCAATGGAGCTGGGACTGCGAACCCTGTTTAACTTTCCCGATGCGGATATGGAGTTCAAAGCAGATCTGGCGCAAATAGTCCGGGACGAGGCTAAGCATTTAAAGCTCTGCCTGGATGGTATTGCCCGATTAGGGTTTCAATGGGGCGATTGGCCCATTCACAATATGCTTTGGGATTGCACTTCAAACGAAGACTCTTTTTTAGATCGAATTGTGATAGTTCACTGTTATTTAGAGGGCTCGGGCCTGGACGCTGGCGACACGTTATTGAGAAAACTCAGTGGTGTGCACGCCCCTGAGAGTGAACCTGCCGTGCAAGTGATTGCTAAAGACGAATTGGCGCACGTTCAATTCGGCACCCATTGGTATGTTAAAACTTGTAAACATTGTGGCCTTGATCCTGAAAAAGACTTTCCTGAAAGACTCCGACGGCTGAGCCATCTTCTCCCCACCCGAAGAGAAAAAATTAATCACGCCCTTCGCCAAAACGCGGGCTTCACAACAACCCAGATCGAAGCTTTAGAAGACCTACAAAGTTCATATAAGCGTTAGGTGCCCGTGATAAGTGCCAGGCGTCTATTTTGGATGCACCAAGTCCCAAAATTAGCCCCACACCCTTTGCACCTTTTGAAAAGTCGGTCCGCACCTTTTGAAAAGTCGGTCCGCACCTTTTGAAAAGTCGGTCCGCACCTTTTGGGACACGTTGCATCCGAAAAAGGGAGTAGGCACCTAATAGGATTGATATCTTTGGCTTTCGCGGGCGCAGCGCATGATCAGTTCCATCAGCGGCGATTCCACGCCTCGTTCGTGTTCATCAAACGCCACTCCCACTCGCATAAATCCATGCTCAGCGTTTTTATGAACTCGGCGAAGCGCTCCTTTGACAGGAATGGGCTCTCTCAACGCCGGTGAATCTATGGAGCCAATGAATCGACAACCCTCTGTGAAAGGTATTGAAACTCCGTTGACCTCGAACTGGCAGCCACCATAACTAATATCTAAAACTGAAAAGGATTTTTTAAAATCTTGGCCGTCGTAAACCTGAATATTAAAAGTCACTTTCGAACTACCCAACACCTGTGCCCGAAAGTTTTCACGACGCTGAATCTTACTCACTTCCACACCGCGATCGAA
Source organism: Bdellovibrionales bacterium (assembly GCA_041391465.1). Lineage (GTDB taxonomy): Bacteria > Bdellovibrionota > Bdellovibrionia > Bdellovibrionales > UBA1609 > UBA1609. Next base: position 128,972 of record JAWKNX010000003.1, read on the forward strand.
AATTAAACTGGCTCCACGCTTTTCGACTTTTCCTCGAAGCCAGTATTTATGGCTATCAAGAAGCACAACAAATGAAACTTCGTCTCCGTTTTTGACTCGCAATTCCGGGACATCTTGAATATGAATTTCGTCTTTAGACCCCTCCAAAATCACACTTTTCACGGCTTCGGCGGACCCTTTTTGCATAACAATCGGGCGTTTTGCCGTCGAAAGCCCCTCGAGAACGGATGCTTTCTCCTTTGCCGTCACTGGATTATAGTATTTTTTTTCAGGATCTTCCATGGACTCCATTATAGAAAGGATTGGTTTTCTCTCCAATCGCAATAACGTGGATCTGGCCCTCCGACAGGTTTTGGAATCAAAAAGTTCTATTGGCGCTAAATCGCTAAAATTGTTATATCTTTTTTAACTCAATGCACTTGAAAGGAAATCCCGGCATGGACTTTGATCTCATTGTACTCGGCGGTGGCAGCGGAGGAATCGCGACAGCCCGACGAGCGTCGGAATTTGGGGTAAAAGTTCTCCTGGTGGAGTCACATAAATTAGGTGGAACCTGCGTTAATGTGGGCTGTGTCCCTAAAAAAGTCATGTGGAATGCGGCTCACATACGGGAGATGATCGAGTTTTCCGCACATTATGGATTTCAACTTCAATATAAAAACCCTTTAACTGGAAACAGTTGGTTCAATCTCGAGATGCCTATTTAGAGCGCCTCAATGGAATTTATGATCGAAACCTAAAAACTCGAATTGTAACTTGGGTATCGGGTCACGGAGAGTTTGTAAACTCCCAGACCATCCGGAGGGGTGACAAACTTATAGAGGAAAATACATTCTTGTGGCTACGGGTGGAAAACCCAACCCTCCCCGATATTCCCGGAGGTGGAGCTCGCCGATACCTCCAATGATTTTTTCAACTGGGAGTCACAACCTAAAAATGTACTTATTGTTGGCGCTGGTTACATTGGCGTGGAATGGCCGGAGTGCTGAACACATTGGATTCGACGTTACGCTCATCAATCGCAGTGAACGTATACTGACTTCGTTTGATGGGGATATTGCAAAACTGCTTCTAGATGAAATGTTAAAAGCAGGGATCCAGTTTAGAAGTCAGTGCATCCCTGAGGAACTTTTCAAAACCGATGATGGCCGTATCTGAGTCAAATACAGTCACTGTGAGGAGGTCATTTACGACAAGGTGGTTTGGGCCGCAGGTCGATCTCCAATACGGATCGGTTAGGTTTAGAGAACACAAAAGTTCAATTGGACGAATGGGGGCAAATTAAAGTGGATGAATACGAGTCCACCAACGACCCCCATATATTTGCCCTTGGGGATGTAACGGGGAAACTGCAGCTCACACCTGTGGCCATTGCAGCCGGCCGACGTTTAGCTCATCGAATCTTTAACAACGAAAAAGATTCGAAACTGGATTATCAAAACATTCCCACTGTGGTCTTTTCTCCCCGCCTATTGGTAGTGTGGTTTTGACCGAAATGGAGCCAACACGACTCTATGGCCCGGAACAAATAAAAATATATAAATCTGAATTTATAAATATGTTTTACTCCCCTCTTCCCCAAGAGATGAAGCAAAAAACACTTTTAAAAATTGTTTGTCTCGGTCCGGAGGAAAAAGTCGTCGGCTTGCACGGCATAGGACTTGGAGTGGATGAGATGCTTCAAGGGTTTGCCGTAGCCGTCAAAATGGGGGCCACAAAAAAAGATTTAGACAACACGGTCGCTATTCACCCAACGGCCTCAGAAGAATTCGTAACGATGAGATAAAATGAAAAAACTATTAATTCTGCGTTTTTCTAGTTTCGGCGATATCATTCAAGGGTTTGGAGTACCTACTCTGGTGAAATCAAACTTCCCTGACTGCGAAGTCCATTGGATCGTACGATCTGATTTTGCTGATATCGTTCAGGCTCATACTTCTATCGACGTCGTGCATTCTTTCGACCGAAAGGAAGGTCTTCTCGGGTTGATTCGAAAAGCTCTTCAATTGAAATCTCAGGGCTTTACTCACGTTTACGATGCCCACAATAATCTTCGCAGTCATATCTTTAGTTTTTTCCTGCTGGGCCTATGGTCAAATTCTAAATTTATTCGACGCTCAAAAGAACGAATCAATCGGTTTTTGCTGTTTAAATTGCGAATGAACCGATTCCCTTGGCCCTACAAAGGCGCGCTTTCATTTGTGCGTCCCATAGCTAAATGGATCCCACAATACACAGAGGTTCTACCAACGGTTCAACTAGAAACACCTGAGTGGAACCAACCTCTTCCTGAATCGTTCATTGCATTAGCCCCCTCCGCCGCCTGGGAGATGAAGCGATGGCCGGTGGAGCATTGGAAAGATCTAATTCAACAATTACCACAAAAGCAGTTTGTTTTACTCGGTGGACCAGGCGATGAATTCTGCGCTGAAATCGCCGCTGAAGCGCCTGATCGAGTGACCAATTTGGCCGGACGATGCAGTTGGCTGGAATCCTGTTCAGTGATTAAAAAAAGTCAGGCCTTAGTCAGTGGGGATACTGGAATTATGCACTTAGCAGATCTCTTAGGAATAAAAACATTTGCACTGATAGGCCCCACAGCATTTGGGTTCCCCAGCTATCCCAACTCGAAAGTATTAGAAGTACCCTTGAGTTGCCGACCTTGCACTAAAGATGGTCGTTGAAAATGTCATCAAGTCGTTTATAAAAAATGTTTGTTGGACATCACCCCAGAATCAGTAGTGGGAAGGATCGAGGCACTATGATTTCTCGAATGTTTTATTTGCTGATATTTCAAGGAGTGTTTGTCCCAGTCACATTATTTTTCGGTGTATTATTGAATAAAAAAATGCGCCAAGGGTTTTTCTTACGACTTAAATCTCAGTTTCCCGAAGGCTCTAAAGACTCTTACCCGGTTTTGGATTCTGTAGCTCTGGTGAATTCGAATATGCCAAACCTGTTATAAAGATTAAATCCCGCAATCCACAGAGAAAAGTTCTAGTCACTTACTTTTCTCCGACTTATAAAAACAATATCGAAAAAGATAAAAATGTGGACTATGTCATGCCCCTCCCATGGGATATCCCCGGGCCTATGCAATCATTTATCCAACATTTTCGGCCGATCTCTTTGCTCATCGCTCGCACCGACCTGTGGCCGGAATGCTTGTACCAATGTCAAAAGCTTCGCGTACCTACCCGATTGTTTTCTTGTACAAAACACAAAATTAAGTTTTGGGATCGCGTGCTTTCTATCCTAAACCTCAACCCTGTAGAAAAAATTGAAAAAGTCTACACCGTGAGTGAAGATGACTTAAAAAACATGAACCAACTCCATAAAGGCACTCAAAATAAAGCCATTGGTGATACCCGATACGATCAGGTGTTTTATCGACTGGCTCAAAACAACTCCATCAAAGAATCATTGTTCTGTCAGACTCCACTCAAAATCTTAATGGGCAGCAGCTGGCCCGCCGATGAAGAACGTGTTCTCCCAGCATTGGCAGCTTTCGTACAACAAGAAAAGGTGCAATTAATTATTGCCCCCCACGAGCCCCATCCGGATCACTTGCGAAAAATAGAAAGCCAACTTAAAAAACATGGCATCGATTTTATTTATTACACCCAATCCGAATCAGGTGTGGCATCGAAAGCAATGATCATAGATACTGTCGGCGTGCTTGCAGACCTTTATAAGCTATCGGACGTGGCGTTTGTTGGTGGCTCCTTTAATGGCAGCGTCCACAGCGTTATGGAGCCTCTTGCTGCCGGTTGCCCGGTGTTTGTAGGCCCTGACTTCAAAAACAATCGCGAGGCCATATCTTTTTCAAAGGTTCCATTAGACTCCACTCCCCTCAAAGTCGTCCACCCGGTAAACACTCCAAACGACATCAACGATTATGTTTCACAAATGCTTGATCAAGACTTGAGTCAACTCAAGCAACAAGTAATCTCGCTCACAGAGACACACAAAGGCAGCTCAAAAACCCTCGTTGAACTCTTGATCACCGACAAGTTAATTTGAAAAACATATTCAAAAAATGAATGTAGTTTATTTTTGAAAAGGTTTTTCTATTGTTGCGGTTCGCAATCACGATTAACTTGCATATCATTGAGGTTCTTACCCCAACTCATCCAGTCTAATTTTAAAAGTGACCGCGCACGGCCCCACGCCGAGTTGCTGACATACTCATCAACTCGGGTTGGAAGGACGGTGTGAAACCGTGCGTGGTTTAATAATCGATCATAAACGCCATTATAGACCTCTTCGACCATGGGTTCTTTATTGGCATTATTTGCCAAAGTACCATTGGTATTCATAGACCTTTGCATGGACTTATACAGACTGTCGTAAATATCATAATTGCGATCAACACTACAGCTAGAAGGGCTGCCATTTTCCTCGAGCCACTGTCGGAACATGAAGTAATCTCGATCGCCTCGAATCATCCCCAGCCACGGGCGTGTTTTTAGAGATTTATCAAAGACAAACGGACTTTCTGTAAAGAAGTGTTGGTAAATATAATAGTAGTTCTCTTGGAGTACTTTTTGACGATACTTCCATTCGCTCCCATCTTGGTAAACTTCTTGAGTTTGAGTGTCAGAACATAGTGTAAAACCTGAATTCAGAAATTTAATAAGATCCTCATTTGTCGCACCTGAGGTAATTAGACGACGAAGAGGGTAATAGTGCGGCAGAGCTCTAATGTAATCCACAGGCTGATCGTAAAAATTGATTTCAGAAACATCCCAATCTACATTTTGCGGGTCTTGCCCTAATCCAAAGCGATTAAAAAATCGATTCCATCTCTTGTTTCTCTCTGAATCGTTTTGGACCTTAGCCTTTAGATTTTCAAAAAGTTGGGCATAGGCTTCGTCACTTGCGATATTAAACATGGCTTTGATGAGATTTTTTGTTTTTGGCTGCACGATCACGCACATTTTAAATGCGTCCAACGGAATATTAAATTTCGCTTGCTGCACAATTAAATATTGTCCCAAGTGATAGCCCACTGAAGCCCGTTTGCCCCGTTCGTGCATTTCTCCAGTATTTGTGCTCATGTTCCAGTTGTATGAGGTACCGCCATTGGCATTGGCTCGGAAGCCCCAAATCACTGGCGTACTTCCACCAACAGCCATGCTCACGCTACCATTAGCATTTCGATTTTGGGCTAAGGACTCAAACCGATTGTTGACCCGGTATATCAGGTAATCTTTATTATAATTGTAGTTTTGCGAATAGCCGCCTAAAAATTCTGGCTGATTCTCTTCGGTATCAGAAACTTTTTCTACAAATACTTTTTGGTCAACATTGATCAAACTAAAAGGGTCCTGCTCACACAGAGTTTTCAACGTATGATAAGGGCCATATTTTTGATAGGGATTTTCTTCCACAACAGGTACAGATACCGCAGCATTAAAGGCGCTATAAGGACCATTTTCCCTGTTTAAAACGTCATTATATTTTTTTTGATCCAACACTTTTGAAAGCCCCAAGACCTCTTCGGCATAGTCTGTGATATAGTATTCACAAAACTGTCGTGCCATGTCGTAAAGCACTCCATCTTTTTTATAGTCCACTTGTGTGACTTGAAGGAGTTGGCGAAGTTTATTGTTGAGGTTGAGTCGCCGTTGAAGTGTGTTGTACTCTTCCACAAAGTTTGTTGGTTCAAGGTTTTGCAAGCTCACCTCGAAATAAGAGTCTTCCATGCCGTTGAATTCTAAGAATTCTTGCATGGCTTCTTGTTTTTGCCGCTCATTGACCTGCTCTTGTTCTTCAGGGGTAAACCCACGTTTGCTACGAATTTGTTCGCGACTTCGAGCAATCATTGCATCAAACATCTCATTGTCAGAGATGCGCGATGCGATTTCTTCTTCATGCCCTGCATTTTCTGAGGTGGCCAATTTAAAATCTATGAGTTTTGAGGTTTGGATCAGTACCTCTTAGTACCACTGGTGCGTGGTAAGGTGTAAATCGCAAGGCAATGTTTTTGTCAGCATTTCGATCTATTAGCTCTTGAATGCTCATAAGGTGGCTGTTTTTATCCACGCGAACCAAAGATGATTTCAACACATCCGAGTGCTCTTTCGTCTCTTCTAGACTTTCATTATTTCCTAGGGCTTGTACGAACTGTTCGTAATCTTCTGAATTGAGTTGTTGGCGTGCCAACGAAACTGCCAACTGTTTGTTCTGCGCAAGCTTACGTTCATCAAGAGGAAGAATTCTAAAATACATATTGCTCTGTGCTGTTAGTAAAGGCACTTGAGCGAAGGGCAAAGAGATATCAGTAATCACCTGGCCATTTTCTACCTTAACTATTCCTGACCACTCAGAAATGATAGTCTCGTCTGTGGCCAATGTTTCGGCCTCAACTGGCTTTGCAGAAATAACCGACTGCACCAGATAAACTCCCTGCTTTAGTGGTTCCACCTTACTATTGCCATCAGAAAAACTATCCTCTCAGCGACAACAGTGTTTAAATACAGCCGATATTTGTGTACCGGTATAAGCTCCAAATTATTGTTGATTTCATATTCGTAACTTAAAGGTTGAATAAATGAATCTACGATTTTAATCTTTTGGTCTTTGGTTTTGCATTGCCGAAGCAGGAACGACCGTCTGCGCTGACGCCAATTTTGATCCACTTGTACGTCAGCACCATCGGCTGCGAAATCCTGATCCCAAGCGGGTTGATCACCACATCAAAATCTTGTCGAAATCCCGACTTCTGTACTTTCTATGCTGATTTTTTTACGAATAGGTCGTGCAAAATCATAGTAGCTATGCCAAATCTTATCGTCGAATCTTAGGCATCCCTCATTGTCGTCTGTTTCAACAACTTCTATACGCCGGTTGCCAGAATAAATATCTTTTGGTCTCACATAACGTGGGTCATTGCTGGTTAATCCCGGTTTTGGCGAGCTATTTGCTGGTTAAGTATTCTGCGTCGTTCGTTTTCATAACGAATAATTTCCTGCTCCACAAAATCGGGATTTTGCATTTTATAAACACGAAATTTTTTATTCAAAACTTTAGTGTTGGGGTCCATTGGGTCCGACACACATACCCGGAGTTGATACGACACCACTCGATCCATATTGTAATCTAATGCTGACTCCACACCTTGATATTGAAAATACATTCGGCTAAATCGAAAATCATTCACAACAAAGCCATCATCCAACGTCACTGGGTTTTTTTGGTCGAAATAGGCTCGTAAAGAAAATGGGCGGTATTGCGTTTGTCCTGTTGGGTCACCATTTCGGTCCAAGATTTGGATAGGTCTCAATTTAATTTCGTGGGCATTCACACCAAAGAAAATTCTGTTCCAATCGCGAAGAGCGAATGCACCTTCATAATGTCCCAAACCATCGGGAGCGTTCTTTGCGGTAATATGTAACGCCAGTTCATACCGACCAGCATCTTTTCTTCTTGGCACTAAAAAATTCAAATTCGAAAGGTAAGGTTTTTATCTTTGACCTTGTCGGAGTCTTCCACCTCTGACTGTGACACTTGATACAAGCGACCGCCACCTTCGGTTTCGTCTCTTTGCAATAGCCATGCTTTTGCAACAAAATCACCTTGAGTGATATCAATGTAACTGTCATCCCCATTGTAATTCTTAACTTTTACTTTTGGCTCAAACTGCATAGAGAAGCGAATTTTATAGCCCTGTTGTTTTACAAATCCTGCACGGTTCACTAGGGTTGAGATATCCTGATTCTTAATAAAAAGTTTTGGGCGGTCATCGGCTTCAAGCTTCTGTAACGCTAGGGGCTCCCCTTTCATATACTGTTCGCCATCAATGCCAAACAGCGAACCCTCAGGGATGTCGTGAGTGATATCTGAAATTACAGCTGGTATTTTAAGGTTGTTGTCGAATTCGTTCCAAGGGTTCACTGCAAACTGAACAACCTGTTCACCCTTATGCACACCCTTAGATACAATTCTTCTTTCGAAGACTATATACTTGGCCTTCATGACTGGATTAAATTCAATGGATTCGCTCCAATGCAGACACCCTTGATCTTTAGTTTTTACCTCAGCCAATTTGACATCATTGTGCATCACTAAGAAATCATGGCCCACTAACTCTTCATCAAATGCATAGTCCTTAAGACAGACTTGAAATTGAAATTCTTTTTTATTGATCAATCCCAACGGACCCGACTCACCATTGAGAATGGAATCACCATTAGAAAAATACGCATAAAAAGTGGCTTTGCTTCCTTCTCCAGAAGCAGATTTTTGTTTTTTATCCAGTGGATTCTTATGACTGAAATCACAAGCCGTCACTGTAAATATCATTAGAACCAGAATCGCGCGAAGTGCATTAAAAAAGATCATTAAGCACTCCAGCGTTTATATAAATTGTTTTTTCATCGAATTGATTCGCATTGGCGACAATGACTTTAGAATCAACAAATTTAAGCGAAAATTGAATATTAGGATTTTTTAAATCAACTCCAATTCCAGCCGCATACCCCTGTCTATTATTATGCCCATACTGATAACTATTGTAAAAAGCCGGACTGGCTGTGGCACCATTTTCAAATTGTTCGAGTAGAACGGTCAATTCAGAGGAGCCCACATTTACTGGCAATACTATTTGAGCTAAGTACCCAGTGTTATCAGATGTCTTGGAATAGGTATTTTCTAAATAGCTCATATTCAAACTGAAGCTTCGACCTTGAGGTCGCATGTATTTTAAATTAACGCCAATGGAGTACCCTTCAAACGGATCCCTGAACATGCTTTGATTGACACTCAACTGCTCAATCTCGTTACAAACGTCCGCTTTGTTCGGCGACCACTGAGGGTAAGGAATAGAAAGCAAAATAAAGTCCCCTGTAAGCCAACGTTCCATTGCGGGGATAACCTAAATTTAAGATCTAATGTTTCTGTGAGCAGATATGGCGTCTCCTCATCTTCAACTATTTTAGTACTAAAACTTGAGAAGTAGGAATCGCCTGTTGCAATGTCAAAGAGGCCAACCAATTGTCGGACTTGTGCATATAAGCCTGTTGCAAAGCCGGAAAGCTCTATCATCCAGCAGCAGAGGCATTTCAAGAAACCCTTGGTTGAGAGCGCTCCGCCACGCAAGCGAAACCATCAGACACTTTCCAATGTAAGCTCGCTTGATCTAAAAAGATTTGATTGAAGCTGTCAGTATCTGCAGATAACGATTCTTCGCGGCCAGACTCCAGTCGAATTCGCCTTCGATTTTTGCCATGAGTTGAGGGGAGAAGTATTCTCTGTATTGCCCTGATATCTTTGTTCCAAAAATTGATCGCTCATTGCCAATGGAGTTACTGTGGGATCTTTGTCATGTTGGTACTTCAAATCTAAGTTTCTCTTTGAGCTGGAAGCGGCATCGGAAAGTAAAAGGCTCGATGATGTCACAGGTGCAGCGATAGTGTTTATCGCTAATAAAACTACACCTGTGCTGATCGATTTAATGATGGGCCCAGTGAGAGCTCGCACCACAAACTTGATATTCATCATAATGTCCTTCCAATAGCCAATAATACAAATGCCGTACTACCCCTAAGCTGTTGTAATCACTTGTTTAAAGTCTTTGGAAACTGTCTCATTTTTTGACATGGGGGCGCAATTTGTGTTAGTGCAGTTAGGCGTCTATTTTGATGCGACATCCAAAATAGACGCCTGGCACCCATCAAAAGTCATTCGACTGCTTTTCTAGAACCATAGCTGAGGCCCCAATCCGATCGCAATTGTCGTTTGAGCTGAGAGCCAATATCAAAAGTGTCGATGATTTTAACTCCACCTATTTCACGAATGGCTTCCATGGTTGTCACTTTATCTTAAGGGCGCCAAAATAATATGTCCCCCACCCTTAACTGTTCGAACGAATTCTCGTAGGATCGATTTTTGAAACCCCACGTGAAAACTCGCATAGCTGGGCAAAGAGGCAAAAGAAAATATAACATCCACAGACCCGTCGCGAAGGGGCATGTTTAACATATCTCCTCTGGAGAAACTCTCCCGGTTCCAATAACTTGTTGGCCTGAGCATCGTAGTCAAAACCTTATAACATCAATCTTTTAGATCTGAGTTCGTCGCTAGACCGTCTCCGGAACACATCCAGCACGGTCTTGTTAGATAAAAAAGCGTGTGAAAAATAAAAAATTCAGGAATATTAAAACCCATCTTTGAGTCGGTATATTTATTAATATCTCTTACGTATGTGATCATGATGGGTTGAGTTTTAAAACTTGAATCACTTTCACCAATGAATTCAAAACCGAACGATTGTTAGAGTCCCCGTCACAGCAAAGGCTTTTTTTGAAAACAAATCACCACAAGCACTCTGTGCCCATACCGAATCAAGACCACATAAAAAAGTGAAGACTGCAGTAAAGATCGACAGTCTCGCCCCTTTGAGATTAAATTGATTAGTTTGCTGGTTTGAAAATCCCATAATAGCGATCCGATTTGCACATATCGTTCCGAAAAAAACCAGCCGAACATTTTAGCAATTTTTTTTTAACTTCAACTGCTTACTCTTATAGAACCCATTAATAATTAGAGCCCTTAGCATGTTTTGCGCCGAATCATGATGAATAATCCATCAGAATTGTGTAAGAATTTACTTCGCAAGCATCGCCACTTGGGCAGTTATTACAACCTTCAGGGTTTTCTTAGCCCTTACCTGTGTTTGCTAAAAATGCATTCGGTATGGGTAAAGAGAAAAAACTAATCAATTCAGTCGGTCAGAGAAATTGCTCCATTCGTAAAATAATGGGAATTTGTCTTCTAGGAGTTTTAATTGGTTGCGACTCTGAAGCAAAGATCAACCCGGTAGCAAAACCCAGCCCGCACCTCAAGCAGCTCCCATAGAAAGCATTGCCGCTCCTGAAACCGGGGAAGTTATCTCTGGTGAAGTTGACCACTTAAGCGCCGAACCAGTTGAAGTTGCTGAAGTAAAACTATCCATTTCAGATGTGCAGCTACAAGGGCAAGGTGCCTCGTCGTATTTAAGGTTCGCTTTCAATCTTCCGATTTGGCGGCTTACGCAAATACAAAAGAACCTCATCTGTCGTTAAAAGGGACCTTCATCAATGCCTACACCTCCATGCCTGAGAGCCCTTTGGTGAAACACCCCACGGTGACGTCTCAACTCACTCAAGATCAACAGGGTTTTAATTCTGAATTTCAAATCACCCTCGGGTCCGTACCCAAAAAGGACATTTATACTTTCATATGCAGATTCTTGCAGACAGCGCTTCGGCCTATGAAGGAGTTTTTGATTTGGGCCCTGTGGATAAACTCAGTGCTCAATTGGATGCTGACCCCATCAATCTAAATATAGATATCAACAAAATGCATTTTTTCGTGAACTCCATGACAGGAGTTTCTCTCGGACCGAGCGGTCGCTTTAATGCGTTGACGCCAGCCGCTCTTTGAATATGTTTTACTTTGACCCCATGACTTTCAAGTTTAAAGGAGTCGATCGATCATTAGAAACGGCCACCACTGAGCTGTAAAAATGGGGATCTATACCTGTATTAAAGACCCACTCATGTTTAATCCAATCCGGTTTAAACGTTTGAAGGTGGAAACTTTTGAGAAAATTGAAAACCCTGACGATTATTTTAATAAAAATTTTGGACAAGACTTTGGAGACTCTGTTTCCGGAGCCCACAGACCCCTATGGTTGTTTTAATTTCAACGACAGTGGCGTTTAAATGGTACACACCAGAGCGCACCTATATTAAGCCGTTTAAAATTACCGATCTTGAAAGTGGAGCCGTTCAGTGGCTTGCGGCTGTCGTCAACCCATGGAACACCAGCTGGATTTTTGCTCAAGATTTAAGAACTGTGGAATTACAGTGAGCTTGTTGACTGCAGTGAGTACTTCCCAAAGGTCTTACTAACAAGTGTAAAAATGGACGCTCTCGGTGTGCATTATTCCATGGCAGATGATCTCAATTTAAAGCTGCATAAACGTTTTCATTTTATCGCCCGACCGGATGTGATTCGGTATGACAACCTCACACAGGGGAGCTTTGGTGCCGATCCACTGAAAGGTGGGTTTTACCTCCTCAATATTGTATTGACTCGTAAAAACTCTACGGCATCCATCCAACCTCAAGATTACATCACTTCTTGGCAACAAATTGTCGCTGTAAAGAATGGATACATCACCTCTGAAGTGGAACTCTCTATAGATAATATGAAGTTGATGGGGGCGAGAAATTATTTATTGGTGCAAGTTAAACCCATTAACGAAACTCAAATCATATTTGAACGGGGTCAGTCTGACCGCCCTAAATTAGAGCGCAAGGTAGACCAAAACAAAACGTTACAACAACGGAATTTAATATTCACTGAAGCCGGTCTACAAACGCCCACGTACAAGGCACCATTTATTCCACTGAACTTGTGGCAATCGCCAAGCATGACAGTGGCTGACGATATTGATGCCGTCGAGTTTATTGCAGCTGCGAAAAGACTAAAACAGCAGCAGCTGATGGCCTTGCAGGCCAAACAGACTCAAGAGCAGTACGAAAAGTACTTTAATTTAAAAAGAATTAATCTTTCCGACTCCACTTCCACTCAATATTTGGCTGAACACAGTTTTTTTACTTCTGACTCCTTGAACGAGCTTATTCAACAACCTTTGCAAGAGGGGTTTTGGGAAACACAAAAAAGAAATTCACTTCAATACAAATTGTGTCGATTTTGGGCGCAAAGATTTCTGCCTGAAAAACTGTCCGAGTTTTCACAAAATCATCCTCAATCGCAGCCATTAGAAGATGAAGAGTTGGAAACAGTTCTGCGTGAATTTCAAAGACGTTGTATTTCATCAGTGAGAAAATCGCGGGACTTTTTTAATCTCGACCAACAAATGATCGTCGGTGATGTCGATCCGAATAGCTTCCAATATATGGGGGGGATGAGTTTCAATATCGGTGTGGGAGAAAACTTTTATCTTAACAAAGCCCAATACCAAGAGACTCGAAAATCAGAATCCAATACTATGACTTTTTCGGTCTCTGCGAAAGACGACATTATTCCAGTGGTCGATATCGGTTTGAGCTATAATCAGGCTTGGGCAAAAACACAAAGCCTTGGCATTGGAATGTCACAAAACGCGAGTATTGGGCATACCTCAGGCGTCTATATGGTTGTGCAAAACTCATTGGTCCAATTTAAAGCTTTAAGCTATCGTAAGTGTCTCTTGATCATGCCCAACTCCGAAGCGCTGAAACAGATGTTTGAGAATCCCATGGACGAAGCACTCACTGTGACTGATGATGACAAGGGGTTCTTCTCCACCCAGGTCAACTTAGGATTTATGCAAAGAAATCGTGAACGAATAGAGGCACAACGTATGAGTCGCCTCAAAGACATCATTACAGACGATATCAAGCTTGATGTTTTTGAAAGTGGCCTACGGCTATGTTTGGATGAAGAGAAGAACAATCCCATACATCTCACCGAGTCCTACTATTATGTTACCCAGCATTTTGTGGCCGGTGATATGCAAGACCCTGCAGATCTAAAAAATAAACCTTGGTTGATGAGTATTCGGTCGGATCGAGATTTTAAAATCTTCATAAAATCAATCGAACGTCACAATGAATACAACAATGTCTTTGCCGACGGTCACCTCCCCATACATCAGCTCATAGAGTCCTACTCCGACTACAATGGATTTTTGCCTTCTTGGCCCGGTGTCATAAACCTTCAAACGAGCTCAGATAGTAAAGTTCAAAATTGCACCCAAGAAGCAACACCATTCGGTCGAGTTTTTAATACCGTTCTTGATTTTCTCCAAGGACCTTTCGATTGGAAATACAAACCCGGAATTGGTTTTTCGGACGTGGATTTCTTTTCCCTTTATTTTTGCCAACCAGAAAGCTATTAGCGCCGCACCTGTCACTTTATAGTTAAGTCACCTTGCTCCAGAATAAGTAACTTGGTAAAACTTTGTGTCTTATTCGATATTTGGGAATCATTGAGGGGGATGGATGCTTAAAAAAAGGGCGCATTGGGGTTCAAGACTCGCATTTGTACTGGCGGCAGCAGGGTCAGCAATTGGATTGGGTAATATTTGGAAGTTTCCCTATATTACCGGTGTCAACGGTGGAGGTGCCTTTGTTCTTCTCTATCTCGTTTGTATTTTTGCCGTGGGTGTCCCCATACTTATCAGTGAAATGTACATTGGGCAAAAAGCACAAACTAACAACGTGGATGCCTTTAAAAAATTAGCTCCTTCAAATAAATGGGGCGGAATTGCAGGTTGGCTCGGTCTGCTCAGTGCTTTTATGATTTTGTCCTTCTACAGTGTTGTCGGTGGTTGGATCTTGGATTTTGAATTTCAATCCCTCACCGGAATGTTCAGCGAACAAACTGGATTCAAAGATGGTAGTGCCCTTACAGATTTACTGGGCGCCCCCTATCGTCAGCTTTTGTGGCATGCTTTATTTATGTCCATTGTTACCTTTATCGTTTGTCGAGGAGTAAAGGGTGGACTGGAAAAATTTAATAAAATTTTGATGCCGACGCTGTTTGTGCTTCTGTTGGCGCTTTTTGTCCGAGTGCTATTTCTGGATGGATTTACCGATGCCGTTGCTTTTTTGTTTGCTCCGGACTTTTCAAAGCTCACTGCCGACTCCATGTTGGAGGCGGTTGGCCATTCGTTTTTTACATTAAGCCTGGGAATGGGGGCTATCATGGTCTACGGAAGTTACCTGGACGAGAAAGAAAATTTATTTAAAATCTCCATAGCCGTCGCCGCATTGGACACAGCTATAGCATTACTAGCCGGTTTGGTTATTTTTTCTATTGTATTTACTTTTAATTTAGACCCTCAAAGTGGACCCGGCTTGATTTTTGGCACACTCCCAAAGCTTTTTACGCAAATTCCAGGGGGCAACTTTCTCGCCGTCGTATTCTTTTTTATCGTGACCTTCGCGGCAATCACTTCTGCAGTATCAATTCTAGAAGTGGTGGTCGCATTTTGGTCAGAAAGATATGAACTCTCTAGAGAGAAAACCAGTATTGCTACGGGACTCATTATGTTTTTCGTGGGTATCCTTCATGTCTTTTCAACTAATGAATGGGGCGACATTTTCTCAATTTTAGGAAAAACCAATTTTTTTGATCTGTTTGATTTGCTGACATCCGCCTATTTGCTCCCATTGGGAGGTGTTATGATTTCATTGTATTTTGGCTGGGTACTTGGCCCGGAGGCTATTAAAAATGCTCTTGGTGACAAACCCGCTATTGCACAGGTGAGTTTGCTTTGGACGTGTCGATTGATCGCGCCGCTTCTTGTTTTATTTATATTGCTACAAAAAATCATAGAGGTATTGAGTTAACATTCAGGTTTATTGTTTATGCACCATAGGAAAATTTTATGACCCAGTTTAATCCAATTCGACAGCTGCCCACGACATCTGGAAATTTCACAAGTAATGACGTCCTTGTTGTCTTTGGAGAGGTTTTTGATCGGGGCTATGTCAATGGCCTTGTTGATGAGGCCCGCGCCAAAGGAATGCAAGTCATCTATGCAACCGTTGGTCGCCGAGATGAAAACAATGACTTAAGGTCCTTAACTGACGATGAAATCGCAGAGAAATCTCAAAGCCCATTAATTAATATACCCCTGGAAGCCGGATTCGACTTGGAGCCATTTGATGATGGCTCGACGGTATGTGATATGCTCAAAGGAATTAAGCTAAAAGAATGGGAAGAGACTCAACTGGATTGGGACAAAATCAAAATGGCCCGCCAACAGGGTCATGATCGCTTTGAAGCTTGCGTCGACCAATTTGTCGCAGAATTGGATGAGTTAATCGGAGAGGGTAAAAATGTTATTTTTGGTCACACCATGGCCGGAGGAGTTCCTAGAGCGAAAATTGTACTCCCCCTCCTCAACAGAGTTTTTAAGGGACATGGGGATCGGTTTCTATCCAGTGAAAAGTTTTGGAATTCAGATATTGGCAAACTCACTGCAATGGGTTTTGAAGATGTCTCAGCGACAACTTTGGATGTTCTCATAAAAAGAACCGCTCAATTAAGAGCCGACATTGAAGACTCTGGTCAATCTGTGAGTTACGTTGCCTTCGGATATCATGGCACGGAACTCTACATCGACGACAATTATAAGTGGCAATCTTATGCCCCCTACTTAACCAACAAAAGCTGCAGCTGGAGGAATACGCGCGAGCTGCACGAGAGCAGGGCGTGAATGCTAGCGTATACAATGTACCGGAAATACTCACCAATTCGAGCAGCATGTTTCAAGGCATAGAGGTTGCTCTCTACCTCTCATTAAAGCCATGTTGCATACCGATGAGAACTCACAAAAAGTCAATAACCTCATCATTGAAGCTCAAACCCTATTGAGCGACGAATATCAACTCCACGACATATTTGATAAGACCGATGCTTTTTTAGATCAGACATCATCGTTAACAAATGGAGCCATTATGACAAATGGCCCCAGCATAATGGGCCAGAGCAGATGCAATTAATGCGGGAAACCAGTCTGGAGATTTTAAATATGCACAAGGATGAAAAAATTGCTCACTGGTGTTTTGAGCGAAATTGTTTTTAAAGCCTGTGGGCATATAATGCTCAATAACAGTTGGCAGGCAAAAGATGCTGTTTACTGGATTGGTCACGATATAGTCGCTCAATATTTTATTGAGCGTTGTCATTATCAATCTGATAAATAATTAAATCTCAAATCGTGAAAATAAAAAAGGAGCCGCTCCTAGAGCGACTCCCACTGAGTTTTCTTCAAATGACCAATTTACTTTGTACCGGTGAGCAGAAATTTCTCCCTTACGAGGGACTCTTCAATAAACCAGTTCCTGCTGCGCAGTCGCTGTAAAACAAGCGCTGTCTGATTTTGCCGATCATTGTCTGGAACCATAGCGATAACGACCTCGGCAACTATAGACGCTGCGGATTCAGCCGTGATATTCATTTTAACTGTTTCCGTGGCCGTGCATTTGTGACTTGAGCAAGCCGAAGTGCCATCGCCAACACATATATACCAAGTGTATTCTTTCTCTGACACGACAGAGCCAATTTTACCATTAGTCGTTAGCTGCCCTATCACCTTTCGGTGGCTTGGCTCATCCTCGCCATTTACGATTCCGGCGGTAGAAGAAGCCGTTGTTGTCCCATCGATCGTGTCATAGTCCGCGTAGAGATCTCCAGGGCTTGATAGTGTACCGCCGTCCCAAATCTTGTTCCATGCGACGTTGACTCGTCTGGCACATGATCCATAGCCGTCGTTTTCATTTTCAAGTGACTGAATCGCACACAGTGCCTTACAGTCATTGTCGCTGAAGGTAATGCTTCCATCACCCCAGCTATCACGGTTTGTGATTTCATCACACTGTAGGATTCCATCAGAATCGCCATCATCACCTGCTACCGTAGCACCGCAAACGGACTGGCCACTCCACATGGGTGCGGTTACTGTGTCTAATGCCGCCAGGTTCGGCCAACTCGAGAAAGCAAAATCATCCGTGACGTCAGCTCCAGAAATGCTTGTTGTCGGACTTGAGTGGGTGCTTCCAATCAATGCATCAATATTCTCAGTCCCTTCAGATCCACTGCTGTCACAGCCTTGAAAGGCCGCCAGTGGTGTTTGCGATCCAGAGTCATCCATCCATATCGAAAGACCGTACTCTGTTTGTGATGTCGTGTTGTTCGTTGCCGAGAACTGATGGATAAATATTGGGAACGTACCGCTTTCAACAGGGCAATCATAACCCGTTGTTAAACCCGTACATGTCATATTCCAGCTCCCCGTCGGGTCAGTCCATGTCCCTGATACGTCGGGTGCAGCCCCTCGACCATAAGAAATGCTACTCTTATCCACAGTTGCAACACCGGTATCTGGATCAAAATTGATGGCACCAAAATTCATTGCGTTACCTGCGGCGCCTGGCAGCGACCCCTCTTTTAAGCTCGAAGCTCCCATTCCCGTAGACCCAGTATCAAATGTCACTGTAGCCGCCACCGAATCATCCGCCACCGCTAAAATAAAACAACCCACAGGAACAGCGTCACTACCGGAGACCGATATATCTAATGAAAACGATCCATCTGAGCCAACAGCACCTTCCCCTGCTTGAGGAGACCCCGTTAATGTCACGCATCTCACTTTATAATCTGTCATCGTGAAAGCACCCACAGAAGCGCTTTTATAGGAAATCGACTGAGCCGAAGCCCCGCCCAATGAACCCTCAATAGTTAATGAGCTGCTCGAACTACTACTATCATCACTGCCTTGTTCACAACCAGCTGCAAAAGTGCCGACTAATATTAGTAGTCCCAATTGAGTTAGCTTTTTCCGCATACGTACCTCTCTTTAGAAAATTAACTTCTATTCCATTTTTGAACAGAGCACCTATCGGGGACGCCAAAAAATGTCTAAATGTTTTTCATTGATTACTTACACAAGCTTAAAAGTTGTTCCGCTATCGCATTCAACTTCGCAATTTAAGACTTCAACTCCTGCTGATAGCCTGAGAGGTATCAATTAAATCCGCTCCAATATGAACATCCTTATTGAATTTTTATATGGCCCATTTCTTGCTTTGACTGTGATTTAATATGTGGAAGATCTATTTAAGGCGATTTACGCTGACAATTTTTGTACTTGTGGTGCTCAGCGCCCATTCCTTAGTCAATGCAAAGCCATTGGTTTCAGAACTGCTGGCCACTGAAAGCCCATTTGATATTTTCAAACTTGAAATGTCCCCTTCTCAAATTTAGCAAAATACGAGAATCTCGTAATCAGCTCGACCTCGCTAACATCGAAGTGAATGATCGTTTAGATTTTCTCCGTTCAGGAGCAAAGAGTCTATATAAAAATCACTCAAGCTTTTTTGTTGGCTCGATCCTTTACCCAAAATGAATTCTTAAGAAGCAAAATATTAGCGGCCGTCGATTTGCCCGCTGAAAGTAACATTGAAATTGAGAACCCCTTTAGGTTTTCAGGGCAGAGGCTTTACTTTGATCATCCAGACTTGGGACGCTTTTATGTGGGCTTTTATCCCCTTAAGGAAGGTCAGTTTCTAGGGAGTCAATTTGTACCCCATTCTGAGCTCAATGAACGCATGAAGCGAGAGGGACGCCAGGTAGAACTCATGGACTACGGTGTTGAAATGAATCAAAAGATCAGTGATATTTCATTTGATCTTCTCAAAGTCCTTGAAGACATAGCCTCTCACGAAAAAGTCGAAATATTAAAAATCAAAACTAATGCAATGAAAGCGCCTCGCTGCCGGTTCTCTTTTAAGTTTTATTTACAAATAGCTTGGGGCGCACCGAAGGCATTGTTTTCATCATTGTCTAATTCAACGATAGACTGCCCGACAACCCCGAAAACTTTAATCAAATGTCGACGATCTAATTTAAACTCTTCCCTAAACTTGTCAGAAAAAAGTCCCGCTTTATTCAATAAGGGCATTTGTGACCGGGCAAGCATCGACAGAAACCCTATATCGCAAAGAGAAGGCATTCGAGCTTTCTCTAAAGTGTAAAAATATGCCATTTCAGCTGCTTGGGCGTTATCAACGGCACTCATAAAAAACTCGAAAGGTATTAAATGCTTTCCTCGCCTCTGCAAAGTCCAACACTCCATCGTAGGGGAGACTATCATAACGAGTAACTATGGCTTCCACGTAATAAAGAATAGTTAACAGTGACGTAAAGTCATTGTACTCGATATATCTGTAGTCATATTGTGGGCTGTAAATAACTGCATAAAAGGAGTTGAGAAACTCCTTAAATTCAGTATCACTAAGACTTAATAGGTACTGCTTCATCCCTGGAGCACATTAAATCTTTCGTCAATGACTGTTCGAAAATGATTTTTAAAGCATTCAAACGAAATGGTGTTGTAACCCAACACACCTTTAGCTCCAGTGGGCCCACAAAAGTCCAAAAGATCTTCAAACGTTTCTTGCCCTAATGACCTCCCAGAATAAATAATGCTTAGGTGCTCCATCAGCTCAGGGTAAGTAACAAGGTCATTGGGTTGGTTGAGCTTTAACCCCTGCCCACTGTAAGTGAATAGCTTTGCTTCTTTAAAGGCCCGCCGACCTACATTTATATTAAATGGATGCATTATTTTTAGATCCACACCAAGGCTCTTAGAAGTCACATAAAACTCTTCGAATTCGTCTTCAGTAATACCCTGCTGGATTAAGAACTCGGTAAAGATCATCTCTTTTTTGAATGTCCCCGAAACCCAGTATTAAAAGTCGAACAGCTAACCGTGCTACGTTCATTCTGGACAAGTTATTAAAATTGGCCTTCCAATTCATACTGTTCGTTTGAGTCAAATAAGCCAATTGATAGGGGCTCTCAAACATCGGTCTTTGATAAATCAGTCGCACCACTTCACAACGAGGGTCCACGTAACGGTTTGGTTCTTGTCGATTCAGGCAATCGAAATAATTTAGAGCCAAACATCTGAGGGAACTTGAACTTCGCCATTTGCTATCCGATTGTCCTCTAAAACCTTTGTACCTCATACCAGAGTTCATATTCATATCGAATATGTTTGAAGTTCTTCAATTCGAACTTAGGCGACACTCGTTCAGCTATTGGGCGATCTAGATCCGTGAATGCTCTTTCGAATATACTCCCGAATTGTGTGATCGCAGAGTCACTGCCCGTATTCCGAAAGGGATCAAATCCAACTTCTCCAAAGCATAAAAAACTTTGCTCATTGAAATATAGGATACAGAGCGATCCGCACGATGGTTTAAACTCTTTCAACCGTGTATATTATTTGATCCGCAAACTCAGAAAAATACTTAAGCCTGTTTCAGAGAATATTTTATTGGATTTAATCTGTAATTGATATTTTAAGTATGTCCCGAACCAATCCACGCCATTGGTCAGATAAAACTCCCATTCGTTTTTATGTACAAGCGGGATACATCGCCGTCGGTCATTACCCCTTTCATGGCCTGAAATAAGTCCAACCAATCATTGACCTTGCTGTCTGAAAGCTCCGGATGAGCCCTCATTCCCCCAATTTAAAAATCGCCTAAACTCTGTCACAAACTTGCGAAACCGATCAAAGGGGTAATCCTTTTGATTAAACCCGAGAACAACACCAATATGTTGAGCCGACTTTTTCATTTGCTCGATCGCATTTTCAATTTCATCATCTTTTAAATCACTTGAGTCGACGGAGAGAGTGAGAATATTTATATAGGGACGCAATAGCACCGCGTGTTTTTGCACGATCTGCAATAGCTCAATTCCCCGATCCAGGTCTTGATCAGTTATTAAATCTAAATCTCCACCGACCATCACCTGCTTTATAATCATAGCCTCTTGAAGAAGTGAGTCGGAAATCGTATTACCCTCAAGAAAGTTTCGCTGTAAAAATGAGCGGAGTTCTTCTGGCTGACGTCCTTTTTTATCAATACCTCGGGTGAAGTTTTTAAACTGCTTCAGGCCGACTGAGAGCACTCAAAAACGTGTTGATCTCCTGATCATTCATTTTAGATGAGAGGTAGTCATCAAATTTTTGACCAACATTTTTGAGGCATCCAAAGTCGTCCTCTATTACAATTTTAGGAGCGACATATTTTTTTCGCCTATTTGCGCACCACAACCCAATAAAAATATGCTGACCGCAAAACAGACCACCCATTTAAAAAACATAGGATGCTCCTAGATATATCTCGGTCATTATTTTTAAATCTTTCATAAAAGCCCGTGCTCTCTGCGTCGTTGAGCCAAGCGATTCAAATAAAAGATTCAGCAGCAACTGCGATTGGACCTGTGTTGAGTACTCCAATGAAATTGAAGACCCTTTACTTCTTTGCGAGTGATTTAAACTTAAAACGCAAAGAACTTGGTTTCGTTAAAAAGCAAAAGGCAAACTTGCCGACCAATACATTGTATCGCCATACAGTAGTCGGTCATATCCATTCCCAACGGCCAGCTCCCGTTCGGGTGGGTCAATTGCTGAACTTTCTGTTACATCAAACATCCCCCATTGCATGGTTCCCCTTCGACCCGAAAAGCCCGCAAACTCATGTTGTAGATAAACTCCCACTGTAGACAAGTCGTTTATTTGTGGATGAATATAGTAATCCTCTAACCCCACCAGCGACCGAGTTTGAAGGGACTCAATGGCCACATAGGTTCTAAAGGTTTCGGTTTTAAAACCCATCTCCGCCCCGGTCAGCTGGTCCCGAGACACCGTTGGCTTGGAAACGATTGAAACCCTATCGCTTTCCTGAGTTGTAATAAGTTGAGGGATCCTTCTATCATCACAACGACTTCACTGCTGGGCTTCAACGATGCATATGCGGATGTAAAAAACGGACCACTGCGATATTGGGCTTTCAATGAAAGGCTGGGTTGCAACAGAATTCCGCTCAAATTCATGTCACCTGCATCTAAGTCAATTTGCTTTTCGTCACCAAATATCTCTACCCGCCCGATTGGCGACTGCCACCAACGATTCTCAGACAGAGCTTGCCCCTTTTTGATTTTAAATTGTGGCCCAATGTTGGGAATTGTCATCGGCGAGGCAAATACTTTAAAAAATAAGCTATCACTTTGAAGCTCCCAACCGATCCCCGGCTGGCCAATCACTTCCCTTGCAATGCTTCGTAACGAGTTATACTGTTCCAAAGTCCCATTTGAAAATCTTCGTCCAACTGTGACCAAACATTTTTTTGTAACCCTAAATTGATCTGCCAGGTGTTTTTGGCAATGACGTAGGAGAAGTTTTTAAACACGGGATACGGCAGGCTTTCGGCTTCGCTTCGAACATCAAAACCAAAATCGTAAATCCAACCTTCCCTTGACAGGCTTTTTATTTTTACTCGCAAATCGAATGAATAGCCTTGGCCTTGGTGGTTGTACTCCACACGTTCATCAGAATAAAACGAACTGCCCACTTGCAGAGTCGTTTGCATCTGTGCCCACCCGAAAGGAACGGGAAAAATTCAACAGCAAAAAGAGGGCGCCAGCCCAATAACGATTAATACTCATAAAAATTAGTATCACCTACATTCTTTTCTTCAGAGAGAAATATGCTAAAAAGCAGTCAAACGGCAAGGCTCTAAAACCGATAGAAAGATTGTTTTTTGTGAGGATTTGTCATCTGTAGGCTGGCGCTTTTCACTGGTGAAATTTGCGACTTTTCAGGGTTGAAAATGTAGTTTTTACATCGCGTGGAATGGGGGCCTGTTGATTCATTAACGCTGAATAACTAGCTCTCCGTCGAGATTTTAAATTCTTAAACAATCAGGTGTTGAACTTGTCGTCATTGACGAATTGTTAAAGAGTTCGATCAATCACTCCTCTACTTCATATTCAATCCAATTGTACATTTGCGGAGTCGCGACGGAATGTTATCTTAAATTTTCTTACAAATAGAGCGGATGTCTCACCTCACATTGTTGCCGATTTATTCAACATTGCTACTTTTTTGGTACCTGGACAATGGCACGGCATCAGCGCTCAATAACGTAGCAGGACATAGGTTAAACCCTTGTTATTCTTTAAATTTAATCCGCACATCTAGTGTTAATAAATATTTCCACCCCTACATATGAAAGGCATTGACAGAAAATAGGCCCCCTCTTAACCTTAAAAATAGCTCGATATCTTGTGATTGTTCGTCGCAACACCACTAGATATTGGGGAAAATGCCCACTTATCGGGCTCTCTCTGCAGAGAAAACACTGTGAGAGAGGAACAAGGAGTGTTCTGGTCAAAAAAATGGGGGAAATGGGGCTTTTTCCCAGACTTTTCTCCGTGAACATTGAACAGAAAAAGAATAAATTGTTGAGCCGTTTTGCTTCAACAATACGAGATGTTTCAGCGATGAAACCCAGTGGATTTTCATTGAGATTTAACAACTTAAGTACGCAACGGGAAGAAACAGGAGATAACATGAGTCTAGACGTAGAAACACAACAGGATGTGAATCGAAACCACCTCAACAACCAAGAAATTGAAGCCAATTCTGAAATGCAGTTAGAGGATGATTCGGCAACGCCAAAAATTATGCGCGTGAAAAAACGGGATGGAAGCCTACAGCCCGTGGATGTGAATAAAATCGTAAATGTGGTTTTTGCCTGTTCTGGTGGGTTGAAAGAAGTAGACCCCATGCACGTGGCCTCTAAAGCTATTAGCGGACTTTATGATGGCGCCACTACAAAAGAATTGGATGAATTGTGTATTCGCACAGCGGCCATGCTTATTTCTGAGGAACCCGAATACTCAAAATTAGCTGCCCGTCTTTTAAGTCGATTTATTGATGAAGAGGTCCGCCTTGAGGGTATCAATAATTTTATTGAAAGCATTCGCGTAGGTCACAAGCAAGGGCTCATATCTGACGATACTTTAAGTTTTGTTGTTGAACACAAAGAGGCCCTTAATATTATCATAGATAAAACTCGGACTCATCGGTTTGAGTATTTTGGCTTAAAAACATTATATGATCGATACCTTTTGAAGCACCCTATCAGCAGAAACGTTATTGAAACCCCTCAATACTTCTTCTTAAGAGTGGCCTGTGGATTTTCTCAGTCTTTTCAAGATGCAAAAGAGTTCTAGCGATCTTATTTCCCATTTGGATTAGCATGCCCTCGTCTCCGACATTATTTAATCCCGGCACGTTACGACCTCAGTTATCATCTTGTTACCTATTGGATCTTCACCACAAGATGACCTTTCTTCTAGCTTATGGCAGCAAAGATATCAGTTCTACCATCAAAGTTTGCCGGCGGCATGGAGTCAGCTTCAGCCGTGTTCGGTCACGGGTCTTTGAAGGTGGGACGAATAGCTCAAATGGTCTCGTGCCTTGCTGGAAAACGCTCGACTCCCTCTTGTTTCTGCCGTCAACCAAGGTGGTCGCAGAAAAGGGGCCGCCTGTATTTATTTAGAAACTTGGCATGCTGATGTGGAAGAGTTTTTACAACTCCGTGATAACACGTGATGAAGCCCACGAACTCACAACCTCAATTTGCCAACTGGGTTCCTGATCTTTTTATGGAGCGAGTTGAAGCGATGAAATGTGGTCCTGTTTGACCCGAAACAACTGCCCCAATTGGTGGATACGTTTGGCGATGAGTTTAGAAAGATCTACCTAGAAGCAGAAGAAAAGGTCTTTTCGTAAAACAAGTAAAAGCGAGAAACCTCTACCAGCGTATGATGCGCACATTGGCAGAACTGGGGTCGGCTGGATGACGTTTAAAGACGCCTCCAACCAAAAGGTAATCAAACAGGTCACGCTGGAAACACCGTACATCTTTCCAACCTTTGAAGGAGTATTTGAAGCAACCAGCACAAAGAGACGGCATGTAACTTGTGGTTCTGTCAATTTGGCCAATCACTACGAGAAATGGAAAATTTAACGGTACAAACTAGCTAAAACAGTTCGAACGGCAGTGACGTATTTAGATCAAAAAAGGGGGTGGACATTAACTTACCCAATAGGCTCTGCTGGGGATTCCATCGCCCGCCAGCGACCTGTGGGACTCGGAGTGATGGGACTACAAGACGTGTTTTTAAAATGGGTGTGGCCTTTGATTCGACAGAAGCTCGAAAAATCTCTGCAAAATTAAAGATAAATTATTACCATAAGCTAAAACTTTAAAGAATTGGCCGAGCAATATGGACCCCATGGGCGTTTCAAGAGACCACAGAGTCA
Source organism: Bdellovibrionales bacterium (assembly GCA_041391465.1). Taxonomy (GTDB): domain Bacteria; phylum Bdellovibrionota; class Bdellovibrionia; order Bdellovibrionales; family UBA1609; genus UBA1609. Next base: position 154,668 of record JAWKNX010000003.1, read on the forward strand.
GTGGCAGAATTGCAATTTGATGGCATGGAATGTCGTCCCCGAAGATATGGGAACGTTGGGAAATCCTCCGCCGTCGCATCAAAGAATCTGGTTTGCAAACCTTTGATGATTGCCATTGCACCAACCGCTACTATCGCGTCAATTGTAGGCGTGTTTGAAATAAGAACCAGATATCTAACTTTAAAAGAGAACTCAGTGGCGAGTTTATTCAAGTGAATAAATACTCAGTCAATGAGCTTAAAAAGAGACGACTATGGGATGAGCAATGAAATGCCATTAAGTCTTCAGAGTGGAATCCATTCAGGATATTGATCGAATTCCGGGAAGATTGAGACTGTTTACAGAACAGTGTGGAGATTGCAAAATCATTGATTGAAATGGCCGTCAGATAGAGGTGCGTTTATTGATCAATCAATCGTTGAATTTGTTTTTAGAAAGTCCAACGATTGGTAAACTCTCGAGCATGTATATGTATGCTTGGAAAAAGGGAAGCCAAACGTATCGCTACTTTCTGCTCGCGACCTGCAACAAAAATTGCAAAAGCGACTGTGGGTAGCGGACCGAAAAAAACCGGATGATGATCAAGAGGCTATCACCTGCTCTTCTGGAAAAACCCAGAGATCTGTGAGGCCTGCCAATAACAAAGTATTTTGACCGAACGATATTTGAAAGAAGGAGAATTAAAAAATGATTTTGAGCCCTGGGTTTGACCTCACATTAAGACCAATGAAGTATCCTGTTTTTTTGACATGTATAAGAATGGAATTAAAACACATGGACCGTTGATGAAATTGATTTCTCCACCGATCTTGTGGATTTATCTCGAAGCCTAACGATGCAGAGAAATTTCTCATCCATCGATTATGGCTTTTTTTTGCCACCGGCGACTCCATTGTAAGAATATAATTTGGTGCTGAACCTCTATAAGCAACGTCAATTCACCAAGCCCGGATTGTATTTATCCGGCAGCTGTAATGAAGAAGACTGCATGTGCAGTTTTATCTGACATTGTCGATAACTACATCCCCGATATGAAGGAGCGAGAAAGGCTTTTGCTGCCATTCACAACATCCCGTCTATTGCTAGAAAAAGGGTGAATACAGTTTTATGGATGGATTCTATTAATGAACTTGATACGCTGGAAACCAAAGAAGATCGTAGAAAAGTTTTAATGAACCTGATCTGCTTGCTGGAACCATTGAGGGTTTGTTTTTCGCAGCGTTTGCCTATGTGTATTACCTGCGCATAGGGTCGTTGGCTTAGCCTCTGGAACCAACTGGGTGTTTAGAGATGAGAGCTGCCATATTGATTGCCTTCGAAGTGGCTGAGATTGCCATTAAAGAAGAGCCGGATTTAATGGATGAGCGTATGCGTGATATGATAAAAGTTATGATGTCCGAAGCTATTGATTGTGAGATGGAGTTTGCTAAAGACAGACCTCTCCTCCTCTCCACGGCTTTGCTGGACTGAGTGAAAAGAGCAGCACAGCACTTACTTTAAAGATAGCTGCCGATCTTCGCTTAGAGCGTTTGAAGAACATTGCTCCCTACTGAACGTGAAAAACCCGTTTCCGTTTATGGATTTACAGGATACACAAGAGCTCACTTAATTTCTTGAGCGCAGAGTGTCTGCCTACCAGGCCGGCGTCACCGGCGAAGTGGCTTTCGACGAAAGCTTCTGCTAATAAAAATATACAACGAATTTGTTGAGCCAGAGCAGTCCTCCTCTGGCTTTTTTAATCCTCCACGAAAAGGTGTGACCGACTTTTTGGGCTGACCGCATTAGACGGAAAGTTGGTCCCAAAAGTCGGTCCGCACCTTTTGGGACTTGGTGCATCCAAACAGACGCCTGCACCTGTCGAACTTTTTGACTCCAAAGATTTTTCGAAAGGCCACAGTGACTAAGATTAATTTGGGAGTTCCTGTCAGCAGATAGCAAAACAGCTTTTTCAACCTTCGTGAAATGACCACAGCAATTTAGTTTTGAAAATTCTTCATTCCATTTTCTACTGTTTCCTGATATCGTCTTACGGCTTCCCTCGCAAGTGGGTGGAAGTGCTGAAAATTTCATTGAATCACCATGGAAAACTCCATTTCATTTAAAGAGTTTAAAGAAGATGCTCTTTAGTTTTTACTGATTTTTTAGACCTAGTTAAAAGAGTGGAAAGAAAAGCAAAGCGCGCCCGCACAACAAGGGACAGAACTCATCAAAGACACCACGACCCTGGCTGAAATTTGCGATAGTCTCGAATTTATGCGGACGTTTGGTCAATATTACTTTGTAATGAATGTGACGAATCAATTGATCCTCTATTACGGCACAGATGATTTTATCAGTCACACCAATAGGAGAGCCCTTAAGAACTTGATTCCACCCACTTTGATTCATGAGTTGCTGGCGGCTGGAGATGGAGCAAACCCGCATGGGTGGGTTTTGCCTCCTGGCGCTCTCCCTATAGTCACGGGGCACCAGCTAAAGCCGTCGGTGGCAATAACTTAATAGAGTTAAGAGAATCCCTTAAATTTCAAAAATAAATGGAAATACATTAAAAAGTTTACCGCCATCTCCGATTCAGATGCGATTCTACCGATACCTCTTGATGAAGTGGAGGAGATCACCTTCAGAACTCCGTCCACAGGGGCAAGACTCGCCCTTACTCTGCCTAAAACCTAAAAGGTGCGGACCGACTTTGAGACCGGTAGCGTCTAATGCGGTCACGTCCCGAAAGTAGGGTCCGCACCTTTTGGGACTTGCGTGAATCCAAAATAGACGCCTGGCACCTTATGAAGGTTTTAGCCAGCCGCCGGCCTTTTTCGTCATCGCTCTTTGAGGCGAACCAAATAAAGCCGATGGGCGAACAAAAGTAAAACCTATGCTGAGCCACTGACCGCGGGTCATGCCGATATTTTGAAAATGATATGGGCGTCCGGCATACGAAACTGCTCACCTAAAATTCGGCCAGTGAATACACCACACCGAACACCTGCGACCACCCGGGCTTACGTGGCTTCATCCAAACGATGGTATTATCACCAGCCCCACAATAAATCCCTCCATCAAAGCCTCCCAGACATAATTGGGAGGGTAACGAGCCGATAGAATTGGTTCAACGCCGAACATTCATTGATTATACCCATACTGTAGCCCAGACGATTGTATCCAGAGCATAGTTAACCTTGGCTTGTACATCCGATTTTGTAGCTGTAGCTAAATCCACTGCTCCACTCCGAAGAAGTCACCAAAAGCTTTTGCTTTAACTCAGGAATGCCCTCCATCACTTTTAGCAACAGGCTGTAACTCCGTCAGGCGATTTTTGTGATACCCGGCCCAGTATTGAATCACCGGGGAACTAACAGCCCATTGAAACCCGCGGGTGCCACTCGCCCAAACAATTCGCCATTGATAAAATTCGCAATGCGACCCACGCCAATTCCGAAGGCACCAATCATGGCACAAATATCAAGTAGAGTTCGCCAGCGCACATTATGCTTTCGCCCAAAATACCAACACAAAGACCACACCTAATATGTTACCAGCGATCGGCCATCCCGCCTTAAGGAACGGCCAACACTCCCCAAAACGGAACACTGGATGTGACCAAATAAAGTCTCAGTAAAACAGGCACAACCCAATCGGCCGCCCACCATGGTACCAATGGCCACCCAGGTGGATAAAGTCTCCGGCCTGCTCCACTTTAAGATAAATGCGTCCGTTTCGCGCTAAATACTGCGTGAATAGATACTCAACAACAAAAGTCGACAAATAAGCCAGTCCGTACCATCGAATGCCCTGGCCTTCCCAGAAGGAAACTCCAAGAGAAAAGACTAGAGGTTGTGTACATACATAGAAGCATATCCTTGCTGAATTTCCTCTTGAGTTTAAAAGAGATCTGGGGGGTAGGGCTACCCGACATAATAACGCGCTGCAATGGTCTAAGTTCTATTGATTTTGGATTTTTTGTAAGACCTTAAAGATATGGAAATCATCTAGCTCAGTAAAAGCCCTTACCGAAAAAAAACAATTAGAAGCCCTAGGCCTGCAGTTCCCAGTTGTGAACCCTCTTGTGGATGAGGAGGCCAGTAAAAACCAAAGCCTCACTCCACTGCAAGTGAGTGAATCCCTTGCCGAGTGTAAGCCTTGTCCAAAGGGAGCGATTTCCGGATGCGATTGTCATCGGCAGTGATCAGGTGGCGACAATTGATGAACGGATTTTAGGCAAGCCTGAAACCTTGAAAAAACTGCGAACAAATCGCCCTCCTTCAGGGCGCACTCATGAGCTCTCACCTCAGATCTGTAAAGCTGTCCTCTAAGAAGCGGATTGTTTACACCGATACAACACAGCTGACGATGCGCTCGTTAAGTGCCGAGCAAATCGAAGCCTTTGTATATCATGAATGTTTGGCGATCAAAGAAGTGGAGGATACAAAATTGAAGGGGCCGAGGCTTGGGGTTGTTTGAAAAAATACAGACCCAGGATTTCTTTCGCAGCATTATCGGTTTACCACTCATTGAGCTAACCACTATACTAGAAAAACCTAACGGGCCGGTTTCCGTTTGAAAAGTAGGGTTTTTAAACAGCCAATTGTAACCGCAATGACTGTCGTCGCAATCGAAAAAGTCCCGCCTCCAACCTTTGCCAAGAATTTCAACTCACGGTGAACGATCTCATTTTACCGTTATTTGTTTGCGATGGAGAAAACGATGACAACCCATTGAGTCCAGTCGGGTGTTGTCGTTACAGTTTAGATGAGCTCACCAAAGTGGTCGCCAAAGCTGAAAAGCGTGGTATTAAAGCTATTGCGACTCTTTCCAGCCCTGGAGGAGAACGTAAAGACCTACACAGCCCGAAAGCCGCAATCACGATGGACTGCCGCAACGACGCTTCGAACACTCCTCAGCACTTAATATCCCAATGATTCTTATTACTGATGTGGCTATGGACCCTTACTCCAGTGATGGCCACGATGGTATTGTTGAAAATGATGAAATTCTTGAACACAAAACGCTGGAGGTCCTCGTTAAATGGCATGAGCTGGAGCCACAGCCGAGAAGTGGTAGTACTTATCGTGGATATGATGGATGGCCGCGTGAAAGCCATTCGACAAGCCTCGATAAAGAAGGCTTTGAAAACGTCGGCATCCTTTCCTCCAAGACGGCGCACGCCTCTGGGGCTTACGCAGACCGTTTCGGAAGCACTGGATTCAGCTCCTAAAATGGGTGAGCAAAAAACCTATCAAAGCGAACCCGGCGAAACTGATGAGAAGGCCCTGCGGGAATTGAAGTAGATCTTGCAGAAGGCCGACATGGTGATGGTTAAGCCTGCCCTCCTATCTGATACCGTCGACTTAAAAATACAGCACTGTACCTGTGGTAGCGGTCATAACGTCAGTGGTGAGTACGCTTACGGTGAAGGCGGCTGCAAGCAAAACGGATGGCGATGAAAAAACCACTGCGTTGAAATTTCACCAGCATTAAACGAGCTGGAGCCGATATAATATTGCTTACCACGCACTGGATGTGGCCGAATGGTTGGATTAAAAGTCCGCTTGATTTTGAATTAAACCTTTCCACTCCGCTTCGGGAAATAATTTTTTTACCACCAATAGATGCCCCCACAGCACATCGGGGAGTTTTTCTTTTTGTCGGTAGTATCGTGAACTTCCAGTTTTTCGACCATGGGGCTTCAATAATATCGCCACATTCTTAAAATCCACCAAGGTATCACTGTCGCCCACATGACATGCCCTTTGATTTTTTGTGCAAAATGATGCTCTTTATTTTTTTGAAAAATGCGAGTACTGATCATATAAACTACTGTAAAGCGCCAATGAAGAGCCCGACATGACTTTGTGTACTCCATGCTACTGGCCGAGGGCACCACCCAGCTCTAGGGTAAATATTTGGCTAGCGCTATCAATCGGGAAAACCATGGAAGCTCTAATGCGGGCGCGACCACATTACACTGGGGCTCCAGTTGATACTGATGCACTGTTTTCGGTGATGGCGCCCCCCATGAAAACCCAAGATATAATGGGCCGCTCAGGTGATATTTTAAGCTTTTGTGTAAGCAGTAATGGGCCAATAGTTGATCGTTCCAAATCTCTCCGTTCACCGTCTCAAAATCCTTTTGAATTCTAAATGGGGCTACGCATGGTGATCTGGATAAAATTAGTTTTTTTCGTCGTTGAAAGTCAAACGTAAATCATCCATAATGGACACCGTTATATTTAATCCATGGACGATTACTATTGTTCGGTTTGGATTATCGACATGTGGTGATACTGGGTGGAGTGTTTCGCACCGGGAGCAGTAGGAAGTTTTTTATTTTAGATTGGCCAACGAAGGGCCTTTGCAAACATCGGCCAGTACCGGAAGTTGAAAAACAGTAGGAGAAGTGCGGATAAATAATTAACCCGCTTTAAGAATATGGTGAACAATGGCTTCGCCATCGTCTTTCTCCTCACGTGCTTCCAAAAGGAACTGCATCGAGATAAACCTAACGATGTGAGTGTCAAACTGCGTCCCAGAAAACTCCACGAGTTCTTCTTTGACGACGTCAAAAGTTAATCCCCTTCTATAGGGGCGTGTGTTCATCATGGCGTCCACACAGTCCACGACGGCGATGATTCGAGCCGCAAGTGGCACCTGTTCACCACTGAGCTGATAAGGGTAGCCATGGCCATCTATGCGTTCATGGTGAGCACGAATGCCTGGCAAAAGGGACCGAAAACTCATCGCCCTTTAATGGTTCAATGATGGCCGCACTCATGAGGGCATGGATTTACCACTCGCTGGCTCTTCTTTATCCAAACGACCCGGCTTTAAATAATATTTTCATCAGGCGCGTGCCTACTTTGCCAATATCATGAAAAAGAGCGGTAATTAATCGCATTTGATCGTATTCGTTGAGGCCCATGGCTTGTGCCAACTGACGAGCCGAGCGCCCCCACACGACAGCAATGATAAAACGTGCTTATCTTAACCTTTACGTTAATCAAAAGTGAGTTGGCTGTCGTTCGTGCCCACTCCGGCACATCAAATTTCAAGACAATTGCGTTTTCCTGTAACAAAAAATTCCATCATGTCCTTATCGGCAAGTTGCAATAAAACATCAACAAGATCACAGAGTTACATTGAGGCACTGATGAATTTGACCTTCATTAGGAATCTAGGTTTCAGAACCGACTCCCGCGGGTCGGATGGCCTAGATGTTCGATGTGGCTAGGCCTCCGCAAAGCAGGACTTTAGATGAGTGAAGTGAAGAAACCAGAAACAAACTCTAAAACTAACACTTTATAGAAAATCGATGCCGTTGAATCTTCGTCTGCTAATCTAAGTGGGCTTTTAAATGATGTCCAAAAGGCAACTGCGCTCAGATTGAAGACTTTCAGTTCCGGCAACGATTCAATTCTCCACCGTATTTGCCGCCTTCAGGTCCCATATCAATGATGTAGTCGCAATTTTTACGACATCAAGATTATGCTCGATAACCAATACGTAGTATTCTGGTCCACTAAATCATGCAGAAGTTCAATGAGCTTAGCGACAACGGTAGTAAAACCTGTGGTGGGTCTGTCCAAAATATAAATGGTCCGTCCCGTACCGCGCTTGGCGTAGTTTTGCTCAATTTTACTCTTTGCGCTTCACCGCCCGAGAGAGTTTTCGAACTCTGACCCGCAATGATTGGCATAATCGAGGCCCACGCGAGAGAGCGTCTGTAATTTTCTGTGAATGTGCTAGCGATGTTCAAAAAATCTCAGTAATGCTTCCGCCACATTATTTAAAATGTCCGCAATGTTTTTTTCACGATACTTAATATTCATCACATCGCGATTGTAGCGTCGACCGAGACACAATTTCGCACTCCACATAAACATCGGCCACAAAAGTGCATTTCTAATTTTACCTTCGACCCGCTCCAGAACAGTTCTCGCAGCGCCCACCTTTACATTAAAGCTAAAATGCCCCGGGCCAAACCCACGAATTTTCGATTCAGAATATTCCGCAGCAAACCCCGAATCATGGGAAACAGTCCAGTATACGTGGCCGGCAGGGATCGAGGCGTCTTACCGATCGGTCGCTGACTGACTCAATCACCTTGTCGAGATTTTCAAGCCCTTCACGTTATCAAAAGGCTCTGTCTAATAATTGGCTTTATAAAAATGCTAGAGCTAATTTTCGTAGGGTTTCACGAATCAAAGTCGATTTACCACTGCCTGAATACACCCGTCACTCCCACTAAGCAACTTCACCAGCGGTAAATCGACGGATACACCTTTCAGGTTATTGCCTTTGGCTCCACCGAGTTTACAAATTGATTGTCTTGGGCTTTTCGCCGTTTTCCGGCAGCGGAATCTTTATTGTACCACTCAAATACTTCGGCAACCTCAGAGTTGGCCATAATCTCATCGAGGGTCCCTTCGGCCATCACTTGTCCGCCGAGAGTAACCAGCTCGGCCCCATATCAATGATGTGGTCGGCACTGCGAATAGTGTCCTCACCGTGTCGCACCATGAGGATGGTATTTTCCCCACGATTGTTCCCCCTGATATCTGTAGCAGCTTTTGATGATCTCTAGGTGCAATCCAATGCTGGTTCACAGCCCGAACACATAGAGAACACCGATCAACGATGAACCCATCTGTGTGGCTAGTCGAATCCGCTGCGACTCTCCCAGAGAGCGTGCAACACGACTCATAGAGATATGGTGTCTTTACCTGACTAAATATTTCTGAATCGAGCTTTGTATTTAAAGTTACTATTTTTTCATAAACCTGAGGTTGATTTTTTGGCGCAGGCGTTTGCTCAAAAAACTCCAGCAACTCCTCCGCCGAAATATTGAGAGCGGCGATGTTTTTTTCCTGTATAAATACATTTCGAGCCCGATCATTCAATCGACTGCCTTGGCAGGCAAGTATTGGTATGTTGTCAATAACATATTCTTTCCTCTTCTTCACTTGAGTCTTCCTCCTCCCAGTTTTCGATATCTTCTACCACTCCAAGGCCATCGCAGGCCTCACAGGCACCACGAGGGTTGTTAAAGGAAAAGTATCGTGGCTCTAACTCGGGGAAGGCATACCCACACTCCGGGCAAGATTTGTGAATGGAGTAGGTTTTTTTCTCTTCACCCACAGGTTCAATATCAACAAGCCCGTTCGCTAAAGCAATCGATCGATTAACACTTTCATTCAATCGTTCTTTGAATTTTTCATCTATAACCAAACGGTCGATCAACAAGTCAATATCGTGTTGTTTATGCTTTTGCAGTTTTTTTGCTTCAGATAACTCGATCCACTTTCCGTCAACACGCGCCCGTACAAACCCTTTTTTCATCCAATTCTGAAACTCTTTAAGAAACTCACCCTTTTTGCCCTGAGCCACTGGAGCCCAACACGAGAAACTTGGTTCCCTTCTTTAATTTAAAAACGTCTTCGACAATTTCCTGAGGGGTTTGACTAGTATCCGGAATATTGTGAGTCGGACAATTGGGCACACCCGAGTATAAAGCAATAGGCGCATATATAATCATAAATGCAGTGAGTAAAATTACCGTGGAGTGAGGGCTTAGTCCGATGGACTTTTGATCTATTGCAATTGCTGGCGAAAGGCCATCTATGCTTTGCACCTCGGGTTTCTTCAAAGGGTTTAAAAACTGTCGAGCGTAACTGGAGAGACTTTCAATATATCGGCGTTGGCCTTCGGCATAAATGGTATCAAATGCAATGCTGGATTTGCCACTGCCACTGAGCCCAGTCACCACCGTGATCTGGTCTCTCGGCACAAAAATATTCACACCCTTGAGATTGTGTTCAAGAGCCCCTTTAACATGAATTCCCTGTTGATGGTCTTGTGATTTCAAACAATGCCTCGCCGATGTTTTACCCCGAATGTCATTCAATGAGAGGGCAAAAACAAACCGCTTATCTTAACATTGCTGGCAATGACCATAAAGCTCTAACACATGGTTTTTCAATATAAACCCATGTTTTTCAGCCACTTCGCGTTGCAGTCTTTCGATTTCTGAATTTTCAAACTCAACGATTTTACCACAGTCGACACAGGTGATGTGATCATGATGTCGACGAGGAGTGAGTTCATAGCGGGCCGGAAGCCCTCCCATTCTCACTTCAGTCACATAGCCGGTTTCCGTCAACTTTCTTAAAAATCGATAAACTGTGGCAAACCCAATGTCAGAATACTCCGCATGTACCATTTCGTAGACCTCTTGGGCCGTGACGTGAGCTCTCCCCTGGGAAAGTGCTTTTAAAATGGCCAAACGTTGTTGCGTAACCTTCAAGCCCATTTCTCTAATAATGCGTTTAAAATCAATCTGGCTTAGGGCTTCACGCTGTACAAGCTCTTCAACAATGGCGGGCTCATTGGGCTGCGAGCCAATCGCCAACTGTGGAGTTTCTCCACCCACTTTGGCAACGGTTTGCACCGTAAATTCTTTATTATTGTAACCCATATCGGCTCCTTTATTGATTCTCAATTTTTACTAATAAAACAAACGGCATCGTGTGGATGTAAACTTTCTTTATGACTCAGCTTCGCACGATAATCGATGATCTCGGGCTGATTTTTCAACAGCGCCTGCACCTTCCGACCAGCATCTTCACAAAACATTAAATGACTCGCATTGAGCCGAGCAAACTCCTGTTCATCCTGCCTTTTCACCGCCGACTGCACCGGCGTCCCTAAGACTCGTTCTAAGTCGTCAATCAATTGCAGGGGCTGCATTTGAGTGCCTGGTTTCAATACGACTTCCACATCCGCCACACTTCTTTGAGCATGCGGTGTTGCCACAATGGAGGTTTCCTTTTCCAACCATTGCGCCACATCTTTAACACTTACCTTATCACCACTGGAATGCTGCTTTAGGAATTCCTCACTGATGAGATGGCAGAGACAAAGCTGCCGAACAAGGGCAGTTGAAGAATAAACAACACTGACTTTCATGCCCACATGTTTACGCCCCCTTGAGCTGACCGAACATTTTCACAGCGTAATGTCGCCAACCCACTTGACCACTGAGCAGTGCTTTTCGCTCAACAGGCAATTCAAACTCCACATCTAAGTAACTGTCTTGACTCAGCCCCTCTTGTTTCACTACAAATTCGTCCAACAGCTGCGACAGCACCGAAAACGACAACGTTTTATTGGCCAGGCCCTCTTTAAGGCTCAAGTAAAGTCGCGACATATGAATGCCCTTCGCGTTTTCATTGTCTAAACTCACAAACGCACCAATACGGGCGGGTAAAAGCAAAGTTTGATCTGATCCTGTTGCCACATTCACAGGCAACTCAATCGCCTCCATGCCGACTTTTCCAGGGCACCGGCGACACTGGCAGAGGACTCATGGGAGATGTCAGGAAGTAGTTTCATTGTTTTCTCCAAATTTTCTTGCTTATTGTACTGATCTTTCTTCATTGTTCAAACTTTTTAAACTTTTTTTAAAATTATTAATTGTGTGATTACAGTATGTTAACAATTTTACAACATTTTAGTTCATATTTATATAAACTTTTATATTTTATCGAGACTCATTTTCATCTCCACCAAAAACCACAAGTTACTGCATTAAGTCAACAGGCTAGAGTCATTTTTACCAGAAAACTTGTCCCATGCCTGCTCTCTCACTTTTCCGGCTCCAATCACCTTCGAGTGAATCGATCTTGGTTTGAAAATGAATGATTGTCAAATAAATTAAGTCAATAATCTTTATATATGGCAGCAAAAAAAGCATCTAAAGCAGAACCCAAAAAGCTCGGATTTAAATATACACTCTTTCCCGATCTACTCTTTAAGCGAGAAAACCGACCCGAGTGGCTCGAGCAGTGGCAAGCAGATCAAAGACATTACCATGTGTTGATTTTGCGCTACTTGATGCCTATTGGAATTTTAGTGTGGCTTTGGCACTACTTCTTCTTTGATATTCCAATGAATTTGCAACCACCTCTGGGCTGGCAAATTATGCGAGTGGGCCTTTCCACACTGATGCTGATCTCTTGGGCCTTTCATTTTATAGGCCCGTTATTGAATCGGATCATTTTCGACTCCCCACAATCATAACATTGTATGGATTGAACGTTTGCCAGGCCTGGGCCTACCTTCACTATGAAGCCATGCCGTATATCTTACCTTACACCACTGTTATGTTTTCCTTCCTTATTTTACGACTCAATTTATTTTGGTCTCTTGCGCTGACTGTTTTCACCATGGCGAGCCAATGGATTTTTATCTATGAGGCCGGGCGAGAATTCTCCAGCCACTTCAGCGGAATCTTCGTTACTCTGTTCGCTATTGGCGCCATTCGATTTGGTAGTCGAAGTGACATTGAAAACTTCATTTCGGACAAAAAAAGAACCGAAGCAGAACAAGCCCTTTTGGAAAAGAGCTGGAACTGACCGCTGCCGTTCAAACTCTTCTGCTCCCTCAAGTGGACCATTTGAAAAAAGCGAAGTACAACCTCGCCTCTATTTACCGCTCTGCTACGCAGTGTGGAGAGACTGGTGGTGGCTGGACGCTCAAGACGACAAATTAAGACTTCTTGTGGGTGATGTGACTGGCCACGGAGCGGGTCCTGCCATGGTAACCGCATCCCTTTCGTCATTTATGAAAACGCTCTACGATCCAAAAAGGAGATTTCAATCAAATCTTGGATCAGCTGCAAACGCACTTTACTGAGTTTTTGGCGAAAGTAAATATTAGATGACCTTGACGGCCATCGAGTGTGACGTGGTGATAACAAATTCCGTGCTTGGTTTATGGCTCACTCCTATCGTTATGGAGGATCAAGCCAACGTGATTGATGCCGTCGGCTTAACGGGGCAACCGCTGGGTGCGAGCACAGAAAGGCCTCAGCGTTACGAGCAAGACTTGAGCGAGATTAAGAAAATGTACCTTGTCACAGACGGAATTCTTGAAACCGAAAAACATGACACTAAAAAAGAATTGGGTCTAAAAAAGTTTGTTCGAATGGTTAAGAAAAACACTCAGCGCCCCGTTGACGATTTTATTAGCACAATAGTCAGCGAAGTGGATGAGTATCGTGGCGAATTCGACCAAGACGATGATTACACTCTTGTTGGTGTTGAGTTCACGCTTTGAATCACTGCTTAGCCTCATAGATAGATTCAGGGAAACTTCTAGACAGACTCCGTGCAACTCTTTTACCCTATAAAGGTATTTTTTATACGCCGAAGTCGGGGATTCCGTGAAAAATATAAAAGCAGGTCAATTACTTATTGTTTTTGGATTACTCGTCGCCGTTTTTGTAGTTGGCACTTTCACCTGATCAGTATCTTTCGTTTGAATACATGCAGGAAAAGAAACAAGATTTTGCTAACTATAATTTAGCCCACCCCATCCTCACACCCAGCCTCTATTTGCTCATATATAGGTGTTACCGCACTCAGCATACCTGGGGCTGCGATATTAACCCTGATGGGTGGGTTTTTATTTGGTGTATTGCAAGGGACGATTTTAGTCAGCTTTGCAAGCACCATAGGAGCCACTCTCGCATTTTTAGCAGCCCGGTTTTTACTTAAAGATTCAATTCAAAAAAAGTTTGGGGACAAACTCAAAGTGATCAATGATGGCGTCGAAAAGGAGGGGGGATTTTACCTATTCTCCACATGCCTGATACCGGCTTTTCCATTTTTTGTTATTAATTTAGTGATGGGACTAACGCCCATAAAAGTGGGAACCTTTTCCTCGTCAGTCAAATTGGCATGCTCCCTGGCACAATAGTTTATGTCAACGCCGGGACGCAATTCTCGAAAATCACGTCTTTTAAAGGATCCTATCACTTGAAATGATATTGTCTTTTGCCGCTTTAGGTGTTTTACCGATCATCATTAAAAAGGTGATGGCGCATTTTAGGCCACAATCTCCACCTTCACCTCCGACCCATGAAAGTCAAAACTCATGAATTATCGAAAACCCAATCGATTTGATTATAACCTCATCGTCATCGGCGCCGGCTCTGCAGGCCTCGTGACCTCTTACATTGCAGCGACTCTAAAGCCAAAGTGGCTCTCATCGAAAAACATAAAATGGGTGGCGATTGCCTGAATACAGGCTGTGTTCCTAATGCAGCACTAATGATTCGCTCCGCTAAAATCCTGTCGCTGACAAAACGGGCTGAAGAATTTGGCTTCAAATCGGCCAGTGTGGATTATGACTTTGCAGATGTAATGAGCCGCATACAATCCGTTATTAAAAAAATTGAACCGCATGATAGTGTAGAGAGATACACAAATCTTGGCGTGGAATGCATCCAAGGGGCGGCAAAAATTCGCACTCCTTATGAAGTCGAGGTGAACGGAAAAGTTCTTACAACAAGAGCTATCGTGGTGGCCACCGGAGCCCGACCCCTAATCCCTCCGATCCCCGGTGTCGATCAAGTTGATCCTCTCACGTCTGACAACGTATGGGAGCTTCGAGAGCGGCCCGAGCGCCTAGTTGTGTTGGGCGGTGGCCCAATTGGCGCAGAATTGGCTCAAAGCTTTCAAAGGTTAGGATCCAATGTCACCTTGGTCGAAGCACAGCCACGCGTAATGGCTCGAGAAGACGATGATATTTCCGATCACATCAATCGTAAATTTTTAAAAGAAGGTATTCAATTAAAGACGAGCCATACGGCAAAAGAATTTAAAATTCTCAATGGACAAAAAATTCTTGTCGCCAGTGGCCCCAAGGGCGATGTAGAAATTCTCTTTGATCAGGTGATTGTAGCCATCGGGCGCCAGGCCAATGTAACGGGGTTTGGTTTGGAAGAATTGGGCTAAATCCAAAGACAGGGAACCATTGATCACGATGAATTTCTAGCGACTAATTATAAGAATATTTTCGTTTGTGGAGATGTCGCTGGCCCTTATCAATTCACCCACGTTGCCGCCCATCAGGCTATTATGCTTGCGTAAACTCATTGTTCAATCCACTGACTCGATTCATCCCACCGCCTTTTAATAAATCATTTAAAGTGGACTATTCTGTCATCCCATGGGCCACTTACACAGACCCAGAAGTGGCCACTGTAGGGCACACCGAAAATCCGCGCAAATAGCCGGGGTGGACTATGAAATAACCACTTATGAAATTGATGATTTGGACAGAGCCATCGCCGACAGCGAAGATCATGGTGTGGTGAAAGTGCTGACTCAACCTGGAACCGATAGAATCATTGGTGCCACGATTGTCGCTGCCAATGCCAGTGACTTGATTATTGAATTTATTGCCGCCATGAAACATGGTTTTGGGCTCAACAGCATATTAGGGACTATTCATATTTACCCGACTATGGCTGAAGCCAATAAGTATCTTGCCGGCAACTGGAAACGAAAACGGAAACCCGAAGGGGCCCTCCGTCAACTAGAAAGGTTTTTTAAATGGCTCAGAGGTTAATATTAATATGTCTATTAGGATTGTTTTCTCTCCCTCAATGGCAACGAAAGTAAGTCTTCCGCAAAACCCCGACCCTACATATTTAGCCACGAATATGAGGCTCTCACAAAAGAACTACAAAAATACGTTTCCATTGATGGGCCAAAATCCACGGTCAGTTATGCAAAGTGGAAGATGGATCGAAAAAACCTGGATGAGATATTAAACTCGTTTTCTGCCGTTCAACAAAAACTTTTCGACTCTTGGAGTGAAGAGCAGCAACTGGCATTTTTAGTCAATGCTTACAATAGCTTTACAATCAAGCTCATTCTAGATCACTATCCTGTGGAGTCCATAAAAGATATTGGAAGCTTTTTCTCCAGCCATGGAAGAAAAGTTTTTTAACCTTCTAGGTAAAAAAACGTCATTTGGATTGGATCGAGCATGAAGTGATTCGAAAAAAGTACAGTGAACCACGCACTCACTTCGCCCTCAACTGTGCTTCCATTGGCTGCCCCCGCCTTCTCAACGAGGCCTATACAGCGACTCGCTTAGAAGAGCAACTAGAGCTGCAAACCAAAGTCTTTCTTCAGGATAAAAGTAGAAACTCTATAGATGCCGAGCGCAAAACCTTCATCATCTAAAATTTTTGATTGGTTCAAAGAAGACTTTGTAAAGTCGAAGGGCTCAGTTAAAAACTTTGTTTCTCCCTACATGACCGACGATAAAGAGTTACAGCAAAAGTGAGTCAAGAATTCGAAGTGGAGCACACCCATTACGACTGGAATCTCAACGGTAAGTAGCCCTTAGATGCGGGCGAGCTAGTTTACAGGCAATCTTCAAGTGGGCGATTCCCCTCGAAATGATGTTTAAAGGAATTTTTGTTCATTTTTTTACACAACATCCTGTTTTGAGCGCTTCATTATTGAGGACGACTTTCGCCAAATCCACAACCACATTCGAAACCAGAAAAATCCAAAAACGAGTCCGCTATTACATCACTGGGAAAGTGCACTCCAACGTATATGCGACTAAATGCAATTGCCCGGCAACTCCCCACCATAGCCATTTTGCTGGCGGAACCATATATGTCAGTGCCGCCGCCAAAGAACCCATATTCATGGCGTGATTAGAAGGAAAGCTTGAAGATTTTGGCCCGTGATTCACTTTTAAAATAGACGCCACTCCGGGGTGATTATTGGGCCGATCCCGATAGGGAAAGCTGCTTTACCACTCGATAACTAAACGCATCCGCCGTTCCAACCACCAAAATCAACGCGCCTATGTGTTTGACCGCCAACCCTTTTTTTTATAAATCCAAAATCCAAATACTAGAGGCACAATTCCAAAAGTGAACACTCTCAAGTGATGGAGGTTAGTGAAAACTCTAAAAACTGTGCGACCACTCATTATTCTATCTCGATTGATGAGATAAAAGAGTTGATGGTCCAAGTTGATGAAAAACTCCAACATCAGAGGACGCGATTTCCGCGAAGTCATCCCTTTTTAATCCCTGGCCCTGATAGGCCACCTTAAACCATTTATCATCTTTATGGCCAACGGCTTCCCCGGGAAGAAGGCTCTAGAGGTTCTTGCAGTAGCAAACCGGCTTTGTCCGCAAGGCCTTCATAGAATTTTCTCAAGACTTTAGGATATTCCACAAGCGATTCCACCAATATAAGCGAGTCTTTGTTTCAAACCTCGAAATTTTCAATTCAGGTCTATTTTGTACATAAGACTTTTCAATCGAAGAGCAAAGACGCCAAAGCAAGAAAAGCCGACCAAGAGCAAAACAATCGATAGTGAACCAACTTCTGCGGAATACTCTCAATGTATTGCATGGCTTTTTCAGCGTGACCAGAAAGGCTATGATATACATCCATTCGATCATATATCGAGATCGCCCTTCCAATTCATCCGAGCGTTGATCTTTAAAGATTCACTTTCTGCAAAAAGTCAAGTGATTAAGCTCAACCATCATCTCTTTGTCCGTCTTCATTTCAGGTCGACCAATGGCCGCCAACTTTGTCAGCAACTCACCGACAACACCCGCAACGAAAAAACAATAACGATTCAATTCCCGCCGCGTTTTAATTTTTAAGCCCTTTTTTTGCGTCTGTTTTGCGTAGTGCTGCATCCCCGCTGACATGCTAATCACTGTGGATTGAATAATCTCTTGAACCTTTTCAGAACCCATGGAATTCATTAAATATTCTCGAGGCATCGACAATGAGCTGCCGCTCTCCTGCCGGAATGTTTTTTGGAAATAGCTGACTCCATTTTTGCACCTGGTCCTTATCGGGACGAACAAAAATAAATTGGTCAAAATGTTTAAAAGCTTTGTTTTGTAATCCAGGTCGCGTGGCCCAATCTGAATCCTCTATGGTGTCTAAAATGCGACAAATCAAATAGCTGGAGGCCACCCATGTTTTCAATGGCCCCTCTAGTCGATCAATACAAAAAGCAAAGCTCCGACTGACTCTCTGTAAATGATTTCTGTAAAACCATAATTATTCATGCCGCTAGGGTACCGCAGGGCACCGGCACTGGAAATAAAAAAGGGATGACACAGGCCACACAGCACTAAAATAACACAAATCTAAGACTGATCTGAAGACAGCATTCTGATGGCCAGGGTGGGTGATATCTAAATAGACATCTCTCTGCGGAAATGAGATCACTACTCCGCTTTGCCTAAAACAATCATCAATTGAAAATCGGATTTCACTTGCTATCTTTTTAAGCTCGATCATGGTGCGCAACCGGGCATAATAGTAAAGTTCAAAGATCAGCGCACTATCGCCAAAATCCGAAAATATGACCGCCGGCTTAGGATGGCGCAGGATGTGTTCATTACTTTCTGCCACCTCTAGCAACAGCTCTTCCACTTTTCGCGCCGGAGATCCATAGGCGACGCCAACAATCACTTTATTTCTCACAACGTTGTCTGAAAGCGTCCAATTTAAAACATTTTTTTCGAGAAACGAGGAGTTGGGGACCACGACGTGAGTGTTGTCAAAACTCTTCACTTTAGTGGATCGAGTGCCTATTTCTTCAACAGTCCCCTGTAAAGTTCCCACATCAATAACATCCCCCACACGGATAGGTCGCTCGACCATCAAGACGAGACCACTGATAAAGTTATTAACGATGTTTTGCGATCCAAACCCGACCCCGATGGCCAACGCACCCCCAAGGACCGTAAAAACTGTCACTGGGATATTGAGCAGATGCAAAATGAAGAGCGTAAAAATAATGAGTAGAACATAGAAAATGACCTGTGAAAGCGAAGCCCGAATGGATTCGTCGATTTCAAATCGAGTGAGCACTTTGTTCGTGATCTGTTGTGACAGCCGACGAGCCCACAGGTAACCCACAAACAATAAAAATATTCCAATAAACAAAGTCCCCAGGGTAATGGGGTTCCCGTCCACTTCATACAGTCGAAATTGCCAAAATTTTAAAAAGATGTCCCAAACTGTACGAAGAGTGAAAAGTAGCTGATCCATAGAGCTCTATTATGCTCCTTGGCAAATTGCTGGGTCATTCGGCAATTACAAAGCCTGCCGGAGTTTGAACCAATGGCTAGGCAAATCATTCCGGCGAATTCATTGTCATTGGTACCAATAAGGCACCGCCCATTGAAAGTTCGAGAGGGTCAACTGGACCTTCTCCGGTGAATTTCATTTTTCACTGATTTTAATTATTTAGAGATGCCTCGCCTTTCAATTTATTGTTATATTGTAAACAAAAGTGAATTTACAACCTTGGAGAAATCATTGGCGTTAGATGGGTTCACCAATCGCTCAAACATGGAATATGTCGAACAAATTTATGAACAGTTTTTACAGGATCCCAATTCTGTGGATCCTCAATGGAAGTACTTTTTTGAAGGCATGAAGTTCGCCGAAGAATCCGGCCGCACCACTGCTGCGGGTTCTGGGGCGGGTGCACTCGACGGCAATGAACTCAATGTCTATCGACTCATAAGAGCGTACCGAGATTTTGGGCACCTCAAAGCCGATCTGGATCCACTTAAAATTCAAAGTCGCAGTGCCGAAATATTGGATTTAGCCAAATACAACCTCTCACAAGCCGATTTGAACACCACCTTCAAAGCAGGTCAGTTTATTGGTAAGCCCAATGCAACTCTAAAAGAGCTCATTGATTTTTTAGAAGCGACCTACTGTGGTACGATCACTGCACAAGTTACCGATTGCCCGCCCGAGGAAAGACTTTGGCTGTATCAGCAACTCGAAGACACGCAATTTCAACTTAAACCGGAACAAAAAATAGATATTTATAAACAATTGTGTCGCACGGAGAGTCTCGAAAAATTCATTCACTCGCGATACGTTGGAATGAAACGGTTTTCAATCGAAGGGGGCGACTCCCTCATCCCAATGCTTTGTTACTTGGCAGACAATGGCACGGCAGTAAAGATGGAAGAAATGGTTATTGGTATGGCCCACCGTGGACGGATCAATGTATTGGCCAATTTTCTTGGTAAAGAACTGGAAAACATTCTTTCTGAGTTTGAAGGTAATGCGAAAATCGACACCTCCTATGAAGGCGATGTGAAGTACCATTTGGGTTTTTCAGCCGATCGCAAAACTCCCCATGGTAACTGCCACCTTTCGTTAGCGTTTAACCCTTCCCATTTAGAATTTGTCGGTCCTGTTGCACAGGGTATGGTGCGAGTGAAGCAAAGAACCCGCAAAGACACTGTTGAAAGAAAAAAGGTCGTTCCCGTTGTAATACATGGTGACGCTGCATTTACAGGTCAGGGTGTTGTCACCGAAACCTTGCAGCTGTCCAATTTAGATGGATACAAAGTCGGCGGTACAATCCATGTCATTTTGAATAACCAGGTGGGATTTACCACAAACCCTAGAGACTCTCGATCGACCCGATACAGTTCGGACGTGGCAAAAGGCATCAACGCTCCCGTAATACTTGTTAATGGCGATGATGTGGAAGCTTGTGTGAAGGCCATGGAAATTGCCATGCGATTTTGAAAAATTTGGCCAAGATATCGTCATAGATCTGATTTGCTATCGCCGCTTCGGACACAATGAGGGGCGACGAACCAGCATTTACCCAACCGAAAATGTATAAGGTGATCAAAAAACACCCCACTGTACGCGTGATCTATGGAGAGCAACTTGTTAAAGGAAAAGTTTCTGATCAGGCGTTTGTTGATGGGTTTTATCAAGAGAAAATGGACAACCTTCAGCTGACTCTAGACGAAGGTAAGGAAAAACCCTCCGGAAAGCAAGATGATGGCGCTGGGTGGATTGTGGTCAGGCTTCGCCGAGGAACGAAAGAAGATTTCGATGAGAGTTTCAAAGGCACTTCCATTGAAAAAGTCAAGCTAGCACCTGTCACATCAAAGTTTTAACAGAGGAACCCCCTGGCAACTTTAAATTAAACTCAAAAGTAGCGCCTCATTGGCAACCGTAAACAAATGATCGAAGAGAACTCCATCGATTGGGGATTGGCTGAACTGCTCGCTTACAGGAAGCCTTTGTGTGAGGCACTCCCGTTAGACTCTCCGGGCAGGACTACCAAAGGGCATTCACTCACCGTCACTCTGTTTATTTTGACCAAGAAACCGGTGAAGAGTTTTGCCCGCTAAACACATTAAATCCGAAACCGGCGAGTTCTGCGTCTATAACTCTTCTTTGTCAGAGGCAGCCGTATTGGGCTTCGAATACGGAAACTCCAGCTCTGATCCTAATTTTTTAATTATTTGGGAAGCCCAGTTTGGTGACTTTGCCAATGGAGCTCAGGTGATTATCGACCAATTCATCTCTCAGTGCTGAGGTGAAGTGGGCTCGAATGAGCGGTTTAGTTATGTTTCCGCATGGATACGAGGGTCAGGGGCCAGAGCATTCCAGTGCCCGACTTGAAAGATTTTTGCAGCTCTGTGCACAGGAAAACATGCAAGTTTGTAATTTAACAACTCCTGCCAATTTGTTTCATGCAATGAGACGACAAATGCGAAAGACTTTCGCAAACCACTGATCGTCATGTCGCCCAAATCACTGCTGCGACACCCGAAAGTACATTCCACTCTAGAAGAGCTGACGGATGGCCATTTCCTTGAGGTCATTGGCGACTCATCCATTAAAGATCCAAATACGGTCGAAACTGTTGTTCTCTGCAGTGGAAAAGTCTACTACGAACTGGAAGAAGCGCGAGATGAAAAACAAAGTCAACGCCTGGCCATTACAAGAATGGAGCAGCTGTATCCATTTCCAAAATCGCAACTCGCACCTTTTTTAAATGGGTACCCTAAATTAAAAAGAGTGATCTGGGCCCAAGAAGAGCCGAAGAACATGGGCGCTTATTACTCTGTGGGCCATGATATTCGTCGGCTTTTGGATGACTTGGGAATGCAGAACGTGGCTATGGAATACATTGGTCGATCGAGCAAAGCCAGTCCCGCAACAGGTTCGTCCGCCGTACATAAGAAAGAACAATCAGCTGTTATTGATGGCTGCATGGAATATGCATAGGTCTTTAAAGGAGAAACAACGTGAAAGTCGAAGTTAAAGTTCCCGCAGTAGGAGAGTCCATCACAGAAGCCACTATCGCAGAGTGGGCCAAGGCCGACGGCGACCAAGTGGAAAGAGACGAAGTACTTCTCGTTCTAGAGACCGACAAGGCCAGCGTGGACGTCGTTGCCGAGAATGCCGGCAAATTGTCGATCAAAGTTCAAGAGGGTGAAACCGTTGAGATTGGTGCCGTTGTTGGTGAGATCGATACGGATGCCGCCGGAGCATCAACCTCCGCCGGCGGAAGTGCCGAGACGCCCCCACCCATTCCTGCCGAAGCTTCGGCACAGGCTTCCCCTGGCAAAGATATTCACCCTGATTTAAAAAACCATATGAGCCCTGCGGTGGCTAAACTGGTCGCCGATAATAAAGTAGACACCTCCGGAATCAAAGGCACAGGTAAAGACGGACGTTTGACAAAAGCCGACGTTTTAAATGCACCTACTCAAAAAGCTTCCGCCGCCCCAACTCCGACAGAAGCCAAGTCTTCGGCACCGCCTCTCCCCACTGCAAAGAGTGCTTCAACTGGCGAGGCACAAACTCGAAAACCCATGAGTCAGTTGCGGAAGACCATTGCTAAGAGACTGGTAGAAGCCCAACAAACGGCTGCCATTTTGACAACTTTTAATGAAGTGGACATGAGTCACTTAATGTCTCTTCGCTCGCAGTACAAAGAAGACTTTAAAAAGAAATACGATATCGGCTTAGGCTTTATGGGATTTTTCGTAAAAGCGGTCTGTGAGGCACTGCAGGAAGTTCCTGCCGTAAATGCTCAAATTGACGGGACCGATCTTATTTACAACCATGGGTGCCATGTTGGGATTGCTGTTTCCACGCCGAAAGGCCTCGTTGTTCCAGTAATTCG